>CAIPLM010000073.1 GCA_903865895.1 uncultured Rhodospirillales bacterium | reverse complement strand
GGCCGCCGCCGGCAGCGCCACCGCGGCGGTGAGGTGGGGGAAGGGCTCCAGCGCGTTGGGCATCGCCATGGCGTTCACGAAATGCTCCTGAAAGCGCGGCTCCAGCGCCGTCTCGATTTTCTCGACCCGCCGCACCAGCGCCTCCACCTCGGCGCGATGGCCTCGGTTGAGCAGCGCCATGCGCGCGCCCGTTCCGGCGGCATTGCCGATCGCGGCGACGTTCTCCAGCGGGCAATCCGGGATCATGCCCAGCACCATCGCATATTTTGGCTCGATATAACTGCCGAAGGCGCCGGCCAGCTTGATGCGATCGACGTGGTCGACCCCGAGATGATCCATCAGCAGCCGCGCCCCGGCATAGAGCGCGCCCTTGGCGAGCTGGATGGCGCGGATATCGGTCTGCGTCACCGCGATCTCGATCTCGCCGCGCCACAGCACGTAGTCGAACGTCCGCCCGGTGGCGCGGATGCGGTCGGACGCCACCGGGTTGATGGTGCCATCCGCCGCCACCACCCCTGCCAGGAACAGTTCGGCCACCGCCTCGATGATGCCGGAGCCGCAAATGCCGGTGATGCCGATATCGGAGACCGCTTCGGCGAAGCCCTCCTCGTCCGACCATGGATCGGCGCCGAGCACCTTGATGCGTGGCTCGAAGGTCACCGGGTCAATCCGGACCCGCTCGATGGCGCCGGGGGCGGCGCGCTGGCCGGCGGAAATCTGCGCGCCCTCGAAGGCCGGCCCGGTCGGCGAACTCGCCGCCAGCACGCGTTGGCGGTTGCCGAGCAGGATCTCGGCGTTGGTGCCGACATCGATCACCAGCGTCACCTCGTCATGGTGCTGCGGCCCGTCGGCCAGCGCCACGGCGGCGGCATCGGCGCCGACATGGCCGGCGATGCAGGGTGGCAGATAGACGCGGGCGCCAGGATGGAGCGTGAGGCCCAGCTCGCGGGCGGGCATGCGCAGCGCGCCGGAGACCGCCAGGGCGAAGGGTGCCTGGCCCAAGGCGCGCGGGTCGACGCCCAGGAAAAGGTGGTGCATCACGGGGTTGCCGACGAAGACCGCCTCCAGAATATCGGTCTCGCGAATGCCGACCTGCCCCGCCAGCCGCGACACCAGGGTGGCGATGGCGCCGCGCACCGCGTCGGTCAGCGCGAAGCGGTCGTCCGGGTTCATCATGAGATAGGAGACGCGGCTCATCAGATCCTCGCCGAAGCGGATCTGCGGGTTGGATGTGCCGGCCGAGGCTACCGCGCGCCCGGTGGTGAGATCGACCAAATGCCCGGCGATGGTGGTCGAGCCGATATCGAAGGCGACCCCGAACAGGCCGGTATGCGTGCCGGGCCACAGCGCGATCACCACCGGCCGGTCGGCATCCTCGTGCACGGCGGCGGTGACGGTGCCTGAGGCGATGGCTGCCTGCACCAGCATCAGCATCGGGGTATCCATGCGCAGGCCACGATAACCGGCGGCGGCCTCGATCGCCTCGATCAGCCGGTCGGCATCGCCGATCGGGTGCTCCATCTCGGCCATCGGCAGCGATATTGTCACCAGCCGTGTCGCGGCATCGAGTGCGATGCGGCGAGTCTCGGCGCGCTTGCGGACGACTTGCCGGTTGACGGCGAATTCCGCCGGCACGTCCACCACCAGATCACCCATCACGCGGGCGGCGCAGGACAGGCGGCGCCCCGGCTTGATGCGGTAGCGCCCCTCGGTCTCCCCGGGCGGCGTGAGGTGGCTGGCGCGGCTGGTGAGGCCGAGCTTGTCGAAATGACCCTCGGCGACCTCGATCTGGCAGCGCCCGCACAGGCCGCGCCCGCCGCACACGCTCTCGACGTAGACGCCGAGTGTGCGCGCCGCATCGAGCAGCGGCGTGCCGATTTTGAACCGCCCGCGCCGGCCGGAGGGCATGAACACCACCAGCCGCTCGGCTTCCTCCTGCATCGCGTTGTCCATCAGGGCGCCGCGCCGCCGTTCTTCACGTAGGCGGCCAGCGTCGCCTGGTCGAACTTCGTCTCCAGCGCCGCCGCCGCCGCATCGGCCTCCGCCGCCATATCATCGCCGCAGGGCTCGGGCGCCGCGCGCCGCCACTGCTCCAGATAGGCGTCGGACCCGTGCATGCCGGCCCGCATCGCCGCCGCGTCCACTGCCAAAGCGAAGCGCTCGGACAGTTCGCGCTTCTCGGTTGTGCGTCCCTGGCGGATGATCACCTGGGTCGGAATGTCTCGCCAGTAGAGAATGATGCGCTGTGCCATGGCGATCCGACGAAAACCTCTCTAAATGTGTGAGCGAACCTGTATCTGGCCTCACCTGGGGCGCGGACAATACGGGCGCGCGAACGGAATTGGCAGGGGGCTTGCGTGGCGATCATCGAGGAACGGCTGAAGGAGCGCGGATGGCTGTTGGCCGATGGCGCCACCGGCACCAATTTGTTCGACCGTGGGCTCACCTCGGGCGAGGCGCCGGAGCTGTGGAACGCGGACCGCCCCGAGGAAATCACCCGCCTCTACCGCAATTTCACCGATGCCGGCGCCGACATCATCCTCACCAACTCCTTCGGCGGCACCTCGCGCCGCCTGATGCTGCACAACGCCCAAAGCCGCGTGCATGACCTCAACAAGCGCGCCGCCTCCCTCGCCCGCGAGGTCGCCGACACATCCGGCCGCAAGGTGCTGGTCGGCGGTTCGGTTGGCCCCACCGGTGATCTCTTCGCACCCTTGGGCGAACTCACCGAGGCGGCGGCGGTGGAGGTTTTCGTCGAGCAGATCGAGGGCCTCAAGGCCGGCGGCGCCGATGTGATCTGGATCGAGACCATGTCGGCGCTCGAGGAAATGCGCGCCGCCGCCGATGCCGCCACGCTCTGCGGCATGGAATACACCATCACCGCGAGCTTCGACACCGCGGGGATGACCATGATGGGCCTCTCCCCCGCCAACATGGCCACCTCAACCCTCGGCTTCGCCCCCGCGCCCCACGGCGTCGGCTGCAATTGCGGCGTCGGCGCGTCGGATTTGGTGTGCTCCGTGCTGGGCATCACCGAGGCGGTGCCGGACGCCGTGGTGATCGCCAAGGCCAATTGCGGCGTGCCGCGCGTGAAGGGCGACAGCGTGGTTTATACCGGCACGCCCGAATTGATGGCCGAATACGCCCGCCTCGCGCGTGACGCCGGCGCCAGCATCATCGGCGGCTGCTGCGGCACCTCGCCCGCCCATCTCGCCGCCATGCGCGACGCGCTCGATCGCCACACCAAGCGCGCCCGCCCCGATATCGACGCCGTGGTCGCCGCCCTCGGCCCGCTCGTCGCACCGCCCAGCACCGCAACCTCCTCGCGCCGCCCCAGCCGCCGCCGCTCCTGACGGGAAACCCCAATGTCCGACGCCGAAATCAACCTCGCCGAACTCTCCGACGAAGACCTCGTCGCCCAGATGCATGACGACCTCTATGACGGCCTCAAGGAGGAGATCACCGAGGGCGTGAATATCCTGCTCGGCCGCGGCTGGACGCCGTACAACGTGCTCACCATCGCGCTGGTCGAAGGCATGCGCATTGTCGGCGAGGATTTCCGTGACGGCATCCTCTTCGTGCCCGAAGTGTTGCTGTCGGCCAACGCCATGAAGGCCGGCATGTTCATCCTGCGCCCGCTGCTGGCCGAGACCGGCGCGCCGAAGATCGGCAAAATGGTGGTCGGCACCGTGAAGGGCGACATCCACGACATCGGCAAGAACCTGGTCGGCATGATGCTGGAAGGCGCCGGCTTCGAGGTGATCGACCTCGGGGTGAACACCTCCGTCGAGCGCTTCCTCGCTGCCATTGACGAGCACAAGCCGGAAATCCTCGGCATGTCCGCCCTGCTGACCACGACGATGCCCTATATGAAAGTCGTCATCCAGGCGCTGAAGGACAAAGGCATCCGTGACGAGCTGGTGGTGCTGGTCGGCGGCGCGCCGCTCAACGAGGAATTCGCCATGTCGGTCGGTGCCGACGCCTATTGCCGTGACGCGGCGGTGGCCGTCGAAACCGCTCAGACCTTCATGAAGCGCCGCTCCAACCAGGCCGGCCTCGCCGCGCCGAAGCCGGCGTGACACCGAACCAAACGGATAAAAGTTTTTTGGTTCTTTTTTTCAAAAAAGAACAATTCTCCCTTTTTGAAAAAAGGGAGCCAAAAACTTTTATCCGTTTTGCGTCGCAGCGGTGACTACCCTCATCCTCGCCTGCGGGGCCCTCGCCCGCGAAATCGGCGCGGTGATCGAGGCCAACCGGCTCGATCACCTCACGCTGCACTGCCTGCCCGCCACGCTGCACAACCGCCCGGAGCGCATTCCGGGCGCGGTGCGGGCGGCGTTGGCGAAATTCCGCCCCACGCATTCCCGCATCTTCCTCGCCTATGCCGATTGCGGCACGGGCGGGGATCTGGCGCGGCTTTGCGCCGAGGAGGGTATCGCGATGCTGCCGGGCGCCCATTGCTACGCCTTTTTCACCGGCGTCGAGGCATTCGCGGCGGCCGAAGATGCGGATATGCGCAGCTTCTTCCTCACCGATTTCCTCGCCCGGCAGTTCGACACGCTGGTGATCGAAGGGCTAGGGATTGATCGCCATCCTGAGCTGCGCGACATGTATTTCGGCCACTACGAGCGCGTGGTCTACCTCGCCCAGACCCATGACCCCACCCTCGATGCCGCCGCCGAGGCTGCGGCCGCAAGGCTGGGCCTCGCCTATGAACGGCGGCAGACCGGCTACGGCGATCTCGCGACCCACATCGCCGCCCTCTGACCTTTCCACGCCGCGCCGAACGTGGGACTAAGCGGGCGGAATTTTCGCCGGAGCTTACACCATGACCGTCGGGCCCTTCCCCACCACCCGCATGCGCCGCAACCGCCGCGATGCCTGGACCCGCCGGCTGGTCGCCGAGAATCGCCTCTCTGTCGATGATCTGATCTGGCCGGTGTTCGTCATCGAGGGCAGCAACACCACCACCGATGTCGGCTCGATGCCCGACGTGCAGCGCGTTACCATCGACCGGCTCGCCGCCCATTGCGAGGCCGCGGTGAAGCTCGGCATTCCCGCCATCGCGCTGTTCCCGATGACGCCGCCGGAGATCAAGGACGCCGAGGGCACCGAATCCACCAACCCCGACAATTTGATCTGCCGCGCCGCCCGGCTGCTGAAGCGCGAATTCCCCCAGGTCGGCCTGGTGGGTGACGTCGCGCTCGATCCCTATACCGATCACGGGCATGACGGGGTGATCCGCAACGGCTACGTGCATAATGACGACACGCTGGCGATCCTGCGCACCCAGGCGGTCAACCAGGCCGCCGCCGGCATCGATGTCATCGCCCCGTCGGACATGATGGATGGCCGCATCGGTGTCATCCGCGCCGCGCTCGACGAGCAGGGGCTGATCGACACGCGCATCATGTCCTACGCCGCGAAATACGCGTCGGCCTTCTACGGCCCGTTCCGTGAGGCGGTGGGCTCCAGCCTCTCCGTTGTCGGCGACAAGAAGACCTATCAGATGGACCCGGCCAATTCCGACGAGGCGCTGCGCGAGGTCGAGATCGACCTGATGGAGGGCGCGGACATGGTGATGGTGAAGCCCGGCATGCCCTATCTCGATATCGTCCGCCGCGTGCATGACCGCTTCGGCGTGCCCACCTTCGCCTATCAGGTGTCCGGCGAATACGCGATGATCATGGCCGCGGTGCGCAATGGCTGGCTCGATCATCGCCGCGCGATGATGGAGAGCCTGATGGGCTTCAAGCGCGCCGGGGCGGCGGGCGTGCTGACCTATTTCGCACCGGCGGCAGCGGCGGTGTTGGCCGAGGGGTGACGCGGGGGGCACTGCTCGAGGTCGAGGATCTCCGCGTCGCCTATGGCGCGGTGACGGCGCTGGATGGCGTATCGCTGTCGGCCGGCAGTGGTGAGTTCGTCGCGCTGCTCGGCCCCTCCGGCTGCGGCAAGACCTCGCTACTGCGCGCCATCGCCGGCTTCGTGCCGCCGGTGGCGGGGCACATCCGGCTGAACGGGGCGGATATCGCCGCCGTGCCGCCGCGACGGCGCAATATTGGCATCGTCTTTCAGTCCTACGCGCTGTTCCCCCATATGAGCGCGGCGGAGAATGTGCGCTTCGGGCTCGACAGCCGGGGGGTGCCGCGCGGCGAGGCGCGGGCCCGGGTGGCGGAGGCTCTGGGCATGGTCGGCCTAACGGAGTTGGCTGAGCGGCGGCCGCATCAGCTCTCCGGCGGGCAGCAGCAGCGGGTGGCGCTGGCCCGGGCGCTGGTGATCGCGCCCGATTTGCTGCTGCTCGATGAACCCCTCGCCGCGCTCGACAAGCAGTTGCGCGTGCAGATGCAGACCGAGCTGCGCGCTTTACAGCGCCGCCTCGGTGTTACCGCGCTGTTTGTCACCCATGATCGCGAGGAGGCCTTCTCGATGGCCGATCGGGTCGCGGTGCTGCGCGACGGGCGGATCCGCCAGATCGACACGCCGGAGCGGCTGTTCGCCGCGCCCACCGATGCCGAGGTTGCCGAGTTCATCGGCGCCGGCAATTTGCTGCCGATCCCCGAGGCTGGGGAAACGGGCGTGGAGATCGCCTGGCCCGAAGGCGGCGGCCTTGCCTTCATCCCGCATGACCGCATCGCGCTCGCGGCGGCGGAGAGCGGCCCGCGCATCGTGGCGCGGCGCTTCCTCGGGGTGTCGGTCGAGCTGCATGTGCAGACCCGCACCGGCATACTCCGTGCCTTGCTGCCGGCCGCTGCGCCGTTTGCTATCGGCGATGCCGTGCGCGTCACCGTGGCGGCGGCGGATTGCCGCATTCTGCCGCCGGGCTGAGGCGATGCGCCATCTGCCGCTCGCGCCCCTGCTGATCTTCTACGCCTGCTTCCTGCTCGCCCCCGGCGTGGCCCTGGCCGTGTTGAGCCTGCGGCCATTCAGCAGCACCTTGCTGGTGGGCGAGGGTTGGACCGGCGCCAACTACCTGACCGCGCTGGCCGACCCGTTCTATCTCGGCCTGCTCGCCGGCACGATTTTTCTCGGCGGGGCGGTGACGCTGGTGACCCTGCTGCTCGGCTACCCGCTGGCGCTTGCCACCGTGCGGGCGGGGCCGCGGCTCAAGGCGATGCTGCTGGTGGTGGCGCTCTCGCCGATGCTGATCAATCTGGTGGTGCGCAGCTACGCCTGGATCGTGCTGCTCGGTGAGCACGGGCTGCTCAACGCCTGGCTGCGCGCGATGGGGCTGCCATCTGTGCCGCTCGACGCCAACATGGCGGCGGTTGGCATCGGCCTCGTGCATGTCACTTTGCCGCTGATGGTGCTGAGTCTGGTGGCGGCGATGGAGCGGATCGACCAACGGCTGCTGGAGGCAGCGGCCAGCCTCGGGGCGGGGGAATGGCGCATCCTCGCCCGCGTGCATGTGCATCTCGCCATGCCCGGCATCGCCACCGGCAGCCTGCTGGTGTTCTGCACCGCGATCAGCGCCTTCATCACGCCGCGGCTGTTGGGCGGCAACCGCATTTCGACGATTAGCACGGTGATCTACGAGAAGTTCACTTTCTCGCTGAACTGGCCGCTTGGCGCCGCACTCGCCATGGTCCTGCTCGCCCTCACCTTGATCGTGACGGCGCTGCATGACCGGCTGTTCCGGGCGCGTTGATGTTCGCCCGGCTTCTTGCTTTGGCGGCCTCGGGGGTGGTGGTGTTCCTGCTGCTGCCGCTGGTGGTGATCATCGGCGCCTCCTTCACCACGACGGCCTATGTCGCCTTTCCGCCCCAGGGGTTCACGCTCCGCTGGTACGAGGCGCTGCTGGGCCGCGCGGACTTCCTCGCGGCCTTGCGCACCAGCGTGGTGCTCGGCGTGCTTGCGGCTGCCTCGGCGGCGGCGATCGGCATCCCCGCGGCGATCGGCCTGCGCCATGCCGGGTTGCCCGGGCGCGCCTTGCTGCACGGCATCGCCATGGCGCCCTTGACGCTGCCCAGCATCGTCACCGCGGTCGCGCTGCTGCAGTTCTACTACGCGATCGACCTCGATGCCCCGCTCGGCGGCCTGCTGATCGGCCATACCCTGATCGTGGTGCCCTATTGCATCCGCACCGTCGGCGCCGCGCTGGAGCGGCTGGATCCGGCGCTGATGGAGGCGGCGGAGAGCCTCGGCGCCGGGCCATGGCGCATCCATCTGCGCGTCACTCTGCCGGCCGTGTACCCCGCTATTCTCGCCGCACTCGCCTTCATGTTCGTCACCTCCTTCGACCAGGTGACGCTCTCGGTGTTTCTCGCTGGGCCTGATGTGGTGCCGCTGCCGGTGCGGCTCTACACCTATATCGAGTTCGCGATTGACCCGATGCTGGCCGCCGCCTCGGCGGCGCTGATCGTTCTGGCGATGTTGGCGGTTGTCCTATGTCAATGGCTGCTCGGGCTGGACCGTGGTCTCCTCGGCGGCGCAGAATGATGCCGATCGAAACGGAGTGACCCCGATGCTGCTGCGCCGCCGTTCCCTGCTTGCCGCGCCCATTCTCGCGATGCCCGCGATCGCCCGGGCTCAGGAGCGGCCGCGCATCACCATCCAGTGCTATGGCGGGCTGTTCGAGAAGACGCTGCGTGAGGCGGTGATCCCCGACTTCACGGCAGCCCAGGGCATCGACGTGACACTCGCGGTCGAGGATGACGTGACGATCCTGCCCAAGCTGCGCGCCGCGCGCGGCCGGGCGCCCTGGGATGTCTGCTACTGCGACAATGACATCGCCGTGCTCGGCCAGCAAATGGGCGTCTGGGCGGAGGATCAGTCGGCCCAGATGCCCAATGCCGCCCGCGTCTATGCCAACTGCATGCCGCCCGCCACCGCCAATTACGGCAATGTCGTCTTCGAATACGCCCTGGTGCACAACACGAAGAAGCTCCCGGTCGCGGCGTCCTGGCTCGATTTGTGGCGGGAGGATATTGTGCCCGGCATTCCGCACATCACCCAGTCCTACGGGTTGACCTTCCTTTACCTCGCCGCCCTGCTGCATGGTGGCAGCGGCAAGAACCTCGACCCCGGCTTCGCCGCCATCAAGCGGCTGAAGAAGTTCCGCGTCTACAAGAACGTCAGCGAGGGGCTGGCTTTGTTCCAGCAGGGCGAGATCGACGCCGCGCTGTTCTACAACCATCGCGCCCAGCAGATGGTCGATATGGGGCTGCCTATTGCCAAGACCCGCCCGAAGGAGGGCACCTGGGGCCAGCACACCGGCGCGCAAATCCCCAAATCCGCCGGCAACCTCGCCGCCTCACGGGCATGGGTGAACTACTCCCTCGGCATCGCCTACCAGGGCGCTTTTGCCAAGAACCTCTATGGCCCCACCAACCGCGACGTCAGCGTGCCGCCCGAGCTCGCCGCGCGGCTGGTTTATGGCGCGGAGCGGGTGGAGGGCATTCGCGAGGCGCCATGGGACGAGTTGCTGCCGCAGCGCGATGCCCTGCTGGAGCGCTGGACGCGGGAGATCGGCTAGGCCGCCTACGGGATATTTGTAGCGGTCAGCCCGGTGAAGCCGAGCAGCGCGATGTGGGGGCCGTTGGTGCGTGCGGTGGAAATCGTCGCCGCCCCTGCGGCGGCCTGGATGATATCGCCCGCGCTGTTGATGATGGTGATGCCGGGAACAGTGCCAGTGGCGGTGGACGAAATCCCGCGTTTTGCCCGGTGACCGAGCCGGAATTGAGGATGGTGGCCACATCCCCACTCGAGCGAATGCCAAATCTGTTGCTGGTGATGCGGCCTCCCGCAGCGTTGGTCACGGAGCTGTTCGTGTCCGGAAGGACGCCGTCATCGCCGCCGGAAGTCGTGCCGCTTGCCTGATTGGTGACCGAAAGCCCGGCTCCCCAGGCGCCGATCGCACTTGACTGCACGAGGCCGCCATTGATCAGGGTGCCGTTGTGGTTGCCCACGCCGCCCCCGAACCCCTGTCCGGTGATCGTTCCGCCGAGTTGATTGACGACCGTGCTGTGGTTCGCGAGGACGGACCCATGGACCTGGCCGTAATTGAGAAACAGGCCGTTCGCGTAGATATCGACTGCGGGGCGGGAGAAATTCGGCGTCACTCCCGCGACGATGTCGCCGCTCGCGAGGTTTGTCAGCATGCCGCTCGGCAATCTGATGCCGCCGCTGAAGAGCGGCGGAAAATGCGAGAATGGGTCGATCGTGCCGGTCCGGCCCAGGAGCAGCCCGGCATTCGTGACCGTCCAACTGCCCGACGCGGCGTTGACCGCGTAGGACTGCTGAGACGGGGCGGTGAGGGTGACTCCGGCCTCGATGATCACTGGGTGGGTGAAGGCCGGACTGTCGAACGTGCGTTCCGTCGTGACGCTGGTCGAGATCGTGGACATGGCCAACTCACGTTCTCATACGGTGGTGTGTCATATCCGGAACGTTTGCCGATTGACGGATTTGTCGTGGTTTCGCCGCTCCGTGCCGGGTGACGGGGCGATGTGTGGGGCGCGGTTCCCCGCGCGCCGAACCTGTACCGTCTCTTTAACTACAAACGAACCTCTTCCGTCCCGCCGCCTTATTCCTTAGCGTCTCTCCCCATCACACCGTGTGGAGACCGCGATGAAACGCCGCAGCTTCCTTGCCTCGTCTGCCGCCCTGACGCTCGCCGCTCCTGCGGTGCGGGCTGCCGGCAACCCGAAAGTGTTGAAATTCGCGCCGCAGGCCGATATCGCCCTGCTCGATCCGCATTTCGCCCCGGCGCTGGTGACGCGTAACCACGCCTATCTCGTCTACGATTTCCTCTACGGGCTCGACGATCAGGTGCAGCCGAAGCCGCAGATGGCGGCCGGGCATGTGGTGGAGAATGACGGCAAGACCTGGAAGATCACGCTGCGGGACGGGCTGAAGTTCCATGATGGCGAGGCGGTGCTGGCGCGGGACGCGGTGGCGAGCCTGAAGCGCTGGGCCAAGCGGGATGTCTACGCGCTCTCGGTGTTCCAGCAGGTGGACGACGTGATCGCCGCCTCTGACAAGGTGATCGAGTTCCGCCTCAAGCGCCCCTTCCGCCTGCTGGCGGATTTGCTGGGCAAGCAGAACCCCTTCGCGCCGGCGATCATGCCGGAGCGGCTGGCCAATGCGGACCCGACATCGGCGGTGAAGGAGATCGTCGGTTCCGGGCCGTACAAGTTCGTCATGGGCGAGCGGGTGCCGGGGTCGCGCGCCGTCTACGAGAAGTTCGCGGGTTATGTACCGCGGGGCGAGGGCAAGCCGGAGGGGACAACGGGGCCGAAGATTGCGCAGTTCGAGCGCGTGGAGTGGCACACCATCCCCGATCCGGCGACGGCGGCGGCCGCGTTGCAATCCGGCGAGATCGACTGGTGGGAGCAGCCGCATGCGGACCTGCTGCCGTTGCTGCGCAAGAACAAGGATATCGTCGTCGATATCGTCGATACGCTCGGCTACGTCTCGGTGCTGCGCTTCAACCATCTGAACCCGCCTTTCGACAATCCGGCGATCCGCCGCGCGTTGCTCGGCGCGTTCAGCCAGAAGGACATGATGCAGGCGGTGGCCGGCGATGCGCCGGAGATGTCGCGCGCCGGGGTGGGGTTCTTCGCGCCGCAATCGCCGCTGGCCAATGATGCGGGGATGGCGCGGCTCAATGCGCCGGTGGACCTCGCCCGGGTGAAGAAGGAGCTGGAGGCGGCCGGTTACAATGGCCAGCGCTTTAATCTCCTGGTGCCGACCGATCTGCCGGCCATCAACGCGATGAGCGAGGTCGGCGGCGAGGTATTCCGCAAGCTGGGCATGAACATGGATTATGTGACGGCCGACTGGGCGACGGTGGCGGCCCGGCTCAACTCGCAGGAGCCGATCGACAAGGGCGGCTGGAACCTCAACTTCAACTATGGGCCCGGCTTCTCGCAGATGAGCCCGGCGGCGCATGGGTTCATGCGCGGGCTCGGCAAGAATTCGCTGTTCGGCTGGCCGACTGCGCCGAAGGTCGAGGCGTTGCGCACCGCATGGATCGAGGCGACGGATGTCGCCGAGCAGAAGCGGATATGCCGCGAAATCCAGCTGCAATGCTTCGAGGACGTGCCCTACATCCCGCTCGGCGCTTTCTTCTTCGCCGGCGCCTATCGCAGGGATATCTCGGGCGTGATCAAGGGGGGAATCCCTGTGTTCTACAACGTGAAGCGCAACGCATGAGGCGCTACGACCGCCGCGACGCCAAGGCCCATGCCCGCGAGACATTGCGTGGCATCTGGGCCGCGGCGCTCACGCCCTTCCGCCCCGGCGATGGCGCGGTGGACGAGGCCGGCTTCGCGCGCAATTTGCAGCACTGGACGCGTGACCTCGGCATCGACGGGGTGTTCGTCTGCGGCAAGCAGGGCGAGTTCTTCTCGATGTCGATCGCCGAGCGCAAGCGGGCCTTTGAAATCGCCGTCGACGCCTGTGCGCCCCATGGCCAGACCATCATGTCCTGTTCGGATCAGAACATGGATGTGGTGCTCGATCTCGCTCGCCACGCCGAGGCGGTGGGGGCGGACTACATCGTGGTGCATGCGCCGGTACTGCATTTCGTGCATGACCGGGACAACATCCTCTACGAATACTACAAATACATCAGCGAACAGGTGAATATCGGCATCGCGCTGTGGAGCCACCCGGACAGCGGCTATCTGATGTCGCCCGAGCTGTGTGCGCGGATCGCCGAGCTGCCCAACATCGTCGCCATCAAGTATTCGGTGCCGCGCGAGATGTACACCCGCCTCACGCATCTCGCCGGCGACAAGCTGATTGTCAGCACGGCGAGTGAGGAGGAGTGGCTCGACAATATCATCGATCTCAACTGGCAGGTCTATCTCTGCTCCTCGCCGCCTTATCTGCTGCAAACCGCGGATGATCGGCGGATGCGCGACTATACCGATGCGGCTTTCGCCGGAGATCACGCGCGGGCGCGGGCGATCAGCGCGACGCTCGATCCGCTGCGCGCGGCGCTGAAGCGCACGCGGCCTGGCGACAAGCCGCAATCGGCGCAGAAATATTGGCAGGACATGCTGGGCCAGACCGGCGGCGCGGTGCGCCGGCCGATGCTGGAACTCACCGAGGCCGAGCGCGCTGCCATCGCTTCGGCTTTCGCCGCCCATGCGCCCGGCCGCAAGCAGGCGGCGGAGTAGAGACAATGGCCCTTCGTGCGCCCTTCGATTTCAAGGCCTGGATCGACGCCCATGCCCATCTGCTGAAGCCCCCTGTTGGGAACAAGCTGGTGTTCGAGGACGCTGGCATGGTGGTGCAGGTGGTCGGCGGGCCGAACCAGCGCGTTGATTTCCACGATGATCCCGTCGAGGAGTTCTTCTATCAGCTCAAGGGCACCATGGTGCTCAAGGTGATCGACGAGGGTGCCATCCGGGACATCCCGATCCGCGAGGGCGAGATTTTCATGTTGCCCGCGCATGTCCGCCACTCCCCCCAGCGGCCGCAGGCCGGCTCGGTCGGGCTGGTGGTGGAGAGCCAGCGGGCGCCTGACATGAAGGACGCGTTCGAGTGGTACTGTTTCAACTGCCACGCCTGCGTTCACCGCATCGAGCTGACGCTCAAGAACATTGTCACCGACCTGCCGCCGCTTTACGACGCCTTCTACAGCAACGAACAGGTGCGAACCTGCCGAAGCTGCGGCACGCTGCATCCGGGCAAGCAGCCGCCGCCGGGCTGGGTATCGCTCTGATATGTAACGAGAAGTGGGTGGTCCGCAAATGAGTGAGCAGCGAGACGACGCTGACGCAGCCTATCTGGCCAGGCTCAACGCCCAGTTCGCCGCCATTGGAACCGCGGACCCCGCTTGCCCTATCTGTGCCAACCGAGCTTGGTGGCATATGACAAGTACCCGGCAAAAGAGGATGTTCCTGGCTTCGGGTATCGCGCTGGAGGTATACGCCCTTGCTTGCACCACATGCGGGTTCCTCCGTGAGCATGTGGCCGAGATCGTCGACGGCAAAGTCCGACCGCAAGGAGCGGCGGAATGAGCGAGAACGTTTTTTATCCCAAGTTTGGTAAATCTGTTGAAGCAGGCGGCGGCGGCCCATATGGTCCGGATATGGAAACGCGGCTGGCTCAGCTTGAATCCGACATGGGCGACGTCAAAGGCGCGGTCTATCGTGTCGAAGCTTTGTTGACGAAAATCGATGACCGGCTCCGCAAGGTGGAGATCGACACTGCGGAAATCCGTGGCCGGGTGTCACAATCCCCGACAGCGATCCAACTTTTGGGTTTCGTTCTGGCTGTATTTGCTGCTGCTGGGATCCTGAAATACTTCTCCCATTGATTGCGTGACCATGGGTGGCGGGCCGGCACTAACCGGCGCGTGCGGGCTTGTCGAAGTTGAATTGCAATTATCAGTCTGAGGGAGAATAGCCATGACCATCACCCGCCGTGCGGCCATCGCCGCCGCCGCCACGCTCGCCGCGCCCAGCATCGTCCGTGCCCAGGGGGCGGCGGTGAAGATCGGCATGATCACCACGCTCTCCGGCCCCGGCGGCTATCTCGGCGCCGATATCCGCGACGCCTTCCAACTCGCCGCCGATACCGGGATGTTTGGCGCCACCAAGGTGGAGCTGGTGATCGAGGATGACGGGTTGAAGCCGGCCCAGGCCAAGCAGATCGCCAATCGCATGCTGAAGTCCGACGGCATCAAGCTGTTCACCGGCATCGTGTTCTCCAACATCCTCGAGGCGGTGGCGCCCGATGTGCTGGAGGAGGGGGCGGTCTATGTGAGCCCCAATGCCGGGCCGTCGAGCCTCGCGGGTAAGAACTGCCATCGCAATTACTTCGTGATCTCCTGGCAGAATGACAGCCTGCATGAAAGCGCCGGCGAGAACGCCACGCGCCTCGGCTACAAGCGGATGTATCTCCTCGCCCCCAACTATCCCGCGGGGAAGGACGCCATCACCGGCTTCAAGCGCTTCTTCAAGGGCGAGATTGTCGGCGAGGCCTATACCAAGCTCGACCAGACCGACTACGCGCCCGAAATGGCGCAAATCCGCGCCGCCAACCCCGATGCCGTGTTTCAGTTTCATCCCGGCGGCCTCGGCATCGCCTTCCTGCGCCAGTATCAGCAGGCCGGCCTGGTCGGGAAAATCCCGATGGTGCTCGCCGCCCCCTCGCTCGATGCCACCACCCTCGGTGCGGTGGGCGAGATCGCGACGGGCATGGATGTCACCTCGCACTGGAACAGCGATTTCGACAATGCGGCCAATAAGCGCTTCGTCGCCGGCTTCACCGAGCGCTTCAAGCGCATGCCGACATATTACGCGAGCCAGGGCTACGACACCGCGCTCGCAATTGCCGCCGCGCTGAAATCCGCCAATCCCGGCAATGCGGAGGCGTTTCGCACCGCCATGCTGAAAGCCGACTTCGCCTCGGTTCGCGGCGCCTTCAAGTTCGGCGCCAACCAGCATCCGGTGCAGGATTGGTATGGCCTGCGCGTCGAGAAGGGCGCCGATGGCAAGCTCGCGCTTGTCACCAAGGGCAAAGTCCTCACCAACCATGGCGACGCCTACGCGGCCCAGTGCAAGCTCTGACGCCATGGGTGGTTGGCGCGGGGTGAAGGAAGGAAGGCCAGGGCTCTGCCCTGGACCCGCCAAGGGCCGTGAGGCCCTTGGAACCCTTGATCGAAGGGAATGGTTTGGCGGGAGGGAGGGGGCCAACTCCGCGGTTGCAACTATCCCGTCGGCCCCCTCCCTCCCGCCAAACCCTCTTAGACAAATGGGTTCTAAGGGCTCAGCCCTTAGCGGGGTCGAGGGGCGGAGCCCCCGCCTTGCTTTCGTCAGCCCCACGCCCTCCCTCCATGGCATCAGCGCATGACGCTGTTGGCGGAGCAGGTGCTGAATGGGTTGCAGTTTGGGGTGATGCTGTTTCTGCTTGCCGCCGGGTTGACCCTGGTGTTCGGCATTATGGGGCTGATCAACCTCGCGCATGCGTCGCTGTATATGATCGGGGCGTTCGCGGCGGCCTGGGTGCAGGGGCGGACGGGGTCGTTCGTGCTGGCGTTGTTGGCGGGATTGGCGGCGGCGGCGGCGACGGGGGTGGCGATCGAAGTGGCGGTGCTCAGGCGGTTGTATGCGCGGGACCATATGGACCAGGTGCTGGCGACGTTTGGGATGATCCTGTTTTTCAACGAGGCGATGGCGATGCTGTTCGGCCGTCAGCCCTTGATGGCCGCCGTGCCGGGATGGCTGGGCGGCTCGGTGGAGTTCATTCCCGGTGTGCCATATCCGGTGTATCGGCTCGCGATCATCGTGGTGGGGATGGCGGTGGCGGCGCTGCTGTATGGGCTGATCGGGCATACCCGCGTGGGCATGCTGATCCGCGCCGGGGCGACGCATCGGGAGATGGTGCGGGCTTTGGGGGTGGATATCGGCCTGCTGAGCACCGGGATTTTCGGCCTCGGCGCGGCGCTGGCGGGGCTGGCGGGGGCGATGACGGGGCCGCTGCTCTCGGTGCAGGTGGGGATGGGCGACCGCATTTTGATCACGACATTCGTGGTGATCGTGGTGGGCGGCATCGGCTCGGTGCGGGGGGCACTGGCGGGGGCCTTGCTGGTGGGGATGGTGGATACGCTCACCCGGGCCTTCCTGCCTGGCCTGTTGAAGAGCGTGATGGTGGCGACTGAGGCGGACGCGATCGGGGCGGGCTTGTCCTCGATGGCGGTGTTCATCCTCATGGCGGTGGTGCTGCTGGTGCGGCCGCGCGGATTGTTCCCGGCGCATGGTTAGACGCTATCTCGCCGCATTGGTGGCGATTGCGCTCGCCTGCCTGGTGCCGGCAGTGGCGGCGGCGCTCGGCAAGCCCGATCTCATCACGCTCGGCACCCAGATCGCCATCTACGCCATTGCGGCGGCGGGGCTCGATTTGCTGATCGGCTATACCGGCCTCTCCTCCTTTGGCCACGCCGCCTTTTTCGGCCTGGGCGGTTACACGGTGGGGATCATGGCGTTCCACGCGGCGGGGGAGAAGATGTTCGGCGTGATCCCCGGCCTCACCGAGGCCTGGCTGGTCTGGCCGCTCGCAATTGCGGTTTCGGCGCTGGCGGCACTCGCGATTGGCGCGCTGTCGCTGCGCACCACCGGCGTGTCCTTCATCATGATCACGCTGGCCTTCGCCGAGATGTTCTTCTTCCTGTTCGTCTCGCTGAAGACCTATGGCGGGGATGACGGGCTCGGCTTCCGCCGGCGCAACGGGATTCCCGGTATCTCGCCGCGGGATGATGTGGCGTTCTACTACGTCTGCCTCACCGCTTTGGTGCTCGTGCTGGCCCTGCTGCACCGGGTGGTGCATAGCCGCTTCGGCCGCGTGCTGCAGGGGATGCGGCAGAACCCGCGGCGGATGGAGGCGATCGGGCTCGCCACCTACCGCTACAAGCTCACCGCCTTCACCATCGCCGGCGGGGTAGCCGGGCTCGCGGGGGCACTACACGCCAACCTCCTGCGCTTCGTCTCGCCGGACATGCTGCATTGGACGATGTCCGGTGATTTCATGATCATGGTGGTGTTGGGCGGCGCCGGAACGCTGATCGGCCCGGTGATCGGGGCAGCGGCGATGGTGCTGCTGCAATCCTGGCTCGCGCAATGGACCGAGCATTGGATGATCGTCATGGGCCCCATCCTGGTGTTCGTGGTGCTGTTCGCCCGACGCGGAATTCTGGGGTTGTTTCGATGAGCGCCCTCCTCGAAGTCCGCGGCCTGATGAAGCGCTTCGGCGGCCTCATCGCCACCAACAACCTCGATCTCGATGTCACCGAGGGCGAACTCCACGCGCTGATCGGCCCCAACGGCGCCGGCAAATCCACCGCTATCGGCCTCATCTCTGGCGAGCTGAAACCCGATGCCGGCACCATCCGCCTCGCGGGCGCCGACATCACCGGCGCCCCCATCGCCGCACGGGTGCGCCTGGGGATGACGCGCTCCTTCCAGGTCACCTCCATCCTCCCCGAATTCACCGCGCTCGAGAACGTCGCCCTGGTCGAGCAGATCCGCGCCGGCCACTCCTTCCGCTTCTGGCGCGAGGCGGCGCGGGACCGCAGCCTCACCGATCCGGCGCTGGACATGCTCGCTCGCATGGGCCTCGCCGCCCGCGCCGAGGTTGCGGCCCGCGATCTCGCCCATGGCGAGCAGCGCCAGCTCGAACTCGCAATGGCGCTGATGACCGGCGCCAAGCTCCTGCTGCTCGATGAGCCGATGGCCGGGCTCGGCGCCACCGAGAGCCAGGCGATGACCACCATCCTCGCCGGCCTCAAGCGCCACGCCACCATCCTCCTGGTCGAACACGACATGGACGCGGTCTTCGCCCTCGCCGACCGCATCACCGTCCTCGTCTACGGCCAGGCCATCGCCTCCGGCCCCCCCGACGCCATCCGCGCCGACCCCGCGGTGCGCGCCGCCTATCTCGGCGAGGAGGCGTGATGCTGGAGATCGCCGGCCTGCAAGCCGCCTACGGCCACAGCCAGGTGCTCCACGACATCTCGCTCGCCATCGCCCCGGGCCAACTCGTCACCCTCATGGGCCGCAACGGCATGGGCAAGACCACCACCATCCGCACCCTCATGGGCCTGCTGCCCCCCCGCGCCGGCACCATCCGCTTCGCTGGCCAGGACATCGCCCGCCGCTCCCCCGAGCGCATCGCCCGCCTCGGCATCGGCCTGGTCCCGGAGGGGCGGCTGATCTTCCCGGCGCTGACCGTGCGCGAAAACCTGATCGCCACCTCCCGCGGCACCTTCTGGACGCTCGATCGCGTCTACGCCCTCTTCCCCCGCCTCGCCGAGCGCCACGCCCAGATGGGCGGCACCCTCTCCGGCGGCGAGCAGCAGATGCTGGCGATCGGGCGCGCTTTGATGACCAACCCGCGCCTCCTCGTGCTCGATGAAGCGACCGAGGGCCTCGCCCCCCTTATCCGCGCCGAAATCTGGCGCTGCATTGAGCGCCTCAAGGCCGAGGGCCAGTCGATCCTCGTCGTCGACAAGAACCTCGCCCACTTGAAGCGCCTGGGCGATCGGCATTTCATCATCGAAAAGGGCCGCACGGTGTGGCAGGGCAGCTCGGCCGAGCTGGATGCCGCCCCCGACCTCGCCCACCGATATCTGGGAGTCTGACCATGGCCATCGCCCATTCCCGACACGGCGCCTTGCAGGGTGAACAGGGCAGGGGGGTGATCCGCTTCCGCGGCATCCCCTACGCCTCCGCCACCCGCTTCGGCCCCCCCACCGCCGTCCCCGGCTGGACCGGTACGCTCGATGCCACACACCACGGCCCGATCGGCCCGCAGCCGCGCTCCCGGCTTGCCCTCGCCATGGGCGACTACGACCGCGCGCAGGCGGAAGAGTGCCTCACCCTCACCATCGCCACCCCCGCGCTGGAAGGCGCCCGCCCCGTGCTGGTGTTCTTCCACGGCGGCGCCTACTGGACCGGCGCCGGCTCGCTCGACTGGTATGACGGCGGCGTGCTCGCCGCCGAGAACGGCCTGGTCGTCGTCGGCGTCAATTACCGCCTCGGCGCCCTCGGCTTCCTCGCCCACCCCGACCTCTCGCCCGGCAATCGCGGCATCGAGGACATGGAGGCCGCCCTCGCCTGGGTGCAGGCCAACATCGCTTCCTTCGGTGGCGACCCCGCCAACGTCACGGTGGCCGGCCAATCCGCCGGGGCCCATGCCATCCACGTGATGCTGACCCGGCCAGCCACGCGCGGCCTGTTCCATCGCGCCGTGCTGATGAGCGGCATCCCCCGCATGGCCCCGATGGCCCTCGGCGCGGCAGCCGAGGTGGCCGAGCGCATGGCCGCCCATCTCGGCCTGCCCGTTCGCGGCCTCGCCACCGCCCCGGTCGCGGCGCTGGTCGAGGCCAACATCCACATGGTCCGGGCCTTCGCCGGCTTCGCTGACATCGCCCTGCCCCTCCTCCCCGCGGCCGAAGGCGACGCCGACGCGGTGGCGGACCCGGCCGCCTTCCTGCAAGCCGGCGCCGAGGCGGCGGCATCGCGCAACGTCGATATTCTGATCGGCGCCACGCGCGAGGAGATGCACGCCTTCTTCGCGCCCGACCCCGGCTTTGACGCGCCAGACCCCGCCCTTGTCGCCGCGAAATTCGCCGACCTCGCCGGCAGCGCGGCCGCCATCGACAGCTACCGCGCCCGCCGCCCCGACGGCACGCTCCGCGACCTTATCGGCGATCTCGTGACCGACCACATGTTCCGCCTGCCCGCCGAGGAATTCGCCGCCGCTGCCCGGACTGCCGGGGCAAGGGTGCAGACCTACAGCTTCGACTGGGCGGCGCCGGGCAATAAGTTCAAAGCCTGCCACTGCATCGACCTCCCCTTCCTCTTCGGCAATTTTCCGCAATGGCCCGATGCGGCGATGCTGGCGGGCGGTGACCCCGCGGCGATGCACGCCCTCTCCGCCCGCCTGCGCGCGATTGTCGCCGGGTTCGCCGGGGGTCCCGAGCCGCACAGCAACAGCCACCACATCTTTGCCTGACCGGAGCCCCAAATGCGCTTCCTCCCCCTCCTCGCCGCCCTCCTCGCCTTCCCCGCTTTCGCCCAGGAGCCGCTGAAAATCGGCTTCATCACCACCCTCTCCGGCCCCGGCGGCTATCTCGGCGAGGACATGCGGGACGGCTTCGCCCTCGCGGTGAAACTCGGCGGCGGCAAGCTCGGCGGCTACCCGGTGCAAACCCTGGTCGAGGATGACGGCCTCAAACCCGCCGCCGCCAAGCAGATCGCCGACCGCATGCTGAAATCCGACAAGGTTAAACTCTTCACCGGCACCATCTTCACCAACGTCGCCCTCGCCATGCTCGGTGACATCATCGACGCCGACGCCTACTGGCTCGGCCCCAACACCTCGCCCGACGAATACGCCGGCAAAGGCTGCGCGCCCAACTACTTCGTCACCGGCTGGGACGAAAACCTCCACGCCTCCGCCGGCACGCTGGCCAATGAGCTCGGCATGAAGCGCCTCTTCGTCATGGCCCCCAACTACCAGGCCGGCAAGCAGGTCATCGCCGCCGTCAAGAAGGAGTTCAAAGGCACCATCGCCGGCGAAATCTACACCAGCCTCGACCAGAACGATTTTTCCGCCGAAATCGCCCAAATCCGCGCCGCCGCCCCCGACGCGGTCTACGAATTCCAGCCCGGCGGCCTCGGCATCAACTTCCTCAAGCAATGGGCCGCCTCCGGCCTCAAGGACCAGATCCCCCTCGTCGTCGCCGCCCCCTCGCTCGACCCTCGCCTCCTCGCCGCCGTGGGTGACGCCGCCACCAACGTAAAGATCGCCGGCGAATGGAACGCCGACCTCGACAACCCCGCCAACCGCGAGTTCGTCGCCGCCTACCGCGCCGCCTATAACCGCCCCCCCACCTACTACGCCGCTCATGGCTACGAGACCGCCAACATGATCGCCGCCGCGCTGAAATCCAGCGGCGGCAAACTCGATGCCGCCTTCCGCACCGCCCTCAAACGTGCCGACTTCCCCTCCGTCCGCGGCCGCTTCAGCTTCGGCACCAACCAGGGCCCGGTGCTCGACTGGTACGCCCTTTCGGTCGCCCGCGGCCCCGACGGCCAACTCGCCATCCGCACGGACCGCAAAATCCGCACCCAAGTCCCCGCCGCCTACGCCGAACTCTGCGCTATGAAGTAATACCAACCCGCACAATGCGTGACTCTTCCACGCATTGTGCGGGTTGGTATTGCGCGCGGGGTTGGTGGGGCGGCCGCGCGCCAAAAGAGACTCTGATACCGACCCGCGTTGACCCATTCTTCATGGGTCAACATCAAAGCGGGTTGGTATAGCGCCGGATGCAAATGTGAAAGAACAAAACAGCAGGCGCGCGTCAGCGCCCGCGCATCGCCCTTTGGCAATGCCGGTCAACCCAGTCTGAGCGCGTCAAACAGCCAAAGGCGGCCCACGCACCAACGCCGCCAGCCGCACCCCATGCGCCGGCGTCTGCGCACCAGGCACCCGCGCATGCCGCTTCGGCAACAACCGCCCATTCCGCCACGGCGCCGGCACCGCCACCCATTCCACATAGGGCTCGGTCTCAAACGAAATCCCCGCCTGCGCCACCAACACCGGCGTAAGCGTGCCCTCCAACTCATGCGCCTCCCAAACCTCCCGCTCCCCAAGCAGCCATCCCAACAGCGCGTACAGCAACGCGCCCAGCATTCCGCCAATCAAGGCGGCGATGCCGTGCGGGGCAGGCGCATAGGGGGCAAAGGGTCGGCGCATCGGTTTCGGGTCACTCCTTTCGTTGGTCTGTCATTAACGACATTTAAAATAATTCAATTGTTTGTATGAATCAAGCAAAAAATCGCACACCCAGAAATTTTTTCTCCGGCAGTGCGGCGGCCCCCACCATCCCCCCGCATCACCACGTTCAACGCGGTAGAGGGGTAGGGCGGATAAGCAAAGCGCATCCGCCTCCACGCGCGCCCCTCGTCACGGCATCACGCGCATCGCCAAGCAAGCAAAGCGGAACAACGAGACAGCGAGACAGCGAGACAGCGAGGTAGGATGCGTAAGCGAAGCGCGACGCATCACGGTGCCTCAAAGCACTCGGACGATCATACCGGCAGAGCGGGGCGATCAACGGTGCCGCAATCGGTAGCCGCTTTTTATGCGTCGCGCTTCGCTCACGCATCCTAAGGCTTGCTGCTTCGGATCGTCGACGGCCGAAAGGCTGGGAAATCATGATTGCAGTAGGGCGAGTGCAACCCGCCGCGTCGACGGCGGGCCGCGCCCGCCTTACTGGCTATTTTCGCTCAGGATTCTGCAAGGTGGTTTCGGTTGGTAAGGCGGTTTCGCCCTTGACCGGTTCGCTGGTTCGATCTTTGGTCACCTTCGGTGCGGCCCCGGCGGGGGATCCATTGCCGCCGCCACTAGACCCAAACTTTTCCAGCAACTTCTCAAACAACGCTTTCAGCTTGTCGAGGGGATGATCAATATCGGTGTCATAAACGATGTCGGGGGAGAACATTTTTGTCCGCTTAACAAATGTTTCGCTATCATTCTCGATTGCCAAAGTGGCCATGAACCTCGCGGCGTAGAATGAGGCCATGCCATTATTGTATTTATACCCTCGATTTAAAAGTATAACGAGATATATCGCCACGCCGATCATGGAAGCTCTCGTTATGAGCGCGGACGTAATTCGGTAGCCCGCGCTGAACATGTTGGCCTGAGCTTCTGTTTCACGCTTTAGCGCCTCAGTTGTCCGGTCTGACGCCGTCTTATAAGTTGCGAGCGCCGTCGATTGCCTGTCCGAGAATGCTTTTTGTTCGTCCGGGTGAGCCCTCCAGTATTCGTCGGGCCGAGAATTTTGCGCGGAGTCCTGGTATATATCTAACGCTCTTGCCTCGGAATTCTTTAGGTCGCCAATTGTTGAGAAGCGAACGGCATCTAGGTTCAAAACGTAGCCAACGAAAACTACAGAAACACCAAGTGCGACTAAAACTAGGACTGAGTACAGACTATTTCGATTCGCTTTACTCGCATACTCTCTCGAATGAAGATAAAGCTCGACAGCTAGTTTCGCTCGCGTGGGATCTTTAGAGCATGCTGAGACAATTTCCTCTATTCTGATTTTCCGTGTAGCTTGACTGTTCCTATGGTACCATAGCGTCATCATGAGAACAAACGTGGCAATGATGGCAATCAACGCAAACGCCTTCAGATCGCCATCAACCTCGTGCGACCCCAATACAACAAACAGGATCAGCACAATGGCTGTCCCGAGGATATAGAAGCCCCTTTCCACGACCCATTGCAAATTCATCGTTTTTGCCTTCCGCATCCATCGATAATTTCTGCATCGAACGCGCTGCATTCGCAACTGCCTTTTGGTAGCAAGCGTATGGCGGGTAAAACCCGCCGCGTGAACGACGGGGTGCACCCGCCCTACTCGCTGACAGCACAAACTTTTGGCCGTAGGGCAGGACAGCGCAGCGCATCCCACCATCGCAACCCTCTACCACTCCGCCGCCGGCGGCCCGGACGGAACCCTCCCGGCCGGCACCGCGGGGCACACAACGCCGCACTTCGGTCAGCCTGCGGGGCGGGGGCAACCCGCCGCGTGGATGACGGATTGCACCCGCCCGGCTCGCTCCTGAGATCGGGCGGGTGTCACAGGCCCAAATCCATCAATCATACGCTTCGGCATCCCGCAGCAACGTCTCGAAATCCTGCCCGCCATAGAATACGCCGTGAATGGCGACCGTTTCTGTCGTGGCGTTGACGGCGAAGGCAAATGTCACGCGTCCCGCATACCTCAGGATGCGCAAATCCG
The DNA here is from genome assembly GCA_903865895.1 of uncultured Rhodospirillales bacterium. Lineage (GTDB taxonomy): Bacteria > Pseudomonadota > Alphaproteobacteria > Acetobacterales > Acetobacteraceae > CAIYPH01. The sequence goes on along the minus strand of CAIPLM010000073.1, from coordinate 20,417 downwards.
GCCGAAAATCGTCGCGTTGAGTGCCGCACGCCGGAAACGTCGCAAGCCCGTCACAGGCGGCGATGATCTTGCCATCGTAGGACACCGCACGTGGTTCCCCGCTTCGGTCGGCGATGTAGGCATACAATTCGGCGAGTTGGTGTTCCGCGCGCGGCGTGAAGACGACCGCGTATCCCTTCATCGGGTCCGGGGAGTCACCAGACGTTCGCGATACGATGCGCGGAGCCGCGCCATCACCTCATCCGAGGGAATCCCGATGCCCGGATCGGCGGCAAATTCGTCATAGCTCTTGGCGACCTCGCCACGCAGCCAGTTTTCGAGCGCGGCGTCGCGCGCTAGTAGCGTGCGCAAGCCATCACGGATCACTTCGCTCTCCGTCGCATATTCGCCGGACGCGACTTTCGCTTTGACCATCGCCACCATGTCGTGGGGCAGCGTCACGCTGATCGCTTGAGTGTTGCGCATGGCTCAAACTCCTTATGATCAGACTCATATCGCGACGTATGATTAAATCATACATCTCTCCGATCATATCCCGCCGCCCACCCGGCACATCCGCCGTTGCCAGCGCCGTGAGATGGCTTGTAGCGTGCCGCCAAGATGGCCAGACCGCCTGGTCATTTGGCCAATGCCGAACAACGAGAGGGCCGCATGAGCCAAGATACCATCGCGCCACTGCAAGTACCTGCACGCAGCATCCCGGTGCCAACGACGGTCAGCCCGGAAATGCAGGCCCTCATCGGCGCCCCCCGCCGTCCGGGCTGGAACACCATCCCCACCACCCCCGAAGCCTGGCACGCCCTCGCCGAAGCCGGCCGCGCCGTCGCCGGCCCCAACAACCGCGCCATGGCCGAACGCCTCGGCGTGACCATCACCCCCGCCACCCTCGACGGCGTACGCATCTTCCACGTCACTCCCGCCCAGGTCGCCCCCGGCAACGAGAACCGCCTGCTCATCCAGATCCACGGCGGCTGCTACGTCCTCAACCCCGGCGAGGCCGGCCTCGGCGAAGCCATCCTGATCGCCGGCCTCGGCGGCTTCCGCGTCATCGCCGTCGACTATCGCATGCCCCCCGAAGCCTACTATCCCGGCGCCCTCGATGACGCGATGACCGTCTGGAAATCCATCGCCGCCCGCCACGATCCCCGCAATTGCGCCTGGATCGGCACCTCCGCCGGCGGCGCCCTCGTGCTCGCCATGGGCCTGCGCGCAAAACGTGACAGCCTCCCGATGCCCGGCGCCATCGCCTCGGGAACCCCCATGTCCGACATCACCAAAACGGGCGACACCTTCCACACCAACGCCATGGTCGACACCGTCCTCGTCTCCACTGACGGCTTCTGCGACGCCGCCGCCCGCTTCTACGCCAACGGCCATGACCTCGCCGACCCCATGCTCTCCCCCGTCTACGGCGACATGGCCGGCTTCCCCCCCGTCATCCTCACCTCCGGCACCCGCGACCTGCTGCTGAGCAACACCGTCCGCGTCCACCGCAACCTCCGCCGCCTCGGCATCACCGCCGACCTGCACGTCTACGAAGGCCAATCCCACGCCCACTACGGCCGCGATGAACGCATCCCCGAAACCCGCGAAGCCTTCGGAGAAATCGCCGCTTTTTTCGGGGCGCATTTGGGGAAGTGAGAAGGGAAGTCTTCTTTTTCTGAAGAAAAAGAAGCAAAAAGACTTTTATCCGTTTGGTCTTGTGCGAACCTGACAAGTGATTCGCGCGAATCCGTAAATCATTGGCTGCGCGGCGATGACCCCATTTTCACCGCCACTCACTCATTGCCTTACCGCCTCTGTGGTGAACCTTCCTTCCTTCCCACGCACTACACGACCTCTGAGGCAGCAAACTCCCCCGACCAGATCACCCCAACCCCAGCCGAAACACATCCCGCTCCATCTCCGGCACAAACCCCTCCCGCCGAAACCCCGCCTTCTCCAACACCCGCCGCGAGGCCGGGTTCTGCGGATGGGCAAACGCGGTCAGCAACGGCGCCCCACCCGCCCGCGCGGCGGCGAGGCTCGCCTGCACCAACTCGCTGGCATAGCCACGCCCCCACACCTCCGGGGCGAAGAAATACGCCACCTCCAGCCCCCAGCCGGGATCGAACGGGTCGTCATACAACCCACCAAACCCAACGATCCGCCCGCTCGCCGCCTCGATCACCGTCCACGGTCCAAACCCGATTTTTCTGGCCTGGCACGCATGAGCCGCCAAATACCGCCTCAAATCCCGAACCGAGGCCTGCACATGCGTCCACCGCATCGCCTCCGCATCCCCCATGAACGCGAACAGCGCCGGGGCATCGGCGAGGCGAGGGCGGCGGAACTCCAGCCGCGCCGTCACGCCCGCGGCGCCGCCCCGATCGCCGCCAGCCGCCGCGCCTGCCGCGCCAGCAGAAACTCCACCTCGGTGATCTCGCGGCCGCTCAACGTCGCGCGCGGCGCCCGCTGCGCGGCCGAAGGGATCGCACCCCGCTTGTGCAGGATGTATTTGCGCACCGCGAGCCCCGGCCCCGGCTGCTGCTCGTAGCGCGCCAGCGGCAGATAGGCGTCGAAAATATCGGAGGCCCGCTCGGCATCCCCCGCAAGCTGCGCCGCCAGCACATCCGCCATCATCTCGGGAAACGCGAACCCGGTCATCGCCCCATCGGCGCCCCGACGCAGCTCCTCCGGCAGAAACACCCCGCCATTCCCCACCAGGATGGAGATACGCCGCATTCCCTCCGCCTCGCGCAGCCAGGTGATCTTGTTGAGCCCCGGCCAATCCTCATGCTTCAGCATTACGCAACTCGGCAGCGCATCGACAATCCGCCGGATCACCCCCGGCGAGATCTGCACACCACTCGCCTGCGGGAAATCCTGCAACACGAAGGGAATATCCCCCAGCGTCTCCGCCACCTGGCGGAAATAGCCGAAAATCTGGTCATCCGTCCGCACCGTGCCGGGCGGTGCCACCATCACCCCGGCCGCCCCCGCATCCATCGCCGCGCGCGACAATTCTCCCATCGCCGCGAAGCCGGGGCTGGAGGCCCCAACCACCACCGGCACCCGCCCGCCGACCGCCTGCACGACATGCCGCGTGAAGCCAATCGCCTCGGCGCCGGAGAGCTTGGGCGCCTCGCCCATCATCCCGAGAATGGTCAGCCCGGTCGCACCCCGGCTGATATAGAAATCCACCATCTGCTCGGCGCCCGCGTAGTCGATCGCGCCGTCATCGGTGAAAGGGGTCACGGCGATGATGTAGACGCCGGCAGCGGATTCATCGAGACGGGGCATGGCAACTCACCAGTGGTCGGAAGCTTTCGCCTCCCACAATGCCCTGGTTCCCAGCACCTCGGCAATGCGCTCGGCATAGGCGGCGAGCAGCCTCTCGCCCTTCTCGGGCGTCCCCGCCGCGGCATTGCCGATCACGCCGGAACGGGCGCGCGCATTCAGCGTCTGCCAGCGGAACACCTTGGGCCCCACCAGCGCCTCGATCTCCGGCCGATCCTGGTCCGGCCCATGCGCGGCGCCCAAATGCTCGTGGCGCACCAGATCGGGCTCGGTCGCCATGATCATCGCCGTCTCCGCCTCGCAGGCGTGCAGCACGGCCGATTGCAACGTCAGAATCGCCCGCGTCGCCGCATCCCCCACGTCGTAATAGGCGAAGGTCACCAGCGGAATTTTCAGCTCCACGGTGAGCTCACTCACCGCGACAGTCAGCGGCGCCGCATTGCCGCCATGGCCGTTGAGGATGCAGATGCGGCGGAACCCGCCCCGCACCAGCGAGCGCACAATGCCGCGCAGCAGCCCGGCCATCGTCGCGTAGTCGATGGTGATGGTGCCGCCAAGCTCCATATGGTGCTCGGAAAACCCGGTCCACACCGTCGGCGTCACCAACACCGGATGCCCCGCCGCATCCAGCAGCGTGGCGGCCCGAAACGCGGCCTCCTCGGCAAGCCGGTGATCCACCATCACTGGCAGATGCGGCCCGTGCTGCTCGGTCGCGCCGATCGGCACGATCACAATGGCATCCCGCGCCGCAGCATCCCGCAGCTCCGCCGCCGTATGGGCGGCAAAGGCGAGGGCGGAGGCGGCGCGGTTGCTCATCGCAGAATCAGGCGAGCTTCTTGTGCGACCCGTCGCACATCGGCGACTTGCCGGTGGCCTTGCAGGCGCAGAACCACGCGTCACCATCCTTCTCGGCGGTCCACTTCTGCGGCGAGAAGGAGCTGCCCTTGTGCGAACCGTCGCAGAACGGCTGCTTGCTGCTCTTGCCGCACGAGCACCACCAGTAATCCTTGCCAGCGACGACCTCGACCTTGATCGGCGCGGTGCCGGCAACCACGGGGGATTCGGACATGTCTGTCTCCTCAGTTGTAAAGCGGCCCGGAACGGGCCGATGGAGCGATGCTAGTCCGCGGAACGGTTCGCGCCAACAGGGGAGGGGCTGTGCATCGTCGCACAGGCAGAATGCGCGGTCGCCTCGCTCAGCCCCGGCGGAAGGGCGCGGTGATCCGCCACGTCCAATGCGCCTCGGCCTCGGTGCGACGGCGCGTGGCGGCTGCCGCCTCATCCTCTAACTGCTTGATCCGCCCTGCCTGCTGCTTGGTGATCCCCTCAAGCCCGGCCAGCCGGCCACGCCAGGCGCTCTGCCAAGGGCCGATCAGCCGGTCATGCTCATCGGTGATGGCGCGGATACGGCCGAATTCCGCCCGAATCGCCGCCTCGTCATCGCTCAATGCGGTCTCATAAAGATGGGTGGCGAGCGGCCCGGCCTCCTCCACCGATTGGTGCCGGAGGTCCGGGGTGAGAAATGCCTCGATCGCCTCCGCGTCACAGGCGGGCCAAACCAACCCAAGCTGAGCCCCGATCGCATCGGTTGCACTGCGCCAATCCTCCAGCAGATCGGCATAGCGGCTCCAGGCGCGGGGGATGTCGCGCGTGTGGCGCTCGGCGTTGAGCAGTTCGATCACCTGCAGCAATTCCGCGGTCTCCGCCGGCGTCTTGTCACGGGCGGACAGCGAGCGGGCGGCGGAGCCGGGGTGGCGCAGCGGGATGATCGCGCAAGGCTTGAGGCCAAGCTGCGCGCAGGCGGCGAGATAGAGCGGCGCGAGGCGGCAGAGCCGTGGGTCCTTGATGATCGGCAGCGGCGCGTCGCCATATTCGGCGGCGATGGTCTCCGCGATGGTCACCGTGAAGGTGCTGGCCTCGGCGCTCCCGAACCACGCCGGCGGAATGGCGATCGGGTCCCAATACCCGCCCCCGAGTGCTGCAAGAATGGCGGTGTTGACCCGCTCCAGCCGCTCCGGTTCGAAATGCCCGCGCTCATTGCCCTTGCCGCCGGGCATCAAATGCGCCGGCAACGTCGCCCCACGCATCGACAGCACCGCGGTCAGCGCCGAACTGCCGGACCGGCTGGGCCCGATCACCAGCAGCGCGGGCCTCATCTCAGAGCCGCTTCCAGAAAAAGATCGTCGCCGAAAGCGATCCGTCGCCGTTCATCGCGAAATCCGGCACCCGCCCGGCTTCGGTCCAGCCCATGCCGCGATACAGCTTCTCGGCGGCGTCGCCTTCCTTGGTGTCGAGCACCAGCAGCTTGCGCCCGGCGGCCGCGGCCTCGGCCTCCAGCCGCTCCATCAGCGCGCGGGCAAGGCCGCGCCGGCGGCCTTCGGGATGCACCAGCAGCTTCGCCACATCCGCCCGATGCGGCTGGTTCGGTGGCGTGTCGAGATCGAGCGTCACCGTCCCGGCCAGCACTCCATCCACCCAGCCGGCCAGCACCACCCGCCCACCCATCGCCACCGCGGACGCGGCGCGAGTCCAGAATCTCACCGCGGCCTCGCGGGCCAGCGGCGGCAGGAAGGACACCGAGGCGCCGTCATCGACGCAGCATTTCAGGATCTCGGCGAGGCGGGGAATGGCCGATTGCGCCCCGGCCGCATCGAGTTTCTCCACCACGGTACCAACCAGTGGCTTCTCGTAGCAGAACTCGATGGACATCGAGAGGTCGTTCAACACCCGCAGCGGCCCGGCGCGGACGTAGCCTTCCTTCTCATAGAACCGATGCGCCCGATCGAACCGCGTATCGCTCCACAGCTTCATGCGGCTCGCGCCGTGGTCACGCGCATAGCTCTCGGCGGTCGCGAGCATGGTCCGCGCCATCCCGCTGCCGCGCAGCGCCGGCCGCGTATAGACCTTGCACAGCTCCCAGGCGCCGCCCTCCAGCGGCTTGGTGCCGATCATGCCGGTGATCGCACCGTCCTGCTCAACGGCCCAGAACATGCCGCCGGACTTGGCGAAATAGCTGGCGAGCGCACGCAACTCCGGCAACTCGCCGTCAACGTCGAGGATATTGCCGGGATATTCCGCCCAGCAATCGCCGATCAGGGAGATGAAGCCGTCGGCGTCGTCGTCGCGCCCGGCCCTGAGGGCCGGCGAGCTCACGTCAGGCTGCCGACGAACTTTGCCATCCGCACCATCGCCTCGGCCACCGCTTCGTCATTGGCAGCGTAGGAAATGCGCAGATAGGGGCTCATGCCGAAGGCCGCGCCGCCGACCAGGGCGACGTGCCCTTCCTCCAGCAGCGCGAGCGCGAACTCGCCATCGGTATTGATCTTGGTGCCCTTCGGCGTGGTTCGCCCAATGCAGCCGGCGATATTCGGATAAACGTAGAACGCTCCCTCCGGCCGGTGGCAGGTGATGCCGGGCATGGCGTTCAGCGCATCGACCACCAGATCCCGCCGCTTGCGATAAATCTCGGCGCGTTCGGCGACCAGCGACTGATCGCCCTCCATCGCCGCCACCGCGGCGGCCTGGCCGACGGTGGAGATGCCGGAGCTGATCTGCCCCTGCATGTTTACCATCGCCTTGATGAGGTCCTTCGGCCCGGCGCAGAAGCCGACGCGCCAGCCCGTCATCGCGTAGGTCTTGGACACGCCCGAGATCGTCACCGTGCGGTCCTTCAACTCCGGCACCACCTCGGCCAGCGTGTGGTAGGCGAAGTCGCCATAGACCAAATGCTCGTACATGTCGTCGCACATGATCCAGACATGCGGGTGCTTCTTCATCACCTCGCCGATCGCCAGCAACTCGTCGCGCGACATCGCCGCCCCGGTGGGGTTGTTCGGCGAGTTCAGCATCAGCCACTTCGTCTTCGGCGTGATGGCGGCGTCGAGGTCCTCCGGGCGGAGGCGGAAGCCGTTGTTTTCCGGGCAGTTGACGATCACCGGCTCACCGCCGACGCATTTCGCCATCAGCGGATAGGCACCCCAGTACGGCGCCGGGATCACCACCTCGTCGCCCTCGTCGATCGAGGCGAGGAACGCGTCGAAAATCACCTGCTTGCCGCCATTGGCGACCATGATCTCGTCGAGCGCGTAGTCGAGGTTGCGATCCCGCTTGAACTTCTTCTGGATCGCCGCCTTCAGCTCCGGCACGCCGTCCTGCGGGGGATACTTGGTCTTGCCCGCCAGCGCCGCCTGATGCGCCGCCTCGATGGCGTGCTCGGGGGTGTCGAAATCAGGCTCACCGATGGTGAGCTGGATGACGTCGATCCCCTGGGCGCGCAGCTCGCGTGCCTTGATGGTCATCGCCACCGTGGCGGCGACCTGGACGCGCTTGAGACGGCTGGCCAGCGCGGGCCGAACCTGTGCAGACGGGGCGGTTGCGTTCATGGTTCAGGTCATCTCCCGGCAGAAGCGCTGGATGCGCGTGCAGGCCTCGCGGAGGCTTTCGGTGTCGGTGGCGTAGCTGATGCGGAAATGGCCGGGATAGAGGAAGGCCGTGCCATGCACCGCCGCCACGCCCTCTTCCTCCAGCAGCGCGGTGACGAAATCTGCGTCGTCCTTGATCTTCACGCCGCCCTTGGTGGTCTTGCCGATGCAGCCATGCACGGAGGGGAACACGTAGAACGCGCCTTCGGGCTTGTGGCAGGTGATGCCCGGCGCCTGGTTCAGCATGTCCACCACCAGATTGCGGCGCGCCTTATAGACCTCGACCATTTCGCCGATGAATTCCTGCGGCCCGTTGAGGCTCTCCACCGCGGCGGCCTGGGAGATCGAGGAGGTGTTGGAGGTGGACTGCGATTGCAGCTTGTCCATCGCCTTGATCATCTGCACCGGCGCGCCGGCGAAACCGATGCGCCAGCCCGTCATCGCATAGGCCTTGGAGGAGCCGTTCATGGTGATCGTGCGATCCTTCAGCTTGGGCTCCACCTCAACGATGGTGGCCGGCTTGAAGCCGTCATAGGCGAGCTTCTCGTAGATATCGTCAGTGAACACCCACACATGCGGATGGCGCAGCAGCACGTCGGTGATCGCCTTCAGCTCTTCGGCCGAATAGGCGGCCCCCGTGGGGTTGCAGGGGTTGTTGAGCATGAACCACTTGGTCTTCGGCGTGATCGCGGCCTCAAGGTCCTCGGCGCGCAGCTTGAAGCCGTTGTTCTGGCCGCAGGGCACCAGCACCGGCGTGCCGTCGGCCAGCGCGACGATATCGGGGTAGCTGACCCAGCAGGGGGTGGGGATGATCACCTCGTCGCCCTTGTCGAGGGTCGCGATCATCGCGTTGAAAATCACCTGCTTGCCGCCGGTGGAGATGATGATCTCCTCGGGCTTGTAGTCGATCCCGCTGTCGCGCTTGAACTTGGCGGCAACCGCCTGGCGCAGCGCGGGGGTGCCGGCGACGTCGGTGTATTTCGTGTCGCCGCTCTGGATCGCGCGGATCGCGGCGTCCTTCACGTTTTGCGGCGTATCGAAGTCGGGCTCGCCGGCGGAGAGGCTGATGACATCGCGGCCCGCGGCCTTCATCTGGCGCGCCTTGGTGGAGATGGCGATGGTCAGGCTCGGGTTGATGCGGTCGAGGCGTTCGGCGGTGAGGGACATCGGGGTCTCGCTAGGCTGAAAACAAGCCGCGCACCCTAATCCCGCGCCCCCCGCGCGGCAACCGGGGCGAGCTTCCACGCCGCAAGCAGCAGCCCCGCCACCAGCGCAAGGATAATGGTGGCCAGCGCGTTCAGCACCGGCGTCGGCCCCAGCCGCAGCGAGGAGAAGATCGCCATCGGCAAAGTGGTCGCCCCCGGCCCGCCGGTGAAGCTCGCGATCACCACGTCATCGAGCGAAAGGGTGAAGGCCAGCAGCCAGCCGGCCGCCAGTGCTGGGGCGATCAGCGGGATGGTGATGCGGCGCAGCACCACCAGCGGCGTGGCGCCGAGATCGGCGGCGGCGTGCTCCAGCGCCTCGTCGAAACCAGCGAGCCGGGCCCGCACCGTCACCGCCACGAAGGCAAGACTCGCGGTGGCGTGGGCGAGGATGATGGTCAGCACGCCCCGCCCGGCCGGCCAGCCGGTCAGCGCCTCCAGCGCGATGAACAGCAGCAGCAAGGCGAGGCCGATCAGCAGGTCCGGCAGGATCAGCGGTATCGCGACCAGCCCCTCGAACAGCCCCCGCCCGCGAAACGCGCCGGCACGGCCCAGCGCGATGCCCGCGGCGCCGCCGAGCAGGGTGGCCAGGCTCGCCGAGGCTGCGGCGATGCCGAGCGAGCGGGCGGCGGCCTCCATCAACGCCGGGCTGTGCCAAAGCTGCACATACCAGCGCAGCGAGGCGCCGCTCCACACCGTCATCAGCGGCGCCGCGTTGAAGCTGGTGGCCACCACCAGGGCGATAGGGGCGTAGAGAAACACGAGTCCACCAATCAGCCAGACCGTCAGCAGGCGCTGGCGCATCTCAGCGGCCTCGCAGCAGCGCAGCCGCCGCCAGCATCGCCGCGAGCAGCGCGGTAGCTAGCGCAGTGGCCTGCGGCCAGTCGGCGGATTGGAAGAATTCGTCCCAGATTACCCGCCCGATCAGCGGCGTGCCGGGCGCGCCCAGCAGGTCCGGGATCACGTATTCGCCGCTTACGGGGATGAACACCAGCGCGAGCCCGGCCCGCACCCCGGGCAGGCTCAGCGGCCACGTGATGCGGCGGAACACCTGCCAGGGCCTTGCGCCGAGATCGGCCGCCGCCATCTCCAGCCGCCCATCCGCCGCCGCCAGCCGCGCCTCCACCGGCAGGATCATGAAGGGCAGGTAGCAATACACCAGCCCCACCATCATCGCCGCGTCGGTATGCAGCAGGGCCAGCGGGGCGAGCCCGATCCCTCGCAGCGCCGCATTGATCAGCCCCTCATCGCGAAAAATCCCGATCCAGGCGATCAATCGCAGCAGAATGCCGCTCCAGAACGGCAGCATCACCAGCAGCAACAACAGGCGCCGATGCGCCGAGCGGGCGATCGCCAGCGCCATGGGGTAGCCGAGCACCAGGCAAAGCAGGGCGGTGGCCGCCGCCACGGCGAGACTGCCGAGCAAGGCCCGCAGATAGAACGGATCGGCCAACCCGCCATAACCGCCGAGCCCGATCGGCAAGGCGAGCGGCGGCACGGTCTCGGCCGGGCTCAGCAGCCCGATCCCCGCCAGGATCGCGGCCGGCGCCGCCACGAACAGCAGCAGCCACGCCCAGCTTAACCCGAGCAGCCAGCGCATCAGCGGGCGGCGAGGCGCGGCGGGGCCGGCAGGCCGGAAATCTCGGTGATCAGCTTGCGGCGAATGGCATCGGCGAACTGTTCGTAGCTGTCGATGGCGATCATGAAGGCGCCGGGCCCGCCGATCACGTTCTCCCGGTAATGCTCGGCCAGATAGGGCTCGACGTTGAGGATCGGCAGCCCGTTGATGGTGACGCCAGCCTCCACCGCGTCATCCCGCGCCGGGCCGACCGGGCGGCCGGAGTTGTTACCGCCATCGCCGGAGATGTCGATTACCTTGCGCAGTGTGGGCCAGGGCGCGCGGTCGAGCAGGCCGAGCGCGTAGTCGATCAGCCCGCTGATCGAGGTGCCGCCGCTGAACAACTGGCGCGGCGCCGCCTCGATCCGCCCTGCCAGCGCATCGGCGGCGGCGCTTCCGTCAACGAGGTGCCATTCCACCACCAGCCGCTGCAGCCGCGGCCCGGTCCATTGCACCATCGCCACCCCGATGCGCTGCTGCATGCCGCCGGCGATCGCCTGCTGCACCCGCCTGTCCCGGAAGGCCGCGGCATAGCCCTGCTTCTGCAGCTCGAACCGCTCGGTCGACACGCTGCCCGAGGCATCGACCGCGAGCACCAGCAGCAAATCGACGCCCTGCGCCCGCGCCGGCGCGAGGCCGGCCCCCATCAGCAAGGGCGGCAGCAACAGGGCGGCGAGCAGAAGGCGGCGCAGGGGCGGCCCCTACTTCATCGTGGAATAGTCGGTGGGGATCAGCAGGGTGGACTGCATCTCCACCACCCGGGTGCCCTGCCGCTTCAGGTAGGCCAGCCACTCCTGATCCTTGAACAACTCGCGACGGATCGCCGCCCGGGCATCGGCGGACTTGTAGTTCCACATATGCAGCACCTCGTTGGGCTGCGGGCTCTCGCCGATCCACAGGCCGACATTGCGCGAGTAGGTCTCGCGATGCGGCATGATTTTCAGATACTCCTCGGCATAGGGCCGCGCCGCGCCCATCTCGGTGCGGTAGATGCGCATCTCATAGACGCCACCTTCCTCCACTGGCGCCACCACATCCTTCATCGGGTTGATGAAGCGGATATCCTGCCGCTCCAGCAGCGGGCGGATGGCGGGGATATAGTCGCGCGTCCAGGCCTCGTTCTTGGCCAGCTCGCCACGCAGCCGCGCTCGCTCATCGAGACTGTCATAGGACCAGATATGCCAGACCTGGTTGAGCGTGCCGAACTCCGGCGTCCAGTAGCCGAGGTTCACGCCATAGTTCTGCCCGCGGGCGGGGCGCCCAACGGTCTTGGCGAGGTTGAGGTATTCGCCGAGCTTGCCGGGCTTCAGCGTGTAGACGCGGAGTTCATGGATCATGGTGTTTCCTCTCTGATTGGGTTTGCGGCGTCAGCCGTTGCCCTTGAAGCGCGACCACATCCTGGCCCGCGCCCGGGTCGCGTCGGGAGGCACCGGGCCGATGGTGAAAAAGCGCGCGCGCTGCTCGGCGGGCGGATACACGCCGGGATCGCCCGCGATCTCCGGCGCAACGGCGCTGGCGGTGGCCGGGATGGCGTTGGGGTAGCGCACCTGGTTGGTGATGCCGGCCATCACGTCGGGCTTCAGTAGGAAGTTGATGAATTCCAGTGCCTCGGCGGGGTGCGGCGCATCCTTGGGGATGGCCAGCATGTCGAACCACAGCTGGGCGCCCTCTTTCGGCGCGATGTACCTGAGCTTCACCCCCTGGCCCGCCTCGTCCGCGCGGGCGGCGGCCTGGATGACGTCACCGGAATAGGACAGGACGAGGCAGGTCTCCCCGGCCGCCATGGCTTCCACCGCACCGCCGCTGGCGAAGGCGCGGATATGCGGGCGGATGGCGCGCAGCGTCTTTTCCACCGCGGCGAGATCGGCGGCATCCGTGCTGTCTGGCGATTTGCCGAGATATTTCAGCACGCTCGGAATCACGTCGATCGCGCTGTCCATCATGGTGATGCCGCAGCGCGCCGCCTTGCGGGCCCATTCCGGCTTGAACAGCAGGTCCCACGAATCGAGCGGCGCATCGGGCGCCACGGCGCGCAGCCGCGCCTCGTTCACCCCGAGGCCGATGGTGCCCCACAGATAGATCACGCCATGCGCATTGCCGGGATCGGAACTCGCCACCTGCTTCATCAGCCCGGCATCGAGCCCGGCGGCGTTGGGCAGCGCGGCGCGAGCGAGCGGCAGCAGGGCGCCGGAGCGCACCAGCTTCGAGAAAGTCGGCTCGCTGGTCGGCACCACCACGTCATACCCGGTCTTGCCGGCGAGCATCTTGCCCTCCAGCGTCTCCAGGCTGTCATAGAGGTCATAGCGCACCTTGATGCCGGTCTCGCGCTCGAAGTGGGCGACGGCGTAGGGGTCGATATAGTCCGACCAGTTATAGACGTTCACCACCCGGTCGGCGGCGAGCGCCGGGAAGGCGAACAAGAGCAATAGCGCCAGGACCCGCATCGATACCCCCATCGGACTGATCAGACCGCAGACCACCATGCGGCCCTCGCCGGCGCAACCCGCCAGTGGATGGGGCACAGTGGACGCCGGGCGCATCCTGTCGCAGCCTGGGAGCAGCAGGGAGGCGGCTGACATGGCGGTGATCGCGCAAACGGGGCTCGGGGATATCGCGGGCGGCATGGAGAACGGGGTCGCGGTATTCCGTGCGGTGCCCTACGCGCTGCCCCCGGTGGGCGAGCGCCGCTTAGCTCCGCCGCAGCCGGTGGCGGCGTGGAGCGGGCTGCGCGATGGCACGGCCGATGGCCCGATCGCCCCGCAATCCCCCTCCCGCCTCGCCGTTGCCATGGGCGATTTCACCCGCCCGCAGGACGAAGACTGCCTGACGCTCACGATCTGGACCCCGGCCGCCGACGGAAAACGCCGGAAAGTGCTGGTGTGGCTGCATGGCGGCGCCTGGATCAGCGGCGCCGGGTCGCTCGCGTGGTATGACGGCGGCACCCTCGCGCGCGAGGGCGATATCGTGGTGGTCGGCGTCAACTACCGGCTCGGCGCGCTCGGCTACCTGCATGCGCCGGGCGTGAGCCCTGGCAATCTCGGCACCATGGACCAAGCGCTTGCGTTGGAATGGGTGCGCGACAACATCGCGGCCTTCGGCGGCGATCCCGGCTGCGTCACCCTGGCCGGCCAATCCGCCGGCGCCTCCTCCATCGGCCGGCTGATGCTGGATCCCGCGAGCCGCAAGCTGTTCCATCGCGCCATCCTGCAAAGCGGCAGCTTCGGCCGCCCGCCGCGCACCTTGGCCGAAGCGGCAGGGCAGGGGGCGCAATACCTCCGCCTGCTCGATATCGACCCCGATGCCGCCGACGCCGCTTCCCAGATGCGCGAAATGCCGGTGGCCCGGCTGCTCCAGGCGCAAGGCGGCCTCGCCCGCGCCAATGCACGCTTCGGCGAAACCACCCCGCCCTTCATGCCCGCCCTCGCCGAAGCCACCACCCGCAACGGCCTGATCGACGACATCGCGGCCGCCGCGGGGGATATGCCGGTGCTGATCGGCATCACCCGTGAAGAGGTGCACGCCTTCTACGCCGCCGACCCTGCGATGGCCGCACCCGACCCGGCGCAGGCCGCCGCCCGCATGGGCGACCGGATGGACGCCTATCGCGCGCGGCGGCCCGGCGGATCGCTGATGGATTGGCTGGCCGATAAATCCTCCGACGAGACCTTCATCTGGCCGGCCATGCGGCTCGCCGCGGCCCTGCGCGGACCGGTCTACGCCTACCAATTCGACTGGTCGCCGCAAGGCAGCCGCTTCAAAGCCTGCCACTGCATCGAGTTGCCCTTCATGTTCGGCACCCTCGATGCCTTCGCGGGCGCTGGCATGCTGGCGGGCGGCGACGCGGCCTTCTGCGATGCCCTCTCGGCGCGCATACGCGCGGATTGGATCAGCTTCATCCGCAACGGGTCGCCCGGCGGTTCTTGGCCGGCTCATGAGGCCACCGAGCGCTGGACGATGCGCTACGACACGATTTGCGACCCGGCCCGTGACCCGGCCGGCGTCACCACCCGCGCAGGAGATTTCGCATGACCCAGACAAAATTCGCCGCCATTGGTGACCTCGCCCTCGCCAATGGCGGCGTGCTGCGCGACACCAAACTCGCCTACGTCACCTACGGCACCCTCGCGCCCGACGGCCGCAACGCCGTGCTACTGACCCACGGCTACACCTCAAGCCACCTCTTCGCCGATGGCGGTGAAGCCGCCTCCGAGGGCTCCTGGGCGGCGCTGGTCGGGCCGGGCAAACCGATCGACACGGATCGCTTCTACGTCGTCAGTTCCAACATGATCGGCTCCTCCTTCGGCTCCACCGCGCCGGCCTCGATCAACCCGGCCACGGGCGCTGAATACGGCCCGGATTTCCCCCACATCACGCTGAAGGACATCGTCGCTGCACAGAAGGCGATGCTGGACGGGCTCGGGGTGAAGCACCTCGTCGCCGTGGTCGGTCCCTCCTATGGCGGGTTCCAATCCTTCGCCTGGGGCATCCAGTATCCCGGCTTCATGGATGCGCTGGTGCCCGTGGTGACCGGCCTCAAATCCCCCGGCGCCGACCCCGACGGGCTGCTGGCCCGCTTCGCCACCGACCCCAACTGGAATGGCGGCCACTACTACCGCGTCGGTGGCATCGGCGCGACGATGACGGCGATCCGCGCCGAGACGCTGCGCCGCTACGGCGCCGAGGCCTCTCTCGCCGGAAAGGTGCCCGACGTCGCCGCCGAGATCGAACGCCAGGCCCGCGCCTGGTCCGCCATCTTCGACGGCCACTCTTTGGTGGTGCTCGGCCGCGCCTTGGTGGGGTTGGACATGACGCCGGAGGTCGGCCGCATCACCGCCAAGGTGCTGTTCGTGATCTCCCGCACCGACTCGATCTTCCCGCCCTCACTCGCTGACAGCGTGATGCCGGCGCTGACGGGGGCGGGGGTCGATGCGCGCTATTTCGAGATCGACAGCGAAAAGGGCCACATCGCCTCGGGGGCGGATGCGGCCCTGTGGGCGGATCAGCTGCGGGCGTTCATGAACGAGATCGCGGGGTAACGCTCAAGAATTCGTCGCCCAGGGGTCCTCCACCCGCGGCCAGTATGGCGTGGTGCGTTTCGTGAAGGGAATCGCCGCGAAGTCCGGCCCAATCGCCCCGGGGGCGGCGACGTAGCGCACCTCGCGGGCGATGGGGGCGAAGCCGGCGTGGAAATGCTGGGTGGATTTCACCACCACGATTTTCTTGTCCGCCAGCGTGCAGCCGAGCCCGGTGAACGCGTCGGGCTGGAAGATCTGGGTGCGGGTGGAGTTGAGGATGATGTCGATGCCGCCCGCGCGCACCCAGGCGCTCGCCCCCATCGGCGCGCGGCCGCCGGAGAGGCCGCCTTGGGAGTGGTTCTCCGCCAGCGCCATCACCGTCACCTTGAGATCCACCGGATCGCCCGAGGCAGTGCCGCATTTGCCGCCGATCCGCAGATCGAACGACGCGCCCACGCCGGCTTCGGTGCAGAACTGCACGGCGACCGGATCCCAGAAGGCGCCGATCACCGCGTCGGTCACCCCGCGATCCACCATGCGGCGCAAGATATGGGTGTTGTCTGATGGCGCACCGCCGCCGGCATTGTCGGCGACGTCGGCGATCACCACCGGCTTGCCGCCCTCGGCGGCGAGTGCCGCGTCGAGCCCGCCATCGATGGTGTCGTGCAGCGGGAAGCACGCCTCGCGCAGCCGCCAGATCTCCTGGCCAAGCTCGCTGGCGAGCGCCTGGGCCTTGGCCGGGTCATTGTCGGTCACCACCAGCATCTTCGCGCCGACCTCCGGCACATCGCCCCAAGGGAAGCCGTGGCCGAAGGAGACCGAGAGCACGCCGTCTTTGCCCTCAAGCCCCGCCATCTTGGCGACGAAGCTCTTCATCGGCTCCACCGTGGTGCGCCACATCGAGACCATCCGGCAGTCATGATAGGCCATCACCGGCTTGATTTCGCCGCGCTGGGCGGCGGTGCAGAGGGCGTAGAGCTCGGTGGCGCGCTCGACCATGTCGATGTGCGGGTATTCCTTGTAGGTGATGATGACGTCGGCACTGGCGCGCATCAGCTCGGTGAGATGGCAATGCAGGTCGAGCTCGATGCCGATTGTGGCGCGGGCGCCGACGATCTCGCGCACCCGGGCCAAGGTATCGCCCTCGCAATCGTCATAGCCGTCGGCGACCATGGCGCCGTGCATGCACAGCAGCACCACGTCCACCGGCATGGCGGCCTTGATGTCGGCGAGGATGAGGTCGCGCAGCTCCTCATAGATGTTGCGCAGCGTGGTGCCGGCGGGCTGGGCGGAGGCGCAGATGCTCTCCACGATCTCGTGGCCATCCGCCTCGGCGCGATGGCGCCATTCGATCAGCGGTGAGCTGCCCATTACCGCGGGGTGGCGGCTGGCGCCGGTGCGGAACCAGGCACGCTCGCCCGTGAAGGCGGCGCGCCCGGTGGGGATGGGCGAGAAGGTGTTGGTTTCGGTGGCCAGCGTGGCGATGGCGATCTTCATGGCGGCGTCTCCCGGCAGAGGCATGGAGACTAGCGCCGGGTGGCGGCGCTGGCGAGATCGCGGGGCGCTGCGATTGAAGGTTTCCGTTCCGGCGCGGGCTCGGCTAGCCTGCCGGGAACGTCGTAACTGGTGAGCTTGCCGTGTCCGGACTTTCCGTCTCTTTCCAGCATTCGCCTCAGCCGCAACCCACCGTGGCTGCGGCGCCCGCCCAGGTTCCTGTCGTCCAGGCGCCCGCCGCAGCGCGGCCGCAGCCTGCGCGCCCCGGTCCGGTGACGGTACCGGTGCCGGCGGCCGAGATTTTCGCCGTGGCCAACGAATACATCGAGGCGAACCGGCTCGATGCCGCCGATCGCATGATCAGCCATGTACTCGCCGCGCTCCCGACCCAGCCCGAGGCGCTGCACACCAAGGGGCTGATTCTGTTCCGCCGCAACCGGGTGGCCGAGGCGGCCGAACTGATGGAACGCTCGTTGGCCGCCGGAGGGTTCGGCAAGGCCACGCATTTCCGCAATATCTCCGAGGTCTACCGCCTGCTCACCCGCCTCGACGAGGCGCTGATCGCCGCCCGCCGCGCGGTCACGCTCGATCCGGCCGACCCGCTCGGCCCGTTCAACCTCGCCATGGTGCTCTACGACCGCATGGAGATCGACGCCTGTATCGCCGCGGCGCGCCATTCGCTTGATCTGCGCAACCTGCCGCAATCCCATATGAAGCTCGGCCAGGCGATGCTGTTGCGGGGCGAACTCGCACAGGGCTGGGAGCATTACGAGTGGCGCTACCAGATCCCCGGCGCCGCGCCGCTGATGCCGAAATCCGAGCAGCCGCAATGGGATGGCCGCGAACTCGGGCCGGGGCAGAAACTGCTGCTGGTGGGAGATCAGGGCTTCGGCGATGTGGTGATGTTCTCGCGCTACATCCCCTGGGCGCGGGCGCGCTGCCAGGACATGACGGTGGCTTGCTCGTCCGAAATGGAGCCGACGCTGCGGCGGATGTTCCCGGGCGTCACGCTGGTGACGCGGTGGGACCTGATCGGCCCCTTCGCCTATTACTGCCCGTTCTCCGGCCTGCCGCGGCTGCACGGCACGCGGCTGGAGAACATCCCCGCCGCCACCTCCTATCTGCAGGCCGAATCCGGCCGCAGCGCCCTGTGGCGCGACCGGCTGGCGGCCCGGGTCGCCCCTGGCCAACGCCGGGTCGCCATCGCCTGGGCGGGCCGGCCGACCCATAACAACGACATCAACCGCACCATCACTCTTGATACTCTGGCCCCGCTGTTCGAGCTCGAGGGCGTCACCTTCATCTCCGTGCAGAAGGGCCCGGCCACCGCGCAGATTGCCGGTTACAAGGGCCGCGCGCCGTTGCTCAATCTGGACGCCGAGATCACCGATTTCGAGGACACCATCGCGATTCTCGACAACGTGGACCTGGTGGTCTCCGTCGATACCTCGGTGGTGCATTTCGCCGGCGCCATGGGGCGCAAGGTTTGGGCGATGATCCCCTATGCGCCGGATTGGCGGTGGCTGATGGGCCGGGAGGATTCGCCCTGGTACACTTCGCTGCGGCTGTTCCGCCATCTGGCGCCGCGCCGGTGGGACCTGCTGGTGCCCAAGGTGGCCGAAGCGCTGAAGGACTTCATATCCCGTTGAGACGGACGCATCGCTGGTATATACCAAACGTTGATCAAACAAGGGAGACGACGATGGCCATTTCTCGCCGTGCCGTGCTTGCCGCTGGCGCCACGCTGCCGCTCATCGGCCACCAGGCGCGCGCCGCCCGCATCCCGGGCACGCTCAGCTTCGGCCTCTCGACCTTCCCGCCCAATTTGCTGCCTTGGGCCAATACCGGCACGGCGCAGGTCACCGTCAAATACTGCGTGATGCGCGGCCTCGCCTCCTACGACAATAAGGGCCTGCTGCGGCCGGAACTGGCGGAAAGCTGGAGCCGCGACGGGGACACCACCTGGGTGTTCAAGCTGCGTGACGCCATGTTCAGCGATGGCCGCAAGGTGACCGCCGAGGACGTGAAGTGGACGCTGGAGCAGGTCGCCGGCGAGAAGTCCACCGCGTTCATGAAGAACCAGTTCCAGTCGGTCGAGCGCATCGAGACGCCCGATCCGCGCACCGTGCGCATCGTGCTGAAATCGGCCAACGTCATGCTGCCGGAGTGGCTGGCCAGCCCGCATATGCCGATCGTCGCCAAGGGCTCCACCGATAATGGCGGCACCGCCGTCACCGCCGGGCCTTACGTGATCAAGGCGCAGGAAAAGGGTGTCTCGATCGATCTCGAGGCCAACCCGAAATACTACCGCGCCGGCGCGCCCAAGCTGAAGGCCATCCGCTTCATCGCCTATGCCGACGAGAACCTCCGCGTGGCCGCGCTGCAGGCCGGCGATATCGACATCATCGAATACGTGCCCTGGCAGTCCATGCAGGCGATCGAGGCGGACGCCAAGCTGAAGATGCAGAACGTCGATGGCCCGTTCATGGCGCTTTCCTTTAACGGCAACGGCCCGTTCAAGGACAAGCGGGTGCGCCAGGCCGTGGCGTTTGCGATCAAGCGCGAGGAAATCGTCAACGCCGCCTTCTTCGGCCGCGGCAACCCGCTGCAGGGCCTGCCGATCGCCCAGGGCACGCCGTTCTACGACGCCGCTTCGGCCAAGCACTGGTCCTACGATCCGGACCGCGCCAAGTTCCTGCTGAAGGAAGCGGGCGTGGCCAATGGCTTCGCCTGCACCCTGCTGTCGACCGCGCAGTACGGCATGCACAAATCCACCGCCGAGGTGGTGCAGCAGAACCTCGCGACCGTCGGCATCAACGTGACCCTCAACCTGCCGGACTGGGCGACGCGGGTGAACCTCGGCAATCGCGGCCAGTACGAGTTCTGCGTGCAGGGCACCACGACCGACAATAACGACTTCGATGGCGCGGCTACCGTGCTCGATGGCGGCCTGCCGCCGAACAACGCGCGCAGCGTCAACATCCCCACCCCCGAGACCCATGCGCTGTTCGAGAAGGGCCGCGCTGAGTTCGACTTCGCCAAGCGCAAGGCCATCTATGCCGACCTCACCAAGCAGTCGCTCGACGAGTGCTTCCTGGTTGGCCTCGCCTGGCGCGCGCAGGGCTACGCGATGACCAAGGACGTGCAGGGTTTCGCCAATCTGCCCGGCGCGATGACCTTCTATTCCGGCATCACGCTGGAAGAGACCTTCTTCGGTTGAGCCTTGCGGCCGCGGCGCTTATTGCGCCGCGGCGGCGAAAGCGGGGTGGCTGGCTCGGCGCAGGGTGAGCGTGAACACCGCGCCGCCGTCCTGGTTGTGCACCGCGATGTCGCCGTTCATCGAGCGGATCGCAGCGCGGGCGATGGAAAGGCCGAGGCCGGTGCCCTT
>CAIPLM010000072.1 GCA_903865895.1 uncultured Rhodospirillales bacterium | reverse complement strand
GCGGCGGCGGGTGAGCTCGGCGTGCGGCTGATCGCCTGCGACGCCGGGTTGCGCATGGCCGGGCTCGACCCGGCTAATCTCGCCCCCGGCGTGGAGATCGCCGGGGTCGTCACCTTCCTAGGTGCTGCCGCGGGTGGGCAGCTTCTGAGCCTGTAGCACCAAACGGTGCCCGCACAGATGCGAGCGGAGTATGCCCTGCTTCAGCTCGTGATTATTGAACATTACCTGAAACCCTCAGCTGATGCTCGATGCCGCTGATCTGGCGAAGCATCGCCGGCCAGTGCATCATGCCGGCGAGACGCCACACAGGCGCGCATTTCAGGAGGATCGCCATGTCAGCCCATCGCAGCACCAAGGGGCGCGTTTCGCGCCGCACCGTCATCAGCGGCATCGCCGCCACCACCGCGGCCAGCGTGGCTACCCGTGCCGCTCATGCCGCGCCCGGTGACGGCGGTGGGCTCGGCACGGCGGAGGCGCCGGTCAGCATCCGCATGGCCGCCAACGACGCTTTTGCCAAGCTGTGGCAGACCGTGCTGGTGCCGGAGTTCAACAAGAAATTCCCGCATATCAAGGTCACCATCGACGGGCTGCCCTATTCCGAGCACCTCACCAAGTCCCTGCTCGACCTCACCGGCCAGAGCCCGGCCTATGACATCATCCTCAACGACGACCCTTGGACTCCGCAGCTCGCCCAGACCGGCGCCCTGCTCGATCTCAAGAAGGATTGCGCCGCCTGGACCGACGCGGATTTTGACTGGAACGATTTCTACCCCGCGCCGCTCGCCGCGTCGGAGTGGAAGGGCGTGCAGTATGGCGTGCCGCTGCGCTCCAACATGCTGCTGATGTTCTACAACCGCACCCACTACAAGAAGGCCGGCCTACCGGAGCCGACGCCCAAGCTCACCTGGGCTGAGTTCATGGCGCAGGCACCGAAGCTGGTGCAGGACGTCAAGGGCGAGGGCAAGGTCAACGCCTGGGCGGTGGGCACCTATTTCGCCCGTGACCAGCTGACACCGACGATCTGGCAGGCGATCCTGAACTCCAACGGCGGCAAGCTGCTCGACCAGAACGGCAAGCCGCTGTTCAACTCGCCGGCCGGCGTCGCCTCGCTGCAGACGTTTGTCGACCTGCTGAAATACGCCCCGCCTGGCGCCAAGAGCTACGTGTTCAATGAGGAACTGACGGCGTTCCGCCAGGGCCAGATCGCCACCATGTTCATGTGGGGCAGCGTGTTCCGCGGCACCGCGATCGACCCGGCATCCACCACGCTGAAGCCCGACGAAGTGGGCGTGCAGGTGATGCCGGTCGGCAGCGCCGGGCCTGGCACCCATCGCGGCATCTGGAGCGGCGAGATCAGCCGCAAGTCGCAATTCCCTCGCGCCTCCTGGGCGCTGCTGCAATGGATGGCCTCCAAGGAGGGCGAGCGCTTCTCCGCCGCCAATGTCGGCAGCTTCCCCGCCCGCCGCTCCACCATCGCCGGCACGCCGGACCCCGCCTGGCTCACCCCGGTGTTCGCCACCCTCAACCAGGCCTACGAGGTGGCGGGCAAGGGCGAGATGTGGCGTCCCCGCCTCGCCAAGTCCGACGCGGTGCAGCAGGTGCTGGCCGATGAGGTGGCCCGCGCCACCGCCGGCGAGCTGAGCCCGGCGGATGCGCTGAAGAACGCGGCGGCGCGCATCGAGAAGCTGCGCCTCTAGCCGCCGGGGCCATCGTGAAGCGCACGCACACGCCGGGGCCACGCAGGTCCCGGCGGATGACGCGGCTGGCCGATACGGCCAGCCGCTGGGGCTTCATGACGCCCGCATTCCTGATCCTGCTCGCGGTGCTGGCCTACCCGATCGCCTACACCATTGAGATCAGCTTCGCGGAGCTCGATCTTGGCACCTTCCTGCCCAGCGCCTGGGTAGGCTGGGACAATTACGAGTTGGTGCTGACCGATGAGCGCTTCTGGCACTCCATGAAGGTCACCACCGTCTACCTTGCCTTCGCCATGCCCTTGCAGATGGTGCTGGGCTTCGCGATCGCCTTCCTGATCAACGCGGAATGGCGCGGCCGCGGCGCCGTGCGCGCGCTTTTCCTCATCCCCATGGTGGTCGCCCCCGTGGTGGCCGGCGGGTTGTGGCGGATGATGCTCGATCCGCTCTGGGGCATCACCAACTACCTCCTCGGCCTGATCGGCATCGGGCCGTTCGACTGGTTCGGCGACTCGGTGCTGGGCATGGTGACGATCATCCTGATCGACACCTGGCGCTGGACGCCCTTCGTCACCCTGATCGCCACCGCCGGGCTGCTTTCCCTGCCGCGCGATGTGTTCGAGGCCGCCGAGATCGATGGAGCCAATTGGTGGGTGATGCTGCATCGCATCACCTTGCCGCTGCTGGTGCCGATCATCGCCGCCGCCTTCGTGGTGCGCTGGCTCGGCGCGGTGAAGATGTTCGATATCGTGCTCGCCTCCACCCTCGGTGGGCCTGGGCGGGCGACCAACGTGATCAACCTGTTCATCTACCAGGAGGCGTTTCGCGGCCTGAAATTCGCGGAATCGGCGGCGATGTCGGTCGTCGTGCTGATCATCACCATGGTGCTCACCGGGATCTTCCTGCGCGGCACCCGCTATCTGGAGCAGCGCTATTGAGCCCGGCCCTTAAGCGCCGCCTGCTGCACCGGCTGCGCATCGGCGCCGGGGTGGCGGCCTGTGCGACCTTCCTTTTCCCCGTGTTCTGGATGGTGCTGACCTCGTTCAAGCAACAGCGGGACGTGTTCACCTCGCCGCCCAAGCTGTTCTTCACGCCGACGATCGAGACCTACACCTCCTATCTGCGCTACGCCGACGTGCCGGGCCGGATGCTCAACACCATCATCGTCGCTGGCGGCGCCGGGCTGATCTCCATCATCGCCGGCTCGATGGCCGGCTATGCGCTGGCCCGGGTGCCGCTGAGGGGGGCGAACACCATCGGCGTGCTGATCCTGCTCTCGCGCGGGGTGCCGCCGATTGCGCTGGCGGTGCCGATGTTCCTGGTGGCGCGCAATCTCGACATCACCGACAAGCACATCACGCTGATCCTGGCCTACTGCACCTTCCTCATCCCCTACGTGATGTGGCTGATGCGCGGCTTCTTCAAATCGCTGCCGCGGG
>CAIPLM010000071.1 GCA_903865895.1 uncultured Rhodospirillales bacterium | reverse complement strand
GTAAGACCGTGAGAAGCGGTTCATCGCCTCCTGGTCGCACTCCCTCGAGGCCGCTGGATTGAACCACGTTCCGCCCTACAGGCAGGCTCGAGGCAGGGGGGGTACACTCCCTCCCTGCCTGACTGCCGCTGTGGTGAACCCTTACTTTGAAAGGTCCGCCCACTCATGACCGCCCTTGCCGAACTCGCGCTCCTCGAAGCGCAGGACAGTTTCGTCAGCCGCCACATCGCGCCTTCCGAGGCGGAGATCGGTGAAATGCTGGAAGCGACCGGGGCGGCCACGCTCGATGACCTCGCGGCGCGCACCGTGCCCGGCAGCATTCGCGCCCAGCAGGCGATGGATCTGCCGGAGGCGATCGACGAGGCCGGCGCGATTGCCGAGCTGCGCGCGCTGTCCGAGCGCAATGTGATCAAGAAGTCCCTGATCGGGCTCGGTTATCACGGCACCCACACGCCGCCGGTGATCCTGCGCAATATCCTGGAGAATCCGGGCTGGTACACCGCCTACACCCCCTACCAGGCCGAAATCGCCCAAGGACGCCTGGAAGCGCTGGTGAATTTCCAGACCATGGTCTGCGAACTGACCGGCATGGAAATCGCCAACGCCTCGCTGCTCGACGAAGCCACCGCGGCCGCCGAGGCGATGGGCATGGCGCATGCCGCCTCCAAGGCGAAGAGCGACGTGATCGCCGTCGCCTCGGACCTGCATCCGCAGACCCGCGCCGTGCTGGCCACCCGCGCCTGGTCACACGGCATCACGCTGATGGACGTGCCCACCGGTGACGCGGCCGCCATTGCCGCCGCCAAGCCCTTCGCCGTGGTGCTGCAATACCCCGGCAGCACCGGCGAGGTGCGTGATCTCACCGCCGAAATCGCCGCCGCCCATGCCGTCGGCGCGCTCGCCATCGTCGCCGCCGATCCGCTGAGCCTCGTGCTGCTCACCTCGCCCGGCGAAATGGGCGCCGATATCGTGGTCGGCTCCTCGCAGCGCTTCGGCGTGCCGGTCGGTTTCGGTGGCCCGCATGCCGCCTTCTTCGCCACCCGTGATGCGTTGAAGCGCTCGATGCCCGGCCGCCTGGTCGGCGTCTCGCTCGATGCCGCCGGCGCGCCCGCCATGCGCCTCGCGCTGCAAACCCGCGAGCAGCATATCCGCCGCGAAAAGGCGACGTCGAACATCTGCACCGCCCAGGTGCTGCTGGCGGTGATGGCCTCGATGTATGCGGTGTGGCACGGCCCGGCCGGGCTCACCCGAATTGCCAAGCGGGTCAACCTCCAGGCGCGCCTGCTCGCCGCCGCCGCCACCCAGGGCGGCCTCGCGCTACGCCATGGCGCGTTCTTTGACACGCTCGCCATCGAGGCCGGCCCGCGCGCCGACGCCCTGATGGAGGCGGCGCTGGAAGCCGGCTTCAACCTGCGCCGCATCGACGCGACCGGCGTCGGCATCGCGCTCGATGAGACCGTCACCCGCGCCGACCTCAACGCGCTGGCCGCCATTCTCGGGGGCGCGCTCGGCGAGGCCCCTGCCAGCCTGCCGGATGCCTTCATCCGCACCTCCAAGTTCCTCCAGCAACACGTCTTCAGCGCCTATCACGCCGAGCACGAAATGCTGCGCTACCTCAAGCGCCTGGAGGACAAGGACGTCGCGCTCAACCGCTCGATGATCCCGCTCGGCTCCTGCACCATGAAGCTGAACGCGACCGCCGAGATGATCCCCATCACTCTGCCCGGCTTCGCGGAAATCCATCCCTTCGCGCCGGCCGCGCAGACCACCGGCTACAAGACGATGATCGACACGCTGACCGGCTGGCTGTGCCAGGCCACCGGCTTCGCCGGCGTCTCCATCCAGCCGAACGCCGGCAGCCAGGGCGAATATGCCGGGCTGCTCGCCATCCGCGCCTGGCATGAGAGCCGCGGCGACCATGGGCGGGATATCTGCCTCATCCCCTCCTCCGCCCACGGCACCAACCCCGCCTCGGCGGCGATGGCCGGATACAAGGTGGTGGTGACCGCCTGCGACAAGGACGGCAACGTCGACGTCGCCGATCTCGCCGCCAAAGCCGCCCAGCACGGCCCGAAACTCGCCGCGCTGATGATCACCTACCCCTCGACGCATGGCGTGTTCGAGGAGGAAATCCGCGACATCTGCCGCATCATCCATGACCAGGGCGGCCAGGTGTACATGGATGGCGCCAACATGAACGCGCAGGTCGGCCTCACCTCGCCGGGCGCGATCGGCGCCGATGTCTGCCACCTCAACCTGCACAAGACCTTCTGCATCCCGCATGGCGGCGGCGGTCCGGGCGTCGGCCCGGTTTGCGTGGCCGCGCATCTCGTGCCCTTCCTGCCCAACCACCCGCTGCGCGCCGATGCGGGGCCCGCGACCTCCTACGGCCCGGTCTCAGCCGCGCCCTATGGCAGCGCGCTGATCCTGCCGATCTCCTACGCCTATATCCGCATGATGGGCGCTGCGGGGCTGACCAAGGCGACGGAGGTGGCGATCCTGAATGCCAATTACGTCGCCCGCCGCCTCGCGCCGCATTACCCGATTCTCTACACCGCGAAATCCGGCATGGTGGCGCATGAGTGCATCATCGATTGCCGCGGCTTCGGGGACGCCAACGTGCAGGTGGAGGATATCGCCAAGCGCCTGCAGGATTACGGCTACCATGCGCCGACCATGTCCTGGCCGGTGGCGGGCACGCTGATGATCGAGCCGACGGAGAGCGAGTCGAAGGCCGAGCTCGACCGCTTCTGCGACGCGATGATCGCCATTCGTGGCGAGATCCGCGCGATCGCCGCAGGCAGCATGGACCGTGCCGATAATCCGCTGAAGAACGCGCCGCACACCGCGCGCGAGGTGATGGCGGATACCTGGACCCACGGCTATAGCCGCGCCCAGGCCGCCTTCCCGCTGCCCTTCGTGGCGGCGTCGAAGTACTGGCCGCCGGTGAAGCGCGTCGACAACGTCTACGGCGACCGCAACCTCGTCTGCACCTGCGCGCCGCTGGAGGCCTACGCCGAAGCCGCGGAGTAATCTGCGGCCCGCTCCATCGCCGGCAGGATGCGGCGGATATAGTCGGACCACGCGCCCGTCAGCATCTGCTTGGCGGTGCGCGGTTCCGGCTCCGCGTCGGCCAGCAGGACGGGGTCGATATCGGCGAACACCGGGAAGGCGGGCTCGGGGAGGGTGGCGGTGGCGAGCGACATGGCCATGTCTCCTGGATCGGGCGGGTTTCGGTGAGCGCAGGCTAGGAATGCTGGGTTTACGAAGAATGAAGCGCGCCGGATGCGGCGTGGGTCACAGCTTGGCGGTGAATTCCGGCCGCAAAGGGCCACGATGATGTCATTGCTGGGGCAGCCCAGCCGGGGCGCCTGAGGCGTGGCACAATGCGCGCGGCGCTGATATGGTCGGGCCATGCAGCACCGCTCCACGCTCTCGCGCGCCGTTCTCCTCGCCCTCTCGCTCCTTTCGGCCTGCGCGGCGTCCGGCCAGCCGGCCAGCCCCGCGGATGACAGGCAGTTGGCGACGGGGAACGCCGCCGCTTTCCTCACCGCGCGCTTCGCCGCGACGCAGGGCGACAATGAGCTGGCAACCCAGCTGTTCCAGCGCGCTTTGGCCGCGGACCCGACCAACCCCGAGCTGCGCCAGCAGGCCTTCATCACTGCCCTGCTGGCCGGCCGGCCCGAGGCGGCGCGCCTGGCGCAGATGCTGCCAGACGACCAGGCCGCCCTCCTCGTGCTCGGCAATGCCGATGCCAAGGCCGGGCGGTGGGAGCAGGCCGAGTCCCGCTTCGCCAGCCTGCCGCGCCAGGGGCTGGCTCAGCTGCTACAACCCCTGCTGGTGGCCTGGGCGCAGGCCGGCGAGGGCCGGGCGGACGTGGCGCTCGCCTCCCTGGCGGCCTCACCCGATGCGCAGCGATTCCGCGCATTGTTCACCATGAATGGCGCGTTGATCGCCGATCTCGGCCACAAGGCGGCGGAGGCCGCGCGGCTCTATCGCTCCGCGGTGAGTGAACTCGGCGGGACGGACCTCGCGGTGGCCCGCCACGTCGCCTCCTGGCAGATGCGCCAGGGCCACCCGGAGGATGCGCGGCAAACCATCGCCACCCTCGTCCAGGCCAACCCTGACCTCGCGATCATTGCCCCGGGCCTTGAGATCGCGGTGGCCGAGCGGCAGATTCGCACTGCCGCCGATGGCATCGCCGAGGTGTATCTCACCCTCGCCGCCGGGCTGCGGCAGCAGGAGCGCGCGGCCTTCTCGCCCATCCTGGTGCAGCTCGCGCTTGATTTGCGGCCCGATTCGGCCCCGGCCCGCCTGCTCGCAGCCGATCTCTACGAGGGGCGCCGCGCGCTCGAACTCGCTCAGCGGACGCTGGCGCCGGTGAGCACGAGCGATCCGCTCTCCCCCCTCGTGCGGATGCGCCAGGCGGGCTTGGCCGACAAGCTCGGCGACACCGCCGGGGCGCTGCGCATGCTCGACGAGCTGGCGCGCGACATGCCCGGACGTGGCGAAATCGCCGCCGCCCAGGGCGATCTGCTGCGCCAGAAGAAGCGCTTCGCCGAGGCCATCACCGCCTATGACCGCGCGATCGCCGTGCTGCCGCAGCCGCCCGGCCGCAACAACTGGGTGGTGTTCTATAATCGCGGCATCGCGCTCGATCGCTCCCGCCTCTGGGCGCGCGCCGAGGCGGATTTCCTCCAGGCGCTCGAGTTGCAGCCCGATCAGGCCTTTGTGCTCAATTATCTCGGCTATTCCTGGGCTGAGCAGGGCCGCAACCTCGGCCGCGCCCGTGAGATGATCGAGCGCGCCGTGCGCCTGCGCCCGAATGACGGCGAAATCGCCGATAGCCTGGGCTGGGTGCTGTTCCGCCAGGGCGACCCCAAGGGCGCGCTCAAATATCTCGAGCGCGCGGTGGAGATCGAGCCCAACGATCCCACCATCAACATGCATCTCGGTGACATCTACTGGGCGATCGGCCGCAAGATCGAGGCGCAGTTCCAGTGGCGCCGCGCGCTGATCCTCAACCCCGACCCGGATGACGTGCCCAAGCTGCAGGCCAAGCTGCGCGATGCCGGGGATGCGTCCGGCCAGTAGCACGATGCGCGCGGCCGCACCCGCCAAGGTCAATCTCTATCTGCACGTCACCGGCAAGCGGCCGGATGGCTACCATCTGCTCGACAGCCTCGTGGTGTTCGCCGGGGCTGGCGATGTGGTGGAAGCCGCAAGGGCGGATTGCCTAAGTCTTGCAATCGACGGCCCATTCGGCGCCGCGCTGGCGGGGGAGGCCGATAATCTGGTGCTGCGCGCCGCACGGCTGCTGGCGGAGGCAGGATTTGTCGCGCCCCGCGTGGCATTGCGGCTGATCAAGAACCTGCCGATTGCCTCCGGCATCGGCGGTGGCTCGGCCGATGCGGCGGCCGCGCTGCGCCTGCTGGCGCGGCTCTGGGGGGTGGAGGTGCCGGAGGGGTTGGCGCTGCAACTCGGGGCGGATGTGCCGGTATGCCTCGCCGGACGGGCGGCGCGCATGCAGGGCATCGGGGAAGTGCTGCTGCCCGCCCCGGCCCTGCCGGACTGCGGCATCCTGCTGGTCAACCCCGGCGTCGCCGTCAGCACGCCATCCGTCTTCAAGGCCCGCGGCGGCGGCTTCCGCGCACCCGCCGACCTGCCGGCGGGGTGGGACAGCGCGGCCGCGATGGCGCGTGATCTCGCGGCCCTTTCCAATGATTTGCAGGAACCGGCGGTGGCGCTCGCCCCGGTGATCGGCACGGTGCTGGAAACGCTCGCGGCGCTGCCCGGCGCGTTGCTGGCGCGCATGAGCGGCTCGGGCGCCACCTGCTTCGCGATTTTCGCCACCCCAGCCGAAGCCGCCGCCGCGGCGGATGAAATCACGGGGACGGGGTGGTGGACTCACGGCGGCGGGCTTGCGGCGCCGGCCGGAGACACTTAATCAGGGCACGCGCATGGGGCGTCGCCAAGCGGTAAGGCAGCGGATTTTGATTCCGCCATACGGAGGTTCGATCCCTCCCGCCCCAGCCATCCCCTCCATCAGCCCCCGGCGTGCGGGCTGAAGATCAGCGTCGAGTGGTAGTTCAGAATCCCGCCATTGCCGCTGACCAGGATGAAATCGTTGTTGGCCACCTGGCGCGCGCCCCCTTGCCCGCGCGCCTGCACGATCGCTTCCGACATCGGGGTGAAGGACCACATGTAGTAGCCGGAGAGCTGGCCGCCGCCGGTATTGGTCGGGAGCGCACCGCCCGGGGCGAGCTTGCCGTCCGCCACGAAGGGGCCGCCTTCGCCCTTGGCGCAGAAGCCGTAATCCTCCAGCGTCACCAGCACGGTGTAGGTGTAGCAGTCATAGAGCTGGCAGGAGCCGATATCGGCGCGGGTGATGCCGGCCATGCGGAACGCCGCCTCGCCGGAGCGCTTCGCCCCGGTCTCCACGCCGGGATGGCGCGCGGTGCTGGCATTGTCGCCCGGCGCGCATTGGGCGTAGCCGAGCACATGGACCGGCGGCTGCTTGAGATCCCGCGCGCGTTCAACCGAGGTCACGATGATCGCCACCGCGCCGTTGGAGACCAGGCAGCAATCGAACAGCCGCAGCGGCTCGGCAATCCAGCGCGAGGCGTGGTGATCCGCCATGGTCATCGGCGCCTTCATCTGCGCCCAGGGGCTCATTTGCGCCCATTGCCGCTGGCCGACCGCGATGGTGCCGAGTTGGTCCTCGGTGGTGCCGTAGAGATGCATGTGGCGCTGCGCCGCCATGGCGTAGCCGAGATTGGCGCCGAAATCGCCATAGGCGGCCTTGAGCCCGGTCATGCCGCCGAGCGGGAAGCGGTGCGGCCCGGCATAGGACTGGCCGGCCCCGCGCGAGGGGGTCAGCGGCGCGTCGGCGTAGACCAGCACCACGGTGGTCGCGAGCCCCTCACGAATGGCCATGCAGGCATATTGCATCATGCTGCCGCCGGTCGAGCCGTAGGCGCTCATCACGTTCATCAGCGTGAGGTTTTCGAGCCCCAGCGTCATCTGCGCGCCGGGCAGCATGTCATTGGGGATGTTGGCGTTGATCAGCAGCCCATCGACGTCGCTTTTCTGCAGGCCGGCATCTTCGAGCGCCAGCGCGATCGCCTCGGCGGCGAAATCGACGGCGCGGCGGCCATAGATGCGGCCCATCGGCGTGACGCCGAGCCCGACGATCGCCCCTTTTGATGTGTTGGCCATGGCGCGCTCCTCAACCGGTCACGGGGCGGAATTTGGGGATGCTGACGCCATCGCCGACGTCTTCGAACACCGCCTCCACCGCCATGCCGATGCGCAACGCGTCATTGGCGAGGCCGACGATGTTGCAGACCATGCGCACGCCCTCATCGAGGTCGATCTGGCTGACGTTGTAGGGCACGTCAGCGGCGAAGCCGGGGTTCATCACCTGGTGCATGATGGCGAAGGTGTAGAGCGTGCCGCGCCCGCTGGCGGCGCGCCACGCCAGCTTCGCGCCCATGCAATGCGGGCAGCGCTCGCGCACCGGGAAGCTCCATTTTTCGCAGGCGGCGCAATGCTGGAGCATCAGCCGGCCTTCCCGGGCGCCATCGAAGAACGGCGCGCTGACCTCGTCCGGCACCGGGACGGGTTTGGTGGCAGTCTGTGACATCTCTGGTTCTCCTCCCCCGCCGCAGCGGCCCCGCCCGCGACGGCCGCTACAGATCCGCCATGATGCGCAGCATCGCGTCCCGCGCCGCGTAATCGCCGTTGGCATGCACCGGGCGGATGCAGACATGGGTGGCGCCGGCCTCAAAATGGCCGCGGATCTGGCGCTTCACGTCCTCCGCGCTGCCCCAGTTGATCATCGCGTCGATGAGACGATCCGAGCCGCCATCCGCGAAATCCTCGGCGGTGAAGCCGATGCGCTGCCAGTGGTTGAGGTAGTTCGGCATGCTCAGATACATGCCAAGCTCCGCCCGCCCGATCGCCCTGGCGCGTTCGGCATTGGTTTCGATGAGGAATTTCTGGGCCACCGCGAGGTGCTTGCCTGGCGGCATGACGGCCGCCGCCCGGCGCGTATGCTCGGGTGTGGCGTTCACCGGCAGGGCGCCCTGGGTGCGGGCGAAGGCGAGCTTCATCATCAGGGGGCCGAGGGCCGCCAGCATCACCGGCCACTCCGCGGCACCCTCCTGCCCGTCCTGCATGCGGTCGAGATAGGCGCGCATGGTCGGCACCGGGCGGTCATAATCATGGCCGCGCGCCTCCACCATCGGGGCGTGGCTGACGCCGAGGCCGAGGATGAAGCGGTCGCCATACATCTGGTTGAGGCCGAGCATGCCGCGCCTGGCGGTGAAGGCGTCCCGCGCGTAGGTCTGCGCGATCGAGCTGCCGATGCTCAGCGTTTTGGAGTGGGCGAGCATGAAGCTCGCGCTCGACAGCGCCTCGTAGCCGACCGCCTCGGGATACCACAAGGCGGTGTAGCCGAGGTCCTCCGAGGTGGCGAGGAGGCGCGCGAGGTCCGGCGGGGCCAGCCGGTCATTCGGATTCCATACGCCCAATCTGCCGAGTTTCATGACGTGCCGCTCCCCGCCCGGCGGCTGATCCGCCGGTGCGGGGCCAGCCTAACCCGGTTTGGCGCCGAGCGCGACGTCTGCCGGCAGCACGTCCACCACCGGGCGGCGCGGGGCGCGGAAGGCCAGCGCGTACAGCGCGGGCAGGAACACCAGCGTCAGCACGGTGGCCACCACCAGCCCGCCGATCATGGTCAGCGCCATCGGGCCCCAGAACACGTTGAAGCTGAGGGGGATGAAGGCGAACACCGCGGCCAGCGCCGTCAGCACCACCGGGCGGGCGCGCCGCACCGTCGACTCGATGATCGCGTCCCGCAGCGTGCGGCCGTCCTCCTGGTCCTGCCGCACCTGGTCCACCAGGATGATGGTGTTGCGCATGATCATGCCCGCCAGCGCGATCAGCCCGAGCAGGGCGACGAAGCCGAAGGGCGCATCGGCGAGCAGCAGCGCGCCCACTGCGCCGATCAGCCCGAGTGGGGCGGTGGCCAGCACCAGCAGGGTGCGCGGCAGGTTCTGTAGCTGGATCATCAGCAGCAGCACCATGGTGGCGATCATCACCGGGAAGACCTGGCCGAGCGCGGCATTGGCCTTGTCGGATTCCTCGGCTGCCCCCCCGGTCTCGATCCGCACGCCGGCCGGCAAAGCCAGCGCCCTGATGCGTGGCAGCGCGAGCTTGGTGACGTCGGGCGCCTGCAAGCCGTCCTGGATATCGGATTGCACGGTCAGGTAGCTCTCGCGATCGCGCCGCCACAGGATGGGTTCTTCCGTGCCGGCGCGGATCCGGGCGAGCTGGCCGAGCGGCACCGGGCCGGCATCGGTGGGGATCGAGAGGTCGGGCAGCCCGGCGAGATCGACGCGCTCGGTCTCGGTCGCCCGCAGCGTCACGTCCGCCAGCTTGGTGCCGAGGCGCAGCTGGGTCGCGGTGGTGCCGGAGAGCAGGGTGGCGAGGGTCTGACCGATATCGGCGGGGGTGAGGCCGAGCTGGCGGATGCGCGGCTGGTCGAGCTCCAGGCGCAGGCTCGGCGCGCGGTCGAACCAGGCGACCTGGGCGTTGCGGGTGCCGGGCGTGGCGCGCAGGGCGGCGACGGCCTGGTCGGCCACCGCGCGCACCGCGGCGGTATCGGCGCCCACCACACGGAACTGCACGGGGAAGCCGACGGGCGGGCCAAGCTCCAGCCGGGAGACGCGCACCCGGGCCGCCGGAATGGCTTCGCTGTCGGCAAACGCCATCAGCCGCGCCCGCACCCGCTCCCGCGCCTCAACGCCCTTGGTGGTCATCACCACCGTCGCCACCGCGTCATTGGGCAGCGCGGGGTTGAAGGCAAGGAAGAAGCGCGGCGGGCCGGAACCGATATAGGCGGTATACCAGGCGATATCGCCATCGCCGGCCAGCTCCTTTTCCAGAAGCTGCACGGCGGTGAGGGTCGCGCCATGGCTGGCACCCTGGCGCAGCGTGACGTCGACGATCAGTTCCGGGCGTGCCGAATTGGGGAAGAATTGCTGGCGCACCGCGCCCATGCCGAGGCCCGAGACCACCAGCAGCGCCACCGTCACCAGCACCACCAGCCAGCGCCGTTCGACGCTCCAGGCCACCACCGCGCGCAGCGTGCGGTAGGCACGCGAGTGGTACTGCGCGTCATGGTCGTGATCATGGGCGTGGCCCGGCTTGGGCTCTGGCAGCAGCAGCACGCCGAGATAGGGGGTGAACACCACCGCCACCACCCAGCTTGCCAGCAGCGCGATGCCGACCACCCAGAAAATACCGCCGGCATATTCGCCGGATGTCGATTTCGCGATGCCGACGGGGAGGAACCCCGCCGCCGTCACCAGCGTGCCGGTCAGCATCGGGAAGGCGGTCGAGGTCCAGGCGTGGCTCGCCGCGCGCATGCGGTCCCACCCCGCCTCGAGCTTCACCACCATGGTCTCGACGGCGATGATCGCGTCATCGACGAGCAGGCCGAGGGCGAGGATCAGCGCGCCGAGCGAAATGCGCTGCAGCTCGATGCCCATGAATTCCATCACCATGAACACCACCGCCAGCGTCAGCGGCACGGCGAGCGCCACTACGATGCCGACGCGGAAGCCGAGCGAGGCGAAGGAGACCAGCAGCACCACGCCGAGGGCGACGACGAATTTCAGCAGGAACTCGCCGACCGCCTCGCCGATCACCTCGGGCTGGTCGGCGATCTGCTGCAACTCGATGCCAACAGGCAGATCGGCGCGGATTTTCGCCAGCTGCGCCGTCATGGCGTGGCCGAAATCGAGCCCGTTGGTGCCCTTGCGCATGGAGGCGGCCACCAGCACGGCGCCCGCGCCGTTGTGGCGGATCTCCGACTGCGGCGGCTCGGCATAGCCCTCGCGAATAGTGGCAATGTCGCCGAGGCGGATGCTCCGTCCGCCGCTCGCCACCGGCACCTCGGCCAAGGCGGCGGCGCCGGCGATGGCGCCCTCGACGCGGACGGGAATGCGGGTCACCCCGCTTTCCACGATGCCGGCCGGGATCACCGCGTTCTGCCGCGCCAGGGCCTGGGCGATCTGCGGCACGGTGACGCCGAGGGAGGCGAGGCGGGCATGGC
Source organism: uncultured Rhodospirillales bacterium (assembly GCA_903865895.1). GTDB lineage: Bacteria > Pseudomonadota > Alphaproteobacteria > Acetobacterales > Acetobacteraceae > CAIYPH01. The sequence continues at coordinate 7,361 of CAIPLM010000071.1, read as the reverse complement.
TGAATTCGACGAAGACAGCCCGGCTCTGCTCGCCGGCGATGTTGACCTTCTGGATGCCGGGCACCGCCATCAGCCGGTCGCGCACCCGCTCGGCCTGGCGCACCAGTTCGGTATTCTCGGCGCCGGTGAGGGCGAAAACGGCGCCGTAGACGTCGGTATATTCGTCGTTCACCGCCGGGCCGATTACGCCGGCGGGGATTTCCGGGCGCAGGTCGTCGAGCTTCTTGCGCGCCTGGTAGTAGAGGCCGGGGACCTCGGCGGGCGGCGTGTCGTCGCGGAAATTCACCGTGAGCGCGGCGAAGCCGGGGCGTACGAAGGTGACGATGTGGTCGAGGTAGGCGAGGTCCTGCAGCTTGCGCTCGATGCGCTCGGCCACCTGGTTCTGCGTCTCCTCCGCCGTCGCGCCCGGCCATACCGCGGTAACGATCAGCAGCTTGACGGTGAAGGACGGGTCCTCCGCGCGGCCAAGGCGGGTGTAGGAGAGCCCGCCGGCGGCGAAGAGCAGGGCGATGAGGAAGCCGACGAGGCTTTTATGCGCGACCGCCCAGGCCGAGAGATTGAAGCGGCCCATCACACGCCCGCCGGGCGGGTTTCGGCGATGCGCACGCGGGCGGCGGGATCGAGCTTCTGCACCCCGAGGGCCACCACCAGATCGCCCTCGCGCAGCCCGCCGAGCAGCACGCGCTCCTGCTGCATCGCCTGCACCGTCACCTTGCGGGCCTCAAGCCGGCCGGAGGCGGCATCGACCACCCACACCATCGGCCCGGCGCCGCGATCGGTCAGCGCCCCGGCGGGGAGGCGGGCGAAAGTCTCGCCCCCGGGGGCGGCGAGGGTCAGTGTCGCGGTCATGCCGATGGCGAGCCAGGGGGGCGGGGCGGCGATGGTGTAGCGGGCGGCATAGGTGCGCAGCTTGGGGTCCGCCGCGGCGGCGACCTCACGCAGCGTGGCGGTGAGCTTCTCCTCCGGCCGCGCCCAGAGCGTGACCTGGGCGGACTGGCCGGCCACCGCGACGGCCGATTCCGGCAAGGCGAGCTCGACTTCCAGCGCGCCGGCATCGGCGAGGCGCAGCACCGGCTGGCCGTCGGCGACGACGGTGCCGGGATCGGCCACCACGGCGGTGACGACGCCATCCATCGGTGCGCGCAGTTCGGCGTAGTCGAGCCGGTTGCGCGCCAGGGCGAGGGCGGCGCGGGCGGAGGCCACGCGCTCCTGCGCGCTGCGGGCGGCGGCCTGCTTGGCTTCGTCGGCGGCGGTGGAGGTCCAGCCCTGGCCGGCCAAAATGCGGCTGCGCCCGGCATCGGCGGTGGCCTGGGCGGATTGTGCCTCGGCGCTGAGGAGGTCGGCGGTGGCGCTGCGCAAAGCGAGGGCGAGGTCGGCGGTATCGAGCCGGGCGAGGATCTGACCGGCCTTCACCCGTGCGCCGAGATCAACCTCGCGCGCCACCATGCGGCCGGCGGCGCGGAAGCCGATATCGGCCTCGCGGCGGGGGCGGATCACCCCGGCATAGGCGCGGCTGGCCTGGGCCGGCGCGAGCTCCACGCGGACGACCTGCACCGGCCGCGGCGCATCGGCCACGCTCGCCTGGGTGCGCTCGAAACAGGCGGTCAAGGCGAGCGGGAGGAGCAGGGGGAGCAGGCGGGCGATCGACATGGGGAACCTCTGCGGGCTGGTCCCCTGGGTATCTATGACGATGTGACGAATGTCAATATTCGTCAGTCGAATTTCATCAATCCGGCCGCAGTGCGCGCAGGCAGAACTCGGCCATCCCCGCCGCCATGGCTTCGAGATCGTCATCCATGCATTGCTGCACCAGCGTGGGGTGGCAGAAGCCGATCATGGCGCCGTGGATCAGCCGGCCGGTGGCATCCGGGTCAAGCCGGGCGAAGCTGCCATCGGCCTGGCCGTCCATCACGATGTGGCGCACGGCGTTGTCGATATCGCGGACGTGCTCCTTGATGACGCCCCAATGCTCCTCCATGGCGACGGCGACCATCTCGATCATCCGCCGCTCATGAAAGGCGATTTCCAGTGTGGATTGCTGCATCGCCCGAAAAATTGCCCGAATCCGGTCCGCCGGCGTGCCTGGTCCGCGCGCCACCGCCCAGGCCCGCGCGCTCAGCAGCCCCACCACGCGGGCGCAGATCGCCTCGTTGATGGCGGCCTTGCTGGGAAAGAAGCGGTAGACATTGGCCGGCGACATGCCGAGCTCGCGCGCGATATCGGCCACCGCCGTCTTCTGGTAGCCCATGCTGCGGAACAGCCGCTCGGCGGTCTCGACGATCAGCGCGCGCGTGGCCTCCGCCCGGCTGGTTTCCGGGCGGGGGGCGTCGAGGGGGGAGGAGGTGGCGCTCATCCTCTCAACATATGACGAATTTCGTCATTTGTCACCTATCAGTCCTCGAAGCCGACATAGCGCACGAAATGCGCGTTGGGCTCGCGATCGGCTTTCACCGTATTGGCGGCGAATGCCTCGTTGGGGTAGCCCAGGGCGATGCAGGTCATGATGACCTCGCTCTCGGGGATCATCGCCTCCTCGCGCACGATCTCGGAGCGCATGATGCCCTGGCCGTTCACCACCGTGCCGAGCCCGCGATCCCAGGCGGCGAGGCAGATGCCGTAGGAGAGCGCGCCGAGATCGAAATGCACGACCGCGCCCGGGTCCAACTCGCGGTCATAGGTCAGCACCAGCGAGACCGGGGCGTCGAACTGGCGGAAGCCGCGCATCACCCAATCCTGCCGCATCGCCTTGTCGTGCCGCTCGATGCCCATGGCCGCGAAGAGCTTCACCGCGATGGCAACCTGGCGGCCGCGATGGACGCCCTCATATTCACCGTGGCTGACGATGTCGCGATTGGCCTTGCCGCCGGCCAGCATGGTCTCGGTATTGCGGCGCCGCACCCGCTCGAGCGGCGCGCCGGTGAGGACATGGACGTGCCAGGGCTGGGTGTTCATCGAGGAGGGGGCGGCCTTGGCGACCTCCAGGATCTCCTCGATCACCGCGCGGGGCACCGGGTCCGGCTTGTAGCCGCGGATGCTGCGGCGGGTCTGCGCCAGTGTCTCGAATTCCATGAACGTCCCTCGGCTGGATATTCGCGCCAGTTTGCCACCCGTCGCCGGATTGTCCAACCCGCCGGCGCGCGGTCTATACTGCGGGGAAAGCCGAGGAGACGCCGCCATGACCGAAATCCGGGAAATCAAACTATCCACGCCCCGCATGATCGCGCGCATCGAGGGCGCCATCGGTTGGATGATTTTCAATCAGCCGGAGAAGCGCAACGCCGTGTCGGCGGCGATGTGGCAGGCCATTCCCGAAATCATGGACGCCTTCGAGGCGGACCCGGCGGTGCGGGTGATCGTGCTGCGCGGGGCGGGCGAGGCCAGCTTCGTGGCCGGCGCCGATATCAGCGAGTTCGAGGAGAAGCGTTCTACCCCGGAGCAGGTGGCGAAATATGAGGCCGATTCGGATGAGGCGGCGCGGCGGATTTCCGAATCGCCCAAGCCCACCATCGCGATGATCCGCGGCTTCTGCATCGGCGGCGGCGTGGGCATCGCGCTCGATTGCGACCTGCGGATCGCGGCCGAGGGCGCCAAGTTCGGCGTGCCGGCCACTCGGCTTGGGCTCGGCTATGGGCCGTCCGGGGTGAAGCGGCTGATGGATCTGGTCGGGCCGTCGCATGTGAAGGAGATCTTCTTCACCGCGCGGCATTTCACCGCCGCCGAGGCGCTGGGGATGGGGCTGGTCAATCGCGTGACCGCCGAGGATGGGCTTGAGGCCTATGTGCGGGACTACGCGACGACCATCGGCCAGAATGCGCCGATGACGATGCTGGCGGTGAAGCGCACGGTGGCCGAGCTGTCCAAAACCTCGCCCACCGCCGATATCGCGGAGTGCGACCGGCTGGTGCAGGCCTGCTTCGACAGCGAGGACTATGTGGAAGGCCGCCGCGCCTTCATGGAAAAACGCCGGCCGGTGTTCAAAGGCCGCTGAAACAGACAAGGGAAGAAACCGATGGGCTCCAAAATCGTCGTCGTGCCGATGGGCGACTCCGACATCAAAATCTCCACCGACATGGCCCCCGCCGGCTATGACGTGGTGATCGCCCGGCCGAACTCCGCCGAATTCCGCGCTGCGATGCCGGATATGAAATACCTCATCGGCCTCGGCGACCCGTCGATGGATGACGCCTTTTACCGCTCGGCGCCGAAGCTGAAGCTGGTTCAGCTGCTCTCCGCCGGCTACGACCGCTGCGACATCGAGGCCGCGCGGCGGGCGGGGGTGCCGATCGCTAATAATGGCGGCGCCAACGCGGTGGCGGTGGCGGAGCATGCGCTGCTGCTGATGCTCGCCGTCGCGCGCCGGCTGACCTGGCAGCACGACAACGTCGCCGCCGGGCGTTGGCGCGGCAATGACTGGCAGGACAAGCACCTCTACGAGCTGCAGGGCAAGACGCTCGGCATCATCGGCCTCGGCACCATCGGCAAGAAGGTCGCGCGCCTCGGCCGCGCCTTCGGCATGAACGTGATCTACTACGATATCGCCCGCCTCAATGAGGACGCCGAGGACGCGATCGGCGCCCGCTTCCGGCTGATGGACGAGGTGCTGCGCGAGTCCGACGTGGTGAGCCTGCACGTGCCGCTGCTGCCGGCCACGCGGCACATGATCAGCACGGCCCAGCTGCAAACGATGAAACCGACCGCCATCCTCATCAACACCTGCCGCGGCCCGGTGGTGGACGAGGTGGCGCTGCACGCCGCGCTGTCGGACGGCACTATCTTCGCCGCCGGGCTCGACGTGTTCGAGCAGGAGCCGCCGCAGCCGGATAATGCGCTGTTTTCGCTCGATAACGTCATCCTCACCGCCCATCTCGCCGGGCCGACCTGGGAGAACCGGTTCAAGCGGTTCCGCAACGCGTTCGACAATGTGCAGCGGGTGGAGCGGGGGAATGCGCCGTACTGGGTGATCCCGGAGCTGCGCTAGGAGGTAAGCACGGCTCCACCGGCGCCGGGGATCAGGGGACGTACCGGCGAAGGCCGCGCAGATCCCGCGATCCTTTCTGATCCGGTGGCTATGTGTGGCAGAGAAGCGGTTTCAGGCGGCCTTTTTAGGAGCCTGCGGTGAGTCTGCCGTCCTTCCTCAGGTCGTGCGTCTCAATGCCCCGCCACGAGCTCCGCCAATTCGATCAGCACATTCCCCGTGCCGGCGGGGTCGAGAAACGCGATGCGGGAGCCGCCGTGGCCGATGCGGGGGGTTTCGTCGCGGAGTTTGATGCCTTTCTGCTTCAGCTCGGCGATGGCGGCGTCGATGTCCTCGACTTCGAAGCAGATGTGGAAGAGGCCGGCGCCTTTTTCGGCGATCCATTTGGTGACGCCGGAGTCCGGCCCCTGGCCTTCCAGGAGTTCGACGTAGGTTTCGCCGACCGGGAGCATGGCGAGTTTTGTTTGGCCGATTTGTTCTTCGTATTCCACGCCGAGTCCGAACACGTCGCGGAACAGATCCATCGATTTGCCCATCGAGTCCACGGCGATGGCGATGTGCTCGATGCGTTTGATTTTCATGGCGGTTTCCTCGGGTTGGGCGGGGTGATCAAGATTGCGGTGACCGGTGGGGGTGCCGATGGCGCTAGGCCGGGCGGCGGAAGGCGCGCAGGGTCTGGCCAGGTGCGGTGCGGAAGATCAGTGGCCTTGGGGCGCCTTCGTCTGCGGCGATGAAAATGAAGCGGTCGGGCGTGAGTTCGTAGCTGGCGGGCAGGCGTTTGCCGGTGTCTTCGCCGATGGCGTCGATCCAGGTGATCGATTTGGGGTTCGTGGTGGCGTCGAGTTCGAACGCGCCGTGGAGCAGGACCTCGCCGTTGGCGCCGTGGACGCTGAAATTGTGGCCGCGGATGATCAGTTGGCCGCCCGGGGCTGAGTGGGCGTCGGGCGGGTTGGCGACGCCGTCGGCCTCAAGGTAGACCTGCTCCCAATGGCCTTGCAGGGTGGCCAGATCGGCTGCGGTGGCGTCCATGGGTGGCTCCGCTGGACGTTCCTAGAATGAGACTCCCGGCCCTTGTGGCGCGGGAGCGCGGAAATCGCGGCGGCTCTCCACGTAGGTATCGATGATCTCGTGCAGGCGCGCGCGGCCGAAAGCGCGTTTGTGGCCGCCATGGACGATGCGGACGGGGAGGTCGCGCAGGCGGGCCATGGTGCGCAGGTAGGTGGGGATGTCGGCGTCGTCGGTGGTGTCGATGAGGATGCCGTCATAGATGGCGTCGCCGGAGATCAGCAGGCCGTCGGCGGCGTCCCACAAGGCGATGCCGCCGGGGGAGTGGCCGGGGAGGTGGAGCACCTCGAAGCGACGGGTGCCGAGGTCGATGATGGCGCCTTCCTCGACCAGTTCGGTGGCAATGGCGCCGTGGAAGCGGTGGGCAGCGACGTCGTAGGTGGCGGCGGGGCTGGCGTCGATCATCAGGCCGGAGACGTCAAACCCGGCGGCGGCGTATTCGGCGCGCTTGGCGGCGGAGAGCGAGGCGTAGGCGAGGCCGATGGGGCCGGTGGGGTGGGCCAGCTTGGCCGCCTCGGCGGGGTGGGCGATGATGGGGCGATCGGCGAATTCGAAGTGGCCGCCGATATGGTCGAGATGGCTGTGGGTGGTGAAGACGGTCACCGGGCGATCGGTGAGGCCCTCCACCGTGGCGCGGAGCGGGCCGATGCCCATGCCGGTATCGACGAGGAGATCGCGATCGCGGCCGCGGATGAGGAAGAGGTTGGCACGCCAGAGGCGGGCGACATGCGGTTCGGTGAGCATGATCACGCCGTCATCGACGGTCTCGATGGTGAACCAGGGATCGGCGACCGGGAGTGACATGGGGCCTCCATTGCGGGCTGTGCGGCGGCAGGATAGCCGCCTCGCCGCGCGCCTGCCACTGGATCGTGAGCAGCGGGTTTGGTGACAATTTCGCCGGATGATGTGGAATTTACGCCTTTTAACGACAAATATCCTTGTAAAAAATAACTGATCACGTTATTAAATTCACCATGAATGTGACGACGACGTCTCCTGAGCTGAATGACGGCACGCATCCCGCGCTGCTGCTGGCGGAGCTCGTCACGCGGATTTTCGCGATGATCGGCGGTGGGCCGGGGCTGTTGTGGTGGCTTTGGCCGGGCGGACGGGCGGGGTGGCGGCAGATGCAGGTGATGGTGCGGGATTTCGCGGCGCTGATGCAGCGGATCGCGGATGGTTCGCTGGTGCCGGTGCCCTTCCCTGCGCCTGTGGTGTTACCCGAATTGCCGCATCGCCCGGCCCGTGTCCGCACGCAGCGCTGCCCGCCGCGTGTTCTCGTGGGGCGGAACGTTGGTGCGCGGCGCGATGAGGCGCCGCG
>CAIPLM010000070.1 GCA_903865895.1 uncultured Rhodospirillales bacterium | reverse complement strand
GCCGAGGTTTCCGGCGCCACGCCGCCGTAGCTGTTCACCCCCGGGCGCGTGGCGCCGGCGGGGCGGGCGATGTCGAGCAGGCGATCGGCGCGGATGCACAGGATGGGCGCCAGCGGCTCCTGGGCGGCGATGAACCAGACGGCGCCATCGTCGCGGCGCAGGTAGTCGCCGGGCCGCGTGTAGGCGGCATCGAAGCTGCCATGCCAGGCCTCGCCCTTGGCAAGAAAGGCCGCGGGCAGGCGGAGGAAGCGGTTGGCCGCATCCAGCGCCGGGCCGGAGCCGGCGGGGCGAAAGGCGTCGCACCAGGTGCCGGCCGCCAGCCCGGCGCGGCCGAGGGCGCGGCGCATGCGGTCATCCAGCCGCGCCCCGCTCATACCACGAAGCTCAGGCTGGCTTCGCCGAGATCGGGGCCGGGCGGCACGCCGAGGAAGCCGCAAAGCCGCCGCCGCCAGCCATCGAGCAGGCGCCCGCGTTCCCGCAGCTCGTTCGGGTTGCGCACGAAGCTGCTGGCCTCCGCGATATCCAACCCGTCCGAGGCCGCGGGGATCGCCGCCTCGATCTGCTGGAGCTGGCCGAGGTAGCGCCGCGCCACCGCCTCCTCCGCCCCGGTGAGGTAGTTGAGGCGGAATTCCAGCAGCCCATAGGCCTGGTAGAAGCGCCAGTTCTGGAAGCCCGATGTCCCCGCCCCGAAGGCCGGGTAGCCGCAGAAGCGGCGGATATCGGTGCGTTCGCTGTCGGTGAAGGCCATGTGTGGCTCCCGCAAGAAAAGGAACGCCCCTCCCCCGGGCGGGGGAGGGGCGATCGATCAGCCGACGTGTTCGAGCAGCACGGCGCGCTTATAGGCCGAGGCGGTGGCCGTGGGCACGGTGCTCATGGTGGTGGTGATATCGGTCGGCGCGCAGAACCCGCCGATCCAATACCAGGACTGCGCGATGATCTGCTGCAGCCGGTCGATCGGCTCGCGGGTGACCATGGCGATCCCATCGACCAGCGAGACGATGGCGTCCGCCGGCGCCACGTCGGCGCTCGCCATGCCCGCGAAATCGCCCTCGATCAGCGCGCCCTGGCCGCAGATGATCGGCCGGCGCACCTTCAGCCCGTTGCCGGCGGGGTGCTCCTGCACGCAGGCCTCGGTGGTGGTGATGAAGCGCAGGCCGAGGAACTCGTTCACCATGCCCTGGCGGAACACCTGGTTGGCCGAGGTGGCGCCGGTGAAGAGCTGGCGGAAGTCGTTATCGGCGAACAGCTGACGGGCCGACATCGGATCGAGATAGCAGTTATAGACGCCATCGATCTCCGGCACCGCGTTCATCCGCAGCGTGGCGACGCCATTCAGCAGCGCGGCCATGGTGAGCGAATCGCCCGCCACCAGCTGCGCGGTGGAGGTGCGCTGGTTGGCGCGCTCGATGGAGGCGGCGTTGGCTGCCACCACCGGGTTGCCGGTCGCGCCATCGGCCTGCGAGACCGGGTTGGCAAAGGTCAGCGTGCCGGAAATCCCGCCCCAGGCCGAGGTTGCGTTGGCGCTGTCGATGGTGACGCCGATCACCTGGTAGGGATTGCCCGCCACCTTCACCGCCAGCGGATTGCCGCCGGAAACCGCGGTCTGCACGCCGTTGACCATGTTGAACTGGAAGCCGCGCACGTCATCCACCGGCACGACAGTGCTGGCCGCCGAGAGCCCGACGCGCACCGAGGTGTTGCCGCCCATATAGGCGTTGAACAGCGTGTTCCGCGCCAGCTCATCGAGCGAACGTGCCGCCTGCTCGCCGTTGACCGCGGCATTGAGCAGGAACTGCGAGGCGATGCCGACGCGGGACGTCACCATGTTGAGATCGGTGGTGGCCGCGTAATGGTTGAGCGTGATGGTGTACTGCTCGACCGAGGCCGACGACGGGGTGAGCCCGTTATCGAGATTGGTGTTGGTGGCGGCCGAGAGCGGCGTGGTCACCGAGGGCTTGAGCCCGGCGCGGGTCTTGGTCAGCGTCTCGCCGATGCCCACCGCGAACTCCTCGCGATCGGCGATCGCGCGGTAGCCGAGGCGCGAGGTGAGCGCATTCTGGAACTCGCGTTCGAGATAGCCCTGCTGGATGATCGGCTGCAGGATGGCCGGGAAATTGGAAATGCCCATCATGGTCCTCTTGGGTTGCACGTGGCCGTCCCCGCCCGGACTGCCCGGGCGGGGTGGAAACTTCGTTTTGATGTCAGAGTGCGACGCGGCGGCGTGGCGTGAAGGAAGGGAAGTAGGAATCACCACGGAGGCGGTAAGACAATGAGGTGCTGAGGCGCGTTGCCGCCCCAAGCTCCCTCACCGTCTTACTGTCTCTGTGGTGAAACTTTTCTACTAACGCCGCCGCAGCTTTTCGCGCGGGGCGGCAGGGGTAGCGTCACCACGGAGGCGGTAAGGCAATGAGGTGCTGAGGCGCGTTGCCGCCCCAAGCTCCCTCACCGTCTTGCTGTCTCTGTGGTGAAACTTCTTGGCTAACGCCGCCGCAGCAGCTCGCGCCGGGCGGCCGTCACTATCGCGTCACCCCGCCCCCTCGCGTTCGGCGGTGATGGCGAAGGTGCGAAAATGTATCGTGTAGAGCCGGGTGATCGTCTCGCGGGGCTTGTAGCGGTCCCATTCCATCACCAGGGTTGCGACGTCGCCATCCCGCGAAAAGTCGATCACGCTGCCAGACTTTCCTTCCTTCGCGATAACGGTGACCGGAACTCCGTCACATTCGACCGCTGTCACGCCACCTAAAACGACGACAACATTATGCGGATCGCCGTCGCCATCCATCGACATCAGGAAACTGCTACACGCGATCGTAACAACACCGTCGCCGAGCGTGAACGATTCCAAAACTGCCCCATGCAGACTTGTACGCTGCAGATATTCGTCTGGCACCATTTGATCACCGGTTGGGAATGATATGTGACGCACTGCTACCGTCTGCCACCGGGCCGCCGGACTTGCTAAGGTATTCCGCGCCATCCTTACCCGATGACCTCGGATTTTCCACATGATAATGGTCTTTGCCCCGGAATCCCTGTTCGCCCCGGCCGGCTCTGTCGAACCGAACGACATCCCCGGTAACCGGATTGCGGAAAGTCCGATGCCCCTTAGCCACCGCCAATGGATGGCTGATTTCCAACCATCCTTCCGTGACGAGTTGGTCAGGGTTCGCGGGCAGCGACGCTTCACCGGTCGATGGATCGAATACACCGCGCGGCTTTGGCGCCGGCGGGTTCGGTGGCGCGGACTGCTCCCGTGCCACGGGCCGCGGGGCGAGCAGCGCTCGCAGTTGCCGCGCCGCCTCCCACAATCCCGACAGCATTCGGCTCGTTCCGCCCGCCAGTGCCGCCATATGGGCGGCGCCGATCACCGCAGGATCGCGCAGTGCCCCCGTGATTGCCCGCCCGAACGGCAAGGGAAGCATCACCACGGAGGCGGTAAGAAAATGAGGTGCTGAGGCGCGTTGCCGCCCCAAGCTCCCTCACCGTCTTGCTGTCTCTGTGGTGAAACTACTTGGCTAATGCAGCCGTCGCATATGCCCGCCCGAATGGCAAGGGAAGCATCACCACGGAGGCGGTAAGTCAGTGAGGTGCTGAGGCGCGTTGCCGCCCCAAGCTCCCTCACCGTCTTACTGTCTCTGTGGTGAAACTTTTCTACTAACGCCGCCGCAGCAGCTCGCGCCGGGCCGCCTGCCATTCCTCGTGCGTCATCTCGGTGGCCAGCCGCGGCCGTGTTGCGGCCGGCGGCGGCACGGCGGAGGGGCTGGAGGAGTGGGTGGCGCCGAACAGCCAGGGCTTGGCGCGCCGTGCGGCCGCCATCAGCGCCGCCGCACCCGCCACCTCGCCCTTTTCGTTGATGGTGACGGAGCCGGTCTCGAGCAGCTTCAGCCCGTCGAGATCCACCATCCCCGCCCGAAGCGCCTCGGCGCGCAGTTCGGAGGCGAGGAGCTGCAGGCGGCCCTGCGCCTCGATTTCGGCGATGCGCGCCTCAAGGGCGGCGGCGCGGGATTGCGCCTCGGCCAGGCCGTCTGCCGGCGTGTTGTCCTCGCTCATCGCGGGGCCTCCTCTGCAATGCGTTTCATCTCGGCTTCGACATCTTCAATGTCGTAGATATCGGCGATGGATTTCAGCGCCGTCAGCCGCGAGATCTGGCCGGACGCGCGCAGCGTCGCCAGCGTGCGGGCATCGCGCTCGCGATCCTCGGCGACCGGCATGGCCCAGCGCGGCCATTTCAGCACCCAGCGCGTCTCTTGCGCGATCGGCGCGATGTCGCGGCCGCGCGCCTGCAACGGAAAGCGGTTGCTGGCCCGCGCCACCATGCGCGCGAGGCGCACGAGGCCACCGCCGTAGCTTACCCGGAGATTGTCGGCCAGCCAGAGCAGGCCCTGGTTCATCAGTTCCATTGCGCGGCCTGATTGCGCCGCCGACAATCTCTCCGGGCTCGCGCGGTTGCCGTGCACGGCTTCCAGCGCGAATTCTCTCAGCGTGCGCACGTAGTCGATCACCGCCTGCGCCGCCGTGCCGCCGATTTCCAGCAGCTTGGCATCCCCTTTTTCGGACACGATGAGCGCGTTGCCCGCGCCCTTCACCACCGTGCCCTCCATCCCCGCCGGCTCCTTGATGAGGAGCGTGGGGTCGGAGGAATATTTCAGCCCGCGCCCGGCCTGGCTGAGCTGATAGTCGATCTCGATCATGGTTTCGATTGCGGCACGGAAAGTGCAGCCGCCATCGGGCCATGCGCCGCCGGGAAGGTTGCGAATCCACACCATCGGCACGAAGCCGAGCCCGTGGAAATGTCCGTGCGCCGGATCCTCCAGCGGCCCGCCCGGCCCGCGCACCGGCCAGGGCAGGAACCAGGTCTCGCGCATCGCATCCCAACGGCGCATGAACCAGTATTCCGCCGACGGCTCGATATGTTCGTAGCCCCGCGCAGCGAGCGCAGCGCCCGGCACCTTGTAGCGCTCCACCACCGATTCCAGCTCATCCGGCGCATCGGCGCTCCAGCACGGGGTGAGGAAGCGGGTGTCGAGCTTATCGAAGAACACGCGCTGCGAGAGCACCCGCATCTGGATCGCCACCGAACCGACGGAGCCGGCGATCAGCGCCTCCAGCATCACCCGGTTCAGTTCCGACTCCGCCACGATATCGCGCATCGCGTCGCGCGCCACGTGGTCCTCGCAGTCGAAGGTGGGGAAATGCCCCTCGCTGAACACCAGGGCGGCGCTGTCCTCCACCACGATGCGCGCGATGTTGTGCCGCACGGAGGGGCGGCGGCGGCGCAGCGGGATGTATTCGCCGCCGGCGCCCCGCTCATCGCCGAAGGCATTGGGCAGCACGTCATAGAGGCTGCCGTCCAGCACGCGGCCGAGCACATCGAGCCGCCACGCCCGCTCCGGCAAATCCGGGTCCCG
>CAIPLM010000069.1 GCA_903865895.1 uncultured Rhodospirillales bacterium | reverse complement strand
TTCGGCTTGGCACTCGTGTGCTGGCCTATTCGTGGGCGGACCGCATCGCCGCCGCGGGCTTTCCCGTAGCCTGACTCTCGCGTGTGCTGGCGCCTCGTGCGCCGGCCGTCGTGAGCGCCAGTCCCGACGCTCGATAAGAGGAGATAGAGACATGTCGAAAGTCGGTAAGCTGACGGCCTTCCTTGAAGGCTTGCACGTCATGGGTCGCAATGGCTTGCGCGACTATCACGCGGCCGCGGCCGCGGTGAACGCCAACCGCAAGCGCGACACGCTCGATAAGCTGGCCGCGGTCAAGGCGGCGCTAAAGAATCACCGCGTCACGGTCAAAGTACGGTGCGGCGATATCTCCGTGACCCGCACAACGGATGGCGATGGCAACACACTGGCTTGCCCGCAATCGTGGCACCTTAACGGCTAATCTTTTATCATTGACAGCCCCGCCCGCGTCGCGATACGTTGTCCCCGCCAACACAACACAAGGAGTCCCGCACATGACCCGCAAAGATTACGAATTGATCGCCTGCGTATTCGCCACGACTCCGCCCGCCGGCATCGCGTTCACCGAGGTCGACCGTCGGGCCGCCAGCGAGCGCCGGCGCATCGTCCGCGCCCGGTCCAACGCCGAGGCGATTGAGGCGGCGATAGATGCCAAAGGTTGCGACAACCCGCCGCGCCCCGGCCCGTGGCGCCGCGACGGCCGGGTTTGGTACGGCCAGTGCGGCGAATTTACCTTGACGATTGAGAAGAACTTTCCCCGCGGCATGTACCGCTGGAGTTTCATCGCCGCTCACCTGGTCACGGGTTCGGCTGACACCCTCGCCGCCGCCAAGGCCCTCGCCATCGCCACCGCGATCAAGGAGTCCTGAACCATGCCCCGCCTCACCCCCGCCGATGCCCGCGACACTCTGCGCCGCGCCGCCATCCCCCTGGTTGACTTCCACGCGCTCGACTCCGCCGCCGTCGAACGCATCATCGCCGAGGCCGACGCGTACGGCTACCGCGCCCCGCGCAACGCCAACGGCAGCCGGGCGCGCTACTTCCACGCCTACTTGACCCGCACCGCCAGCCGCAAGGAGTCATGAACCGTGAAAACCCTTCGCCTTGGGCGCCACATGCGCGCCATCCTGGAGTTTGTCGAGCGCCACGACTTGACCGACGGCCGGTGGCATTCCTTCCGCTATCAGGACCGCGCCGCCGCCCGCGCCGTTCGCGCTCTAGCCCGCGCCGGCATCCTGATAACCTATCAATTTCATATGTTCACCGCGCCGGACATGGCGCGAGTTCGCACCGCCCTGGAGTCCTAACCCATGCCCGAAGAAAACCGTTCCGCCTTCCTCGCCGCCACCCTCGCCCGCGCCCTGCCCGACGCGCAGCCCGCCGCCATCGCCCGCGCCGTCCGGGCGCTGCAGGACGCCGCCCGCGCGGCGAAGCGCTGGAGTGAGACGACATGCAGCTACCCCCTCACCGACGCCCAACAGGCGCGGGGCGAGAAGCGTTGCGCGCGGCTGGCGCAAGCCGCATGGGCGGCAATCGTTGCCTGCCCCGGTACGGCGCAGAGCGCCGGCCGCGTGCCGGGGTACGTCGCGTACGTCCGCGACGCCGTGACCGAACACAACCCCTCCGCCCGTAC
>CAIPLM010000068.1 GCA_903865895.1 uncultured Rhodospirillales bacterium | reverse complement strand
CGCGGCGAAGAGCGGCGAGGAGGCCAGCATCGCCAGAGTGTAGATCCCACCCCCGCCACTGAGATTGGGCCACACCACGATCAGCACGCCGGCGAACCCGATCGCGGCAGCCGCCAGCCGATCAAGCCGCATCCGCTCCTTCAGGATCAGCGAGGCCCCGATCATGATGAAGATCGGGCTGGTGAACCCCAGCGCCGTCATATCCGCCAGCGAGATATGCGGCAGCGCGATGAACCACAGCAGCAGGCCCGAAGTATGCACCACCCCGCGCCACATCTGCCCGGTCAGCCCATTGGGCGCGAACTTCGCGATCCCGGCGCGCAGCACCAGCGGCAGCATCACCAGCGCCCCACAGAAATAGCGGAGAAACTGGGTCTCGAACGGCGCGATATCCCGCGTCAACAGCCGCATGATCGTGTTCAGAAAGGTGAACACCAACCCGGCCAACGTCATCCACATCATCCCGCGGACAGCCGGCGGCAAAGCGGAGAAATCGAGCAGGCGGTGCAGCGACAGCGCGGCGGCGCGAACGTTCATGCAGGCAATCAGTGAGGAGTTTCACGCGGAAACTGCCTCACCGCCGCAATCCACGTCGAGCGCCGATGCCGCAACCCGGCCCAGCGTTTGCCTACTTCTTCTTAGCCGGCGCCTTCTTCTCCAGCGCCCGCAGCATAGTGGCCCGGTTCGTCCCGGCCTCCATGATCATCCCGTGATCGGAATGGGCGAGCACCATCCGCGCACCCAGCTTGATGTAATGCGGCGCCCAGACATTATCGCCGATGCCGCCGAGCCCGAGATGCTTGCCGTTCTTCTTGCACGCCGCGCCCACCTTCTTATCGGCCGCCTGCAGCTTCTCATGCCCCCACTGCCCGGGAATCCCCATCCGGGTGGTGAGGTCGGTCGAGCCGATCATGATCATGTCGATCCCCGGCACCTTCGCGATCTCATCGACATTGGCGATCGCCTCCTCGGTCTCGATCATCGTGCCGATCAGGATGTCGCGATTGAGCGATTCCTGCGCCTCGGCCAGGCCGGGCCCGCCATAATTATACATCGCCGGCGGCGCCCCCCAGGAGCGCAGCCCCATCGGCGGAAAGCGCAGCGCCTCCACCACCCGCTTGGCCGCCGCCACCGTGCTCACATGCGGCACGATAATGCCAAGCGCCCCGTTATCGAGCGCCCGCGTCGCCTCATCCAGCGCATCCGCGCACACGCGCACAATCGGCGTAATCCCGAACGGAATCGCCGCGAGGCAAATCTGGGACGTCTCCTGCGTCGTGAACGCGCCATGCTCGGTATCGATGAACAACCAGTCATAACCGGTCGCATGCGCCAGCATCGGCGCGGCCGTGGTGCGCAGGTGGAAGGGGCAGAACCCGAGCGCGAGCTTGCCCTCGTTCAGCCGTTGCAGCGTGGGGTTGGCGGTCTTGGACATCGGAATTCCCTCTTTCTGGGGTTAAGCAGCCAGGCGGCGAAACGCGTCGAGCGATCCGGCATGGATCAACTCACTCGGCAACACATGGCCGACGATCTCCTCGGCCATCCGGCCAACCTCGATCAGGCGATCGAGATCGATGCCGGTATCGATCCCCATCTCCGCGCACAACAGCGCGAGCTCCTCGGTGCAGATATTCCCCGCCGCCCCCTTCTGCCCGGCGAAGGGGCAACCACCGAGCCCGCCCACCGTGCTGTCGAACTGCGCCACGCCCATCCGCATCGCCGCCGCCGCATTGGCCACCGCGAGGCCGCGCGTGTCATGCAGATGCAGCGCGATGGTCTGCTCCGGCCAGCGCGCCCGAACCTCGCCGATCACCCGCTCAATCCGATGCGGCGCCGCCCAGCCCATGGTATCCGCCAGCGAAATCACCTCTATCCTGGTGTCCTGCTCCGCCGCGATCGCCATCCCATCCGCCACCGTGCTCACCACCTGCGCCGGCGAAATATCCCCCTGATAATTGCACCCAAACGCCGCCATCACACCGACGCGGTTGACCTTCACGCCATGCGAGAGATGCACCCCCGTCAACTTGCGCATCGCCGCCAAATTCTCCTCATGGCTGCGATTGAGGTTCTTCCGCGTGAACCCCTCCGACGCCGTCAGCGAAATGGAACCGCTCAGCGTCAGCTTGTCCTTGAAGGCCAGCGCCCGCTCCAGCCCGTTCGAATTGAACCACAACCCGGTGTAATGCACCCCCGGCTTCGCCGCGAACCCCTCGACGGTGGCCTCCGCATCCGCCCACCCCGGCACCAGCCGTGTATTGACGAAGGAGCACACCTGGATGTGGTGCAACCCCGTCTCCGCCAGCGCCTCGATCAGCCGGATCTTCTCCGCCGTCGGAATCGGCCCCGGCTCAATCTGGAACCCCTCCCGCGGCCCCTCCTCGTGGATCTCAACTGACTTGGGGTAGTCGCTCATGGCCGGGCATCCCTATGCATGGGTTCGAAGCGAGTCTACGGCGCAGCAGCCCATTCAGCCAAGTGGGCACCACCCCGCACCATCAGGGCACACGTCCGCGCCGCCCGGACGAAGCGCCCGAGCGGTGCATCAGACCCATCGATGCCGCCAATACATCGCCCCTCCGGCGCCTCAAGCTCCGCGCCCGGAGCCGGCAGCGCCCCCGGCAAGCCAAACCACAGCGAGACAAAAATGCACCGCCGCACCAAAGCCCGCCGCCCGGCATCATTGCGCACCCGCGCAACCGTAGCGATCAGCCCGCGGAATCGCGGGTCCTCATAGCTCTCAGGGTCCGCCAACACCGCCCGCGCCCGCTCCACCCGCCCAAGCTCGGCCAACACAACCGCAAGCCGCTTATGCCCTTCCGGCAGCGCCGCGATCCGCGCGCGCAGCCACGCCTCCCGGACACCCAGGAACCCGTCCAGCAACAGCACCAGGCGCACCACGAGCGCGCGCAGCACGGCCTGCAAAATGGTGGGGTGGGGCGACATCGGCGGCGGCGGTCTCCTATGAGTTGCTCGAATGTTCTAAGCGTTTCTAACTTCGATGTCAAAGCAAATTTTCAGTCAAAAGGAAAAATAATCTCTGTAGGGTGGGAAAGCGAAGCGTATCCCACCACCGCCCCGCGCACCGCACACCCCGCGGCAAACCACCACCGATCCTGCGTCAACCACGCGCGCGCCCGTTCCCCAACGGTCATATGCCGGCCCATCCCACCACCCCGCCCTGGCAACCACCAGGGAATACGGATACGCTCCCCCAACCCCGTCCACCGACAGGAGCGCGGCATGACGACCCTTGTCACGGTCTGGACCAGCGCAACCACCAGCCTGCTGGTTCCCTTCACCACGCAGTCCAACGCCGACGCGGCGCAGGCGGCGATGGACAGCGGGCCGAATTCGTTTGCGCCCTTGGGTGGAGTATTCATGCAATACTTCGAGCCGGCACCAACGGTGAGCGGCTTGATTGGACGGCTCCGTGCCCCGTTCCTTGGCGGCATCGTCCAGACCGGCACCCAGACCATCAACTATGGCGTCGTGCCGGATAACTACCTGGCCGTGGTGAATGCCGGCAGCGGAGAACTGGTTGCCATCGGCGGCGCGCAATCCTCACTGTGGTCCGCGCAGAACGCAACCACCCTATTCATCAACAGGAACACCCAGGGCGAGGCTTTTCTCGGTGGCGGGCACAGCGTCATCTCCAACTTCGCGGCAGATGATGCGATCAACATCGCGATGGACAGCGACGCCGGCAGTGTGCTCGGGGCCAGCACCCTCATCCTCGACGACCATGTCGGCGGCGGGTCGACGGTCACCGCCAATGCCGGTGACCTCGTTCTGGTCGAGGCGGGCGGGCAGGACAAGGTGATCGGCAATCCCGGGACGGTTGTCGTATTCACGATTCCATCGCAGTATTATTTCCTGTCGACAACCGCCAACGCGCCGACGATTGCCGCGGCGGGTGCGGGCAGCACGCTGTGGGTCGGCCCCCAGGGCCAAGGCGCTTTCATCACGCCCGGCGCCGGTGATGTCTATGTGTTCGAGGCCAATGGCTTCGGGAGCGAGGATTCCGTCACGCTGTTCGGCGGCACCCAGGTCATCGGCGGCCAGACCCTGACCGCGCCGGCGATGACCGGTCGCGTCACCGTGACGGGGGTGGATGGCTGGCTGCAGGCCGGCAGCGCCGGCATGTCGATCATCCAGACTGGAACGGTGTCCGGTGCCGCCACCGTATTCGCCGGTGGCGCCGACGATACGATAATCCTGGAAGCGCTCGACAATGTCGCCAATCTTGGCGACGCGCCGGGAGTGCTCGCCGTGGTTGACCAGACCGTCCAGAGTGTGCTGGCCGGCGACACCTTCTATTTCGGCAACGGGTCCGGCGCCGCCTATGGCGCCCAGGACGGCCACAACAGCTTCGTTTTCACCGGCTCCGGCACCTACACCGTGGCGGGCTTCCACGACCCGTCCTTCCTCGGCTTCCTTCAGGGCTCGGTCTACCGCGATGCGGTGACCACCCCCGGCGGCCATGTGACCATCGCCGATTTCCTGCCCGCGCAGAACGGTTTCGTGTTCGACCAGTTCGATCTCGGCACCGCCTCGGTAACCACGCTGACCAGCACACCGCTGGGAAGCGGCAACTTCGATACAACCGTCCAACTGTCGGACGGCTTGACCATCACCTTCGCCAACACCTTCGGCACCATCCACCAAAGCGGCACCGTGCTTCTGTAGCGCGGGGCCGGTGCACGATAGTCGGAAGTCAAGTTCGCGGCTGTCGGGCACAGCCTGCTGAAAGCCGCCAAGGCATGGTCCGGCCCCAATAGGTCAGCAAGCAGGTGGGGGAGAAGCCGATAGACAAAAGTTTTTGCGGAGCTTTTTCCAAAAAGCGACCGCTTCCTTCCCCCCTACCCCGGCAGCGCCCCGCCCCGGTAAAACCACTCCACCGCCGCCTCTTCCGGACATATAAGCCGCCCCACCGCCCTGAGATGGGCGGCGATCTCGTCCGTCATCCCGTCCGCGTGGGCGGCGCCGGCGGCGCCTTTGCGGATCATCGCGCCTGGCTGGAGGATCGGCGTGTCCGAGGCGGAGCGCGCCTCGAACTTCTCCTCGTGCCGCTTCATCCAGGCGAATGAGGTATATTCCAGGATATCAGGCCATTGCGCTTCCGTCGGCGCGGCACCGATGAACGAAGCGATCCGCCGGATCGAGCCCTCATGGTCCCGCTTCATGTCCGAGTAGTGCAAAAACAGCACGTTCTCCCGATGCCGGAACGGCCACCACGCCTGCAGGAACCCGAAGAACGCCCCCTGCATCCCCGCGGCATCGATTACCTCGCGGTAGAACGACGGAAAATCCGGCCGCGTCAGCAGCCCGTGCGGCATTCCCCACAGCGCGTGCCACTCCGGCGCATGCTGGGCGAGGAACGGCTGGAACGACACCAGCGCCTCCTCGGGATTGCGGAAGATGACGACGTATTTCACATCCGCCCCCCGCTCCATGAAGGGCAGGTCGGGCGGCGCGGAATGGCTCTTGAACGCCCGCCGCCGCCCGCGATCCATCGCGGCCACACGGTCAGCGACGTCCTGCTGGGTTTCCTGGGGACCGCTGAGAAACTCGATCCACGGCACTTCCGCATAGATGTCGTCGAATCCATCCGTGCCGCCGCGCAGCAACTGATGGACGATGTTCATCGTCCAGGTCGTGCCACTTTTCGGCGGCACCGAGACCACCACGTCGCCATCCCGCCATTCGATCAGCCGCTGAATCGCGGGGTCAATCCACGGCGGCCCCCGCCGCTGCGGTGCCGTATCGGGAGTGTCCTGCATCACTTCCTCTTGCCTCGGTGCCGCCTCCGTCGCCGCGCCGCTACGCCGCGCATGCGGGCTGAGGCCCCCGCACCAGCTTGCCCGGCAGCGCCCCGGTCGCCACCCCATCCCGATAGGTCACCTGCCCGGCCTTGATCGTCGCCGTATAGCCAACCGCCGGTTGCAACAGGCGCCGCCCGCCGGCCGGCAGGTCGAACTTCATCACCGGCCGCTCAAGCGCAAGCTGTTCGAAGTCGATCACGTTGAGATCGGCCTTCATCCCCGGCGCAATCACCCCGCGATCATGCAGCCCGACAGCCCCAGCGGTGTCGGAGGTCTGCCGGCGGATGAGCTCGGCGAGCGGGAAGCGCCCGGTCGCGCGGTCGCGGCCCCAATAGGTCAGCAGGAAGGTGGGGAAGGAGCCGTCGGAGATGAAGCCGACATGGGCGCCGCCATCGGAGAGGCCGACGATGGTGTTGCGATGGCTCAGCATTTCGTGGCTGGCGTTCAGCGTGTAGTCGGCGAAGTTCACCAGCGGCGCGAAGATGAAGTTCTTGCCGTCATCGGAGGTCAGCATGTCGTAGGCGACCTCGGCCGCCGTGCGGCCTTCACGCGCGGCAATCGCCGTGATCGCCTGGTCGGCCGGCGGCTCATAGTTCAGCGGCTCGCCGAACGCGAACATCCGCTCATAGGTCAGGCGCCGCAGCAGCGGGAAGTTGCTGCCTTCATACGGATCTTCGGCGAGGATGGTGGCGCGGATCTCCGGCCGGCGCATCGCCGCGGCCCGCTCGGCGGCGGGCAAATGCGCGATCGTCTTATAGGTCGGCGTGCCGGCAAAGGGGTTCTGGCTGCCGAGCAGGCCGAACAGAATGCCGATCGGCCGCGGCGGAAACACCGGGCGGATGGCATGCCCGTCGGCGGCCGCCTGGTCGGAAAAGGCGAGCAGCTTCTTATAGGCTTCCGGCCGGTCATGCCGCTGGCCGAGCGAGAACACCAGCGGCCGCCCCGAAGCCTCGACAATGCGGCGCACCATCGCGAACTCAGTCTCGACATCCGGCGTATTCCAGTCCGACACCATCTCGATCATGCCGGTCCCGGCGTCCTTGATGCCGAGCGCGATGCCCAGCAGCTCGTCCTCCTGGGCGCGCAGGCTGGGCGTGGGGTCCCCGGCCAGAGTCTTGTGGCTGATGGTGCGCGAGGTGGTGAAGCCGAAAGCGCCGGCGCGCATCGCCTCCTCGGTAAGGCGGCGCATCTGCGCGATATCCTGCGGATTGGCGTCTTCCAGCGCCAACGCACGATCGCCCATCACGTAGACGCGCAGTGCCGCGTGCGGCAGTTGGGCGCAGATATCGATATCGCGCGGCTTCTGCTCCAGCGCATCGAGATATTCGGCAAAGGTCTCCCAGGTGAAGTTGAGCCCCTCGTGCAGGGCCGGGCCGGGGATATCCTCCACCCCCTCCATCAGCTCGATCAGCTTGTCGCGGTCCTTCGGCTTCACCGGCGCGAAGCCGACGCCGCAATTGCCCATCACCGCGGTGGTCACGCCATGCCAGGCCGAAGGCGCGAGGTGCGAGTCCCAGATCGCCTGGCCATCATAATGGGTGTGGATATCGACGAAGCCGGGGGTGACGATCTTGCCCGCGGCATCGATCTCCTCCCGCCCAGCGGCAAGCCCTGCGCCGACGGCGGCGATCAGCCCGTCCTTCACCGCGACATCGGCAGACATCGGGTCCGCCCCGGTGCCGTCGTAGACGAGGCCATTGCGGATGACCAAATCATATTCCATGGCGTCGGCGCTCCCCTTTTGAATTGTGCCCAGCCTAGCAGCGTCTTCCCCTGCCGTTCAACGTCCGGCGCCGTCGGGCAGGCAAGCTGCACCACAGAGACGGTAAGGCAGTGAGAGAGACACGGCGATGGCCTGCGTCCCGGGGCACGGAGCCGTGGTATCCGATGGGCTCCGAAGCCCTCACTGTCTTACCGTCTCTGTGGTGAAACTTACTTTTTCAAATCACATGCGCGGGCCGCAGCGCGCACTGGGCCGCGGTGTCCGGCGTTTCGATCTGCACGGTGGCGTGGCCGATGCGGAAGTGGTGGCGCAAATGGTGGCTGGCCTCCAGCGCGAGCGCCTGATGGCGGGCGGTATCGGCGCAGACGAGATGCACGGTCAACGCCACCTCGCTGGTGCTGAGCCCCCAGATATGCAGGTCATGCACCTCGCTCACGCCCTCGAGCCCGGCGAGGAAGCCCTGCACGCCCGCGGGATCGAGGCGATGCGGCACCGCGTCGAGCGACAGGCGCATCGCCTCCCGCAGCACCGACCAGGTGCCGGCGACGATCGCGGCCCCCACCGCGAGGCTCACCGCCGGGTCGATCCATGACCATCCCGTCATCATGATCAGCCCGCCGGAGACCACCACGCCAAGCGAAATCGCCGCGTCCCCGGCAAGATGCAGAAAGGCGGCGCGGATGTTGAGGTCGTCCTTGCTGCCGGCCATGAACAGCAGGGCGGTCAGTCCGTTGACCAGCACGCCGGCACCCGCCACCGCCATGATCGTCGTACTCGCAACCGGCTCCGGCGCCATGAGCCGCAAAATGGCCTCCCAGGCGATGCCGCCAGTGGCAACCAGCAGGGTGACGGCGTTGCCCAGCGCCACCAGCACGGAGAAGCGCCCATAGCCATAGGTGAAGCGCGCGGAAGGCAGGCGGCCGGCCATCACCGTGGCGATCCAGGCGGCAATCAGCCCGAGCACGTCGCCCAAATTATGCCCGGCATCGGCAATCAGCGAGAGCGCATTGGCGGTGATGCCAAACCCGGTCTCGGCGATCAGGTAGGCCAAATTGAGCGCAATTCCGATCGCGAAGGCCCGGCCGAAGCTGGCGGGCGCATGGACGTGCCCCACGGCAGCGTGGTCATGGTGATCATGGTCGTGGTGGTGGCCGTGATCGTGGTCATGGCCGTGGTGATGATCGTGCGCCATGCCGCCAGCCTAGACCACAAAGCGCGGCGATGGCACCACTCCCCCCTCCCGCCAACGCAGGAGGGGAGAGGGCCGGCTCAACGCAGGCGGGCGATCGCGGCCAGCGTGGCGTCCATCTTCTCAACCGGCACCATATGGCCGGCCTCGGGGATGATCACCAGCTCGGCGCCGGCGATGGTGTCCTTCCAGGCATGGGCGTAAGGCGCGGGGAACAGCTTGTCGGACGCACCCCAGATCAACACCGTCTTGGCCTTGATCCGGTACGCCCGTTCCTTCAACCCGCGCTCGGGGATGGGGAACAGAAACTTGCCGGCCATGCCGAGTTGGCGGGCATTGTTGACCAGGAAGGGGATCAGGAAGGCCGGGTCGTTCATGTTGCCGCCCTGGCCCGCCGCCATCATGGCGCGGCCGGCATCGGCGTCATGGAACATGTATTCCGGGAATTCCCGCGGCAGCAGGGTGAAGATATCGGGCACCGGATGATCATCGAGCCACAGCCCGGCCGGGCAGATCAGCGCCATGCGATCGATATCATTCGGCGCAATCGCCGCCATCTCGGCCGCGATCATGCCACCGAGGGAATGCCCGAGCAGCAACGGCTTGTTGAGGCCGAGCTTCTCCAGCACGTCGAAGCTGTGGAGCGTCACCTCCAGCATGTCATGGATGTTGTCGCTGTCGCTGCTGTCGCCGTAGCCCGGCAGCTGCGGCGCATAAACGCGGTAGGACTTGGCGAGCGCCTGGAGGAAGGGGTTGTCGGCCGAGATACCGCCGGCGGAGTGGAGGAAGAGGAGGTCAGGCCCCTCTCCCCCTTCCAGCACGTTGACGGTGGCGGCGCGGGTTTCGATTTTCCGTGACGTAATCATTTCGCGGGAACCATCGCGGGGGTGGCGGGGGCGGCGAGCGCGGCATCCACCGGGGCGGGGATGGCGCGGTTGGCGATCGGCTTGCACCAGAAGCGGCCATCCTCGGCCCATTCCGGCCACATGTCCTGCAGATGCGGCATCACCTTCTCGGCGAACAGCTTGGTGGAATACTTGCACAATTCCTTCGGCATATTGCCGACATGCATGAGCAGGAAGATGTTGCCGACATGGAGGGACTTGATGAGCTCCTCGAACTTCTGCCGCACCGTCTCGGGCGATCCCGCGATGATGTGGCCGCCGTCGACGAGGTCTTTCCAGGTCAGGTTGGTATAGGCCGGGCGCATATACTGGTTGAGCGCACCGGTCTGGATGGTCTTGATGGTGCGGTAGCCAGGCGCGTCGGCGAAGCCGGGATAGACGTGCAGGCAGCGGTTGTAGAAGTAGACGGCGTATTCCGAATATAGCCGCTCGGCCTCCTCGTCGGTCTCGGCGACAAACACGGTATGCGCGAAGCCGGCGCGATACGGCGAGTTGTCGACGCCGCGGCTCTCCACCTGCTTCCAGTAGCCATCCATCAGCGCCTTGGCGCGGAGGTAGCCGGAGAAGCTGAGGTAGGAATACGAGTAGGTGTTGTCGATGCAGAAATCATAGGT
>CAIPLM010000067.1 GCA_903865895.1 uncultured Rhodospirillales bacterium | reverse complement strand
GTTTTGCTGGACGGTGTGGCGCAGGAAGGTGAGGACCTCGACGCGGAAGGCTGCGAAGGATCTGGAACACCGGTTATGGGTGATGGCCCTGTGCATCGCCCCCCAAAGCCGCTCGATAGGGTTCAGATGGGGGCAATAGGGCGGCAGCAGATCCAGCCTGATGCGGCAGCCCGTCCGGCGCGCCAGACGGTGCTCAGCCAGGCCGTTACGCGGCAGCTCCAGCAACGTCTGTCGATCTTCCGAAGTCAGGAAACCAGCGCCCTTCATGACGACAGAATGCAGAAACATCCCCGAGCCGTACGAGTAAGGATTCGCCGCAACCTCACAGAATCGGGAAAAAAACTTTCACTCCCTTGGTGTGTACCGCTCCCAACCATCCCGGGAGGCAAGCCAACGGCGCCACAGTCGGAAAAAGTTTTTTTGGTTCTTTTTGTTCACAAAAAGAACGCCTTGCTTCCCCGCTTGCGCTCCGGCGGCGACCGGCAACATACTCTGCCCAAACAGCCAGCCTGGCATCGGAGGAAATCATGGATCTGCGCTATTCGCCCGAGGACGAGGCCTTCCGCCTGGAGGTCCGCACCTTCATCGACGAAAATCTCCCCGCGGATATCCGCACCCGCAGCCGGCACGGCTACGGCCACCGCAAGGAGGACATCGTCTCCTGGCAGCGCATTCTGAACAAAAAGGGCTGGGCCGGCTATTCCTGGCCGAAGGAGTACGGCGGGCCGGGCTGGTCGCCGACCCAGCGGATGATCTTCCAGGAGGAGATCATGATGGGTAACGCGCCTGAGGTCTCGGGCTTCAACATCACCATGATCGGCCCGGTGCTGATGCAGTTCGCGACCCAGGCGCAGAAGGACTACTTCCTCCCACGCGCCGCCAACCTCGACGATTGGTGGTGCCAGGGCTTCTCCGAGCCCGGCGCCGGATCGGACCTCGCATCGCTTAAAACCGCGGCGGTACGCGATGGCGACGAATATGTGATCAACGGCCAGAAAATCTGGACCTCGACGGCCCATCATGCTGACTGGTGCTTCGCCCTGGTACGCACCGATCCCCACGCGAAGAAGAAGCAGGAAGGCATCTCCTTCGTGCTGATCGACATGAAAACGCCCGGCATCACCGTGCGACCGATCATCTCGATCGACGGCAGCCATCACCTCAATGAGGTGTTCTTCGACAATGTGCGCGTGCCCGTCGGCAACCGGATCTATGAAGAAAACCGCGGGTGGGACGTGGCGAAGTTCCTGCTCGGCAATGAGCGGACCGGCATCGCGCGCCTCGGCAAGTCCAAGGAGCGTCTGGCTTATGCCAAGGAGCTCGCGCGCGAAGTGGTGCAGCACGGCAAACCGCTGATCGAGGACCCCGCCTTCCGCCGCCGCGCCGCCCAGATCGAGGTCGATCTCAAGGCGCTGGAACTCACCCAGCTGCGCGTCGTCTCGGCCAAGAAGAAGGAGGCCGGCAAGCCCGATCCCTTCTCGTCCATCCTCAAGATCAAGGGCACCGAACTGCTGCAGGAGACCAGCGAATTCGTGGTCGATATCGGCGGGCCGTTGGCGATGCCGGGCTGGGCCAAGGAACTGGCGGCGATGAGCAATGAGGAGCCGTACTGGCCGGATTGGGCGCCGGCGATGGCCGGGCCTTACCTCATGCTGCGCGCCGCCTCGATCTACGGCGGCACCAATGAGATCCAGAAGAATATTCTCACCAAAGCGGTGTTGGGGCTGTAATGGACTTTGAACTTTCGGAATATCAGCGCCTGTTGAAAGACAGCATTTCGCGCCTGTTGTCGGATAATTACAGCTTCGCCGCCCGGCGTGGCTACATGCAGGAGGCCAATGGCTGGTCCGGCAAGCTGTGGGACCAATATGCCGAGCTTGGCCTGCTCGGCCTGCCGATCGATGAGAAATACGGCGGCTTCGGCGGCGGGCCGGTCGATGTGATGCTGGTGATGGAGGAGTTCGGCAAGGTGCTCGCGCTCGAGCCCTTCCTCGCCTCCATCGTGCTCGGCACCACTGCGGTGACGCTCGCGGGCAGCGAGAGCCAGAAGTCGATGATCCTGCCTGCGGTCGCCGCCGGGCAGACCAAGCTCGCCTTTGCGCATGGCGAACAGCAGGCCCGCCATGACGTGACGGACGTCACCACCACGGCGCGCAAGGAGGGCAATGCCTGGCTCATCACCGGCAGCAAGAGCCTCGTGCTGCACGGCGACTGCGCCGACAAGCTGATCGTCAGCGCCCGCACCTCGGGCAGCCAGCGCGATGCCGGCGGCTTGTCGCTGTTCATCGTCGATGCCACGGCCGCCGGGCTGGTGCGCCGCGGCTATGCGCTGCGTGACGGCTCACGGGCGGCGGAAATTGCGCTCACCAACGTGCGCGGCGAACCGCTCGGCGCGGTCGACGGCGGCTTGCCCGTGATCGAGCGGGTGATCCAGGCCGGCATCGCCGCCATGGCCGCCGAGGCGATCGGCTGCATGGAAACCACCTCGGCGATGACGCTCGACTACCTGAAAACCCGCCAGCAATTCGGTAAGGCGATCGGCCAGAACCAGGTGATGCAGCACAAGGCGGCTGACATGCTGATCAGCATGGAGCAGGGCCGCAGCATGTGCATGCTCGCCGCCATGATGGTGGATGAGCAGGACGCCGAGGAGCGCGCCCACAACATCTCGCTCGCCAAGGTCGGCGTCGGCCAGGCCGGCCGCGCCGTCACCCAGTCGGCGGTGCAGATGCATGGCGGCATCGGCATGACGGAGGAATACGCTGTCGGCCATTACTTCCGCCGGGTGATGACCTTCGAGCACCTCTGGGGCGACAGCGCCTGGCATCTCGGGGCGCTGGCCGCCAAAATCACCTGAGGGCGGGGTTCAGGAGGAGGCGGAGGGGAAGCAGGCGCTCACGCTGATCTGCGGCTGTGCGAAAGGAAAGGGCAGCGTGACGCCGCTCCAGAACTGGTGGGTGATGGTGACGATCGTCGCCTTCCCCACTGCTGCGTTACATGAAGCGGCGGTCTGCACTGTTACCTCAGACGACGTGATGGAGTCCGGCACCAGCCATTCGCCGACCGCGTTCGCAGCATAAGTGGGTAGATCTGTGCAGGCGGAACCACCGATCGCCCCGCAGCGCGCGGCGAGGCTTGCCGCTGATTGCATGGCGTTCTGTGTCCACAGGATGAAGCCGACCTCGACGATGGCGAAGGTCAGCGGGAAATAGATCGCCGAAACGCAGACCACCTCCAGCGTATGGACACCGCGGCAATCACCGAGCAGCCGGCGGACGAGACGCGCGATCCTCATTGCACTCGCATCGTGACGCTCTCGTACATCGTCGTATTGAGGTACCGCGCGAGGACGGAGAAGATCGGGGTGTAGGCGTAGCTGGCTTGGATGTTGACGAAATAGCCGGGCTTTACGGTGGTGCCGGTGCAGTTCACGCCGCAGGTGGAGGCCGTCATGGTCGGCGGGTTGGCGCCGGTCACGCAGTAGCAGGCCGGGCCGGTCACGGTGATGGTCGCGCCGGTCAAGGATGCGGATGCCACGGAGGTAACTGCGTTCTTGATATTCGTGTTCGCGCCGGTCCCGTTGCCGGCGAGGAAGGCATAATGAGTGCCATACGTAACAGCATTGGCGAGTTGGCCACGCCGCCAGAGAAAGATACCAAAATCCGCGACACCGCCGATCAGCGAAAGCAGGATCGGGAAAATGAACGCAAACTCGACGATGGCGCCACCCTTGGTGGTGCGCAGACGGCGGCGGAGGATGAGGAACCGCTTCATTTAACCAAAGTGACCACGGTGGAGCCGACGGGAACCGGCAGGTTCTTGACTCCCGAAGAACTGGTGCAGTTGTTCGCGAACTTGGCGCCGCCGTTGATGTGGATGTTGTTGGCGATAATAATACTGCAGGTGGACGCCGAGGTGCCGAAACCATTATCGGCTTCGATGTGGCCATTGGGGTAGTAGACGACGCCGGTAACGACGAATTTCGAGCCCCCGTTCAATGCAAGGTCCTGCGTTGACGCACTGATCAGCGCCATGCCCGGCACACCGGAGGCTGCCGACGCGGTCGGCGCGGTCAGCGTAATATCTGTGCCGTTGCTGACGGACATTTGGTCGGTGAAGACGATGGTAACGCCCGTTCCCGTGACCTTCGCACCACCAGAGATATTGATCTGGCCGTTCACAAGATAGAGGCCCGGATTCAGCGTGACATTGGCGCCGTTGTTGATGGTGATCGAGGAGTAGGATCCCGGAGATTGCGTTGATGTAACGCCGTTGCCGACCGTCATCGCTGATCCGCTGGCGCTTCTCGCCGAAGTGATGGCAGCCTGCGTTGCGGTATCGGAAGCGTAGACATCTGTGAAGGTCGCGGCATTCGCTTTCTGAGTGCCGGTGATCGAGCCGCCATTGCTTACGGTGATCGAGCCGCCGGCTGTAATGCCGGAGGTGGTGATCTTGGCGCCGCCAGACACGGTGACGCTTCCGTTCACCTGGGTGGCGCAGCCGGCCTCGTCGATCGTCGCGCCGTTGTCGAGCACCAACGCATTGCTGCCAGATCCCGTCAACATCAGGCAGCCATTAACAGAGCCTGAAACGGCCTCTGCATAGCCGGTGGCCGACACGGTGACACTCGATAGGCTCGTGATCAGCTTTGACACGACGAGGTTGACGTCTTCCGTCACGATCGCCTGGAAGGCGGTATTGGCCGTGTTCTTGATGCCGCTCACCTTCTTTATGGTTATCTTGTTGTCGGTCAGAATGCCGGTGGCGACCGTCCAGGTGCGGCTGGCTTGGCCGCTGATCCCATTCAGTTCCGCGATGTCGGCGCCGGTGTTGGCCGCCGCCTGGTCGTTCACGCCGCTGTAGGAGGCGTTGGTGGCGCCCATCGCAGCGGCATCTGCGATGCGCTGCAGTTCCACCTGCCGCAAACCCCAGTAGCTAACCTCGACGCCGAGGCCGGTCGCGCCGGTCATCGCCTGGATCAGCAGTGCGCTCAGCATCGCGACGTTGCCACGCCGCGATCCAACGCGGCGGCGGAAGAGGCGCCAGAGGGCGCGCAGGCCTACCATTGGAACAGGATCAATCCAGGCAGGGCGCCGCGCCGCGCGGAGGCGAACCAGGGTTGGGCCTCCAGGTAGCGGCTGATCAGGACTTCGTCGTCGTCGTCCAGATACAACACGACGCCGCGTCCGGCCTCGATCAGTTCGCGGAGCTCGTCAGTATGGACCACCGTGGCGCCGGCGGTGCCGCGCTCCAGCCGATCGGCGGTGGTCACCGGCATGTCGCGAGCAGGCGCCCAGTGGCGCAGCGGGCGGATGATCGGGGCGTTCGCATAGAAGGCGATTCCGAGCGGCCCGGCATGCGGGCCGGCGACCAGCACCGCGCCGTCGATCCCCGGCGGCTGGGCGGCGAGCAGGCCACGCCAATCCGGCTTGTGCTGGGCCGGGGCGATCACGTTGTTCCACATGCCGACGCCGATGCAGGCGGCGAGCAGCACCCCAGCCGCCGCGCGTAGCCACCAGGCCAGCCGCCCGGTCAGCACCATCGCCGCGGTGAGGCAGATTGGCGCCGAAACCCACAGTGCCACCCGGGGGATCAGCACCGGGCGAACCACGCTCACCGCCGCCAGTAGTGCGACGAACAACAGCGGGAACACCACCAGCAGCGCGCGCGGCCGCCCGGCGCGGATCTCGCGCAGCGACAGCAGGATCAGCGTGAGCGCGGTGATGGTCCCAAGCGCCATTTCGCTCAGCAGCTCGATATGCGAGCCGTCGTCGCCGAGATCGGTGCGCACCATCGGCCCGATCAACAAATAACGGTTGAGGATCACCGGCGTGTCCAGCCCGAGTTTCGGCATCCAGCCGATATTGGCGGACCCCGACTGCAGCGCCATCGCCACTAGCACCGGTGCTGCCACTGCGAGAGCCAGCCCCCCGGCCGCGACCAGGCGGATCAGCGCCGGGCGAGGCGCCGCGCTGCCGGCCAGCGCGGCCAGCGTCGCGAGGCCGAGCGCGGTGGCGGCGAAGATTCCGGTGGCATGGGTGTGCATCAGCCCGGCGCAGCCCAGCCCGAACAGGAGGGAAGCAGATATCGGGGGAATGCCCGGGGCCGTCTCGGCCGCATGCAGCAACCGGCTGGCGCCGAGCATGCCGATTAGGGCGAACACCGGCAGCAGCGCATAGGCACGCGCTTCGTGCGCAAAGACAATATGGACGGGGGTCACCGCGAGCAGCAGCCCGGCGATGAGCCCGATGGCGGGACCGGCGACCTCGCGGCCGAGCCGCATCACCAACACTACCGCTGCCACTCCGGCCAGCAATGACGGCATGCGCGCGGCAAATTCTGATGTGCCGAACACCGCTGTCCATGCCTTCAGTATCAAGAAGTGCAGCGGCGGGTTGGTTTCGATGCGCGCCCCTTCGCCGATCAGGAAGTCGACGGGATGGCGCACCCACACCATCGAGAACAGCTCGTTCTTCCAGAAAGGATCGGCACCAAGATCATGAAGGCGCAGCGCGGTGGCGAGCAGCAGCACGGCGGCCGTGGCGAGGTGGCCGCTCGAGCTGCCGCGACGGAACAGGCCATCGGCCTGCAACGCGGCGGGCGCGATGGGCGGCACGCCAAGCGGCCATAGCCGAATGCCGGGCGCTGCGCTACGGGTGACAAGAGAGAAGGCTGAACCTGGCATCGCACTTTCGGAGCAGGAGGACGGGCCTTAACTGCGGCCTTGCGACGTCTCGATAAGCGGCGTGCTGTTAAGATGCTGTTTACGACCATGCGGCATAACCGATGCCGTGATTGCCGTGCCGTCGCTGTCGGAGGTCGCCCGCCGGGTGGATTGTCAGAAACTGTATCCCAATCCGGCGGTTTGGCGCCTTTGTTTAACATTCGCCGAACGGTGTTGACGAATCGAACATTAATTGACAGTTCTCGACAGGCTTTTGTCGTGAAGCTGTGCGTTTATTCATCCCAAGGAAACCAGTTCGTTGGGATGTCAGAAATGCGTATCCTCCTCGCCCAAGGCCACAGCGCTGAAGCCAAAGCGACCATCGCCCTACTGGGTGAAACCGGTGGCATCGTCGACCATGTCCGCACCGGCCGTGATGCATTGATGTATCTCCAGACCTATGAATACGACATCGTCGTCCTTGACCGCTCACTGGCGGATGGCGATGGCGGCGATGCACTCCGCCGCTTCCGTGCTCAGGGCTTCAACACCCCGGTGCTGATGCTGGTCGATTACACCTCGGGCCGCTCGCGGGCCCAGGCGCTGCGCGCCGGAGCCGATGACCTACTCTCTAAGCCCTATGATGCCGAGGAGTTCACCGCCCGCGTTGAGGCGGTGGTGCGTCGCCGTAACGGCTTCGCTCGCTCCGTGCTGCGCGTCGGCCCGCTCGAGATCGACATGGCGAGCCGCGAAGTGCGCATCGACGATCAGCCGCTCGCCGTCACCCGCAAGGAATACGCGATCCTCGAGCTGATGGCACTGCGCAAGGGCCGCGTTATCCCCAAGCAGAACTTTCTGGACCATCTTTACACCGGCCTTGATGGGCCCGAGACCCGCGTGATCGATGTGTTCATCTGCAACCTGCGAAAGAAGCTGTCCAACTGGGGCTTCGGCAACCTGATCGACACCGTCCGCGGTCATGGCTATATAATGCGGGATCTTTCAGACGTTCCCGCCGAGATCGTCCCCATACCCCGCGTCGCGGCGCTACCTGCACCGCTTCGTGTCGCCGTCTAGCCGCCTGCAACTCCCAGGTGGCGCGCCGCACCATAGCGCAGGCCGCAAGGCTGCACGACGCCGGCCCCGTACAGGGCCGGCATTCGGCACGTGTGTACGGGTCGCCTTCTGTCCTTGTCTTGATGATTGCGCAATAAACGGCAGTCGGAAGAAAAAGGTGTATTGACCTTGTTGAGTCCATCAGGCGCGTTGCGCCGCCGCGTGCAGGCTTTGACCGGGGTGTCCTGCCCAGTCTGCCTGCTTGCCGTCGTGGTGACCGTCGCTCTTGTTGGTATTTCGGTCGGCGCCATCGTCCTCGACCGGGTGCGCGCTCAGCAGCAGGCCACTCTCGCAGCCAAGGGCATCGTCGATATCGCTCGGCAACGCACCGTGGACCTGTTCGTGCGCATGGAAAACATCGTGCGGGCGGTGGAGGACGCGGTCTCCACCACCGTCACCTCCGACGCGGGTCGCAGCCAAGTGGAGACGGTGATCGCTCAGCGCCGCCGCGTCGAGCCCCGGCTGATCGCCCTCTATCTTCTGGACGCCGCCGGCAACGTAGTCACCGGGTCCACTACCACCGCCACCCGTGCCGGCACAATCGTGCCGGCCTGTCTGCGGGATGACCGGCCGGATGCCGAGCAGGTGACGTTGCGGGCCTTCAGCATCGAGCAGACCGGCGCCGGCGCGTTGCGCGGCATCTGCATCGCGCGCGGACTGCGCCGTGACGGATTCAGCGGCTCGGTGCTAGCGGTGATTGCGGCTGATCTCCTGGCCGGGCAGTTCGCCGACCTCAGCATCGGCGAGCATGCCGTAATGGCCCTGCTCGACGAAAACACCCGCCCGCTCGCACTCATTACCAACAGCCGGCCCGTTGTCACCAACCCCGGCGCTGGCTACCATCTGCCCGATTGGGACGCGGTGCTGCGCGGCATGCCCATCGATTCCGCCACCGGTAGCATCACCGAGGCGCGGCGAATTGACGCGCCGTTTGGCGCCGTCGTCGCCATCGTGATCCCCCCGGAGGATGCGTTGGCCGTCTGGCAGGCGCGCACTCTGCTGATCGGCAGTTCGACTCTGATCGTGCTGATTTTCATGGCGCTCGCCGTCGTCGCGGTCAAAACCTGCGAGCGGCGCGAGCGTGATCGGCTGGACCGGCTCGCCGGCCTAACGCTCGACATGCGCAGCGGCGTTGACGCGGCTGCGACACAGGCCCGGGTAGTCGAACTCGCTTCCGATTTGCTTTCCTGTACTCGGACACCCGTTGGCGCCGACATCGAGGGCCAGCACGCCCGCCCGCCCGAGTTGACACTGCCAGGCGCGGATTGCGTTCTGATTGGTTGGCACATTCTAACCAAGCAGGACGGGTCGCGCTTCACAGTTGCCGATCTTACCTTCCTCACCGTGCTCTCGCGCATTGGTGCAATGCAGGTGGGCTCGGCCGGGCGGATCGCGCAGACGGAGTGGGAGATCGGCGAGCTCAAGCTTGCCGCAGAGAATTACCGCTCGGGGATGGAGGCCGTACTACTCGAAATGCCTGATGCCACCTTCACCCTCGATGGCGATTGGCGCTTCATCAGCAGCAACCGGAACGCGGATCGCCTGTTCGGCGAATATGCCGAAGATATCAAGGGCCGAACCATTTGGGATGTGTTCCCCGAACTCGAAGGCACGATCTTCGATCGCGAAAGCCGCCGAGCGTTGGCCGGACGACATTCCAGCGAATTCGAGATGAAGTGGCTCCGCAACGAGACCTGGCTGATGGTGCACGTGCATCCGCGAGGCGCCGGCCTCGTGGTCTATCTGCAGGACATTAGCCGGCAGGTTGCCACAGACGACAAGCTGCGCCAGGTCGCAAAAATGGAGGCAATCGGCCGCCTCACCGGAGGGATCGCGCATGACTTCAACAATCTGCTGACGGTGATCCTCGGCAATATTGAGATGCTGGATTTCGAGTTGCCCGAGACCGGCGAATCGCGCGAGATGCATGACCAGATCCGCCGCGCGGCACAGAGTGCCGCCGAGTTGACACACCAACTGCTTGCTTTCGCGCGCCGCCAGCCACTCTCGCCCAGCGAGGTCAATGTTGCCCGCCTCGTGGTCGGGCTCGACGGCCTATTGCGCCGCACTCTCGGCACGAGCGTCTCGCTTGAAATCCAGTGCGCGCCCTCGTTGTGGCTCGCCCGCGTCGACCCGACTCAGCTTGAGAACGCCATCGTCAATCTGGCCATCAACGCCCGTGATGCGATTCCTCCAGGGCGCGGAGGCCGACTCAAGATCGATGCTAACAACATCGTCATCCGTAAGACCGATGTTGACCAGTGGGGGGAACTGCGCCCCGGCAACTATGTTGTTGTCTCAGTGACCGACAATGGTGCTGGAATCCCACGCGATCTGCTGAGCAAGGTCTTCGAGCCATTTTTCACCACCAAACCTGCCGGCCGCGGCACCGGTCTTGGCCTTGCCATGGTCTATGGCTACGTCACCCAGTCTGGCGGCCATGTCCGAATCGTAAGCGACGAAGGTCGCGGGACCACGGTCCGGCTATATCTTCCGGGCATTGGCGAGACTTTGCGCCCCGACCACTCTCCTGTAGCCTCGGCGGCACCTCCTCGTCCGGCCGAGACCCCAAGCATGCCACAAGCTCGTGGTGAGCGGATCCTAGTGGTCGAGGACTCCGAAATGGTACGCGGCTATACGGAGAACGTACTGACAAGCCTCGGCTACGAAGTGATCAGCGTCCCGGATGGCAGCGAGGCAATCGCGCTCATCGAGAGCGGTCTGCGGCCCGATCTCTTGTTGACCGATGTTCTGCTCCCCAACGGCCTGGATGGACTTATTGTCGCCGAACGTGTTTTGAACCGTATTCCCGGCCTACCGGTGGTTTACATGTCCGGCTATGTCGAGAATATTGATATCCAGAAATCGCGGCTTGACCCGCAGGTCAACCTCCTCCTCAAGCCATTTCGCCGGACCAGCCTCGCGGCGATGGTACGCTTGCGACTCGATAACCCGGACGTGCGCTGATTTGGGTTGTGCTGGGGTGCCAATGTTGCGATCAATGAGGGCATTGTGATAACCGTTAAAAACAGTTGTTTGCAAGGCGCCACTCAACCATGATAGTTGCATGATCATGAGTGCATCTAGCCTTCCCTCGAGCCCCGATTCGGATCTCCTCCCGGAGCCGACTGTGCTCCTCGTCGAGGACGATCATGATGTCGCATCGACTATCCGCCGCTTCATCGAGCGCGCAGGAATAAAGGTCAGCTGGGCGCGGACCGGGGCCGAGGCGATCCACCTCAAGGACAGCACGAGACCTGATGTCGTGTTGGTCGATCTAACCTTGCCCGATGTGGACGGGAGCCAGCTTGTCAAGAAATTCGCCGCCCAACAAGATTGCGGAATCATCGTCGTTTCGGGGCGGTCTGATGAAATTGAACGAATAGTCGGTATCGAGCAGGGCGCCGATGATTACGTATCCAAGCCCGTGCCGCTGCGTGAACTTCTCGCCCGCATTCGCGCCGTGCATCGCCGTGCGGCACGGGCCGCCATCGCACATCCACAGCCCGTCGAAGCCGCGCCGCCACTTGCGCAAAGCAGTGAGATCATGCTCGGTACGACCAGGGTCGATCTGCGCCGCCGCTCCGCGGTGAACGCGCAAGAGGCTCCTATCCATCTAACATCCGCGGAATTCGCCGCTCTTGAGCAGTTGGTCGAGGCAATGCCGGAACCGGTATCGCGCGAGAGGATTTGCAACCTCGCTCTCCGCCGGGCCTTCCATGTCGAAGATCGCGGTGTCGACCAGTTGATTCTTGGTCTTCGCCGTAAGCTGTTCGCCGATGACATCGCACTCAGTGTGATCGTGTCCGTCCGCGGCCAAGGCTACGCAATCGCGGGTGACCGCGATCTACTCACGGTCCGCCCGGGGCAGAAGGTCGCGCCTTAGAGAGTGTTATGCACCTTGCATGAGCACTGCGGCGTGCTTGAGCATATAACCGACGAAGGCGATCACGTGGAGGCCGGCGAGAGTCTCGGCGTATCACTAGTAGTCATTGACCAGCCGCCGGCGACGTGTGGCCCAGGCGAAGGATCGGTCCACCGCCCAGCGTATGGGCAGCAGGACAAGGTCGCGTTTCGCCTCCGGCAGCTTGACGACATGCACTTTTGATTCATTACCGCGCCTCACGGCCTTAGCTACTTTCTCCCCGGTGTATCCTTGATCAACGAACACCAGCTCCACACTCTCGCCAGTCGTGTCCTGGATATCCGCGGCAAGGCGGGTGTCCGCATCACGGTCACCAACGTCAGCCGCCGTCACGTGCAGTGCCAGCAAGTGCCCGAGCGTATCGACCGCCAGGTGGACCTTCGAGCCACGCTTGCGCTTGACACCTTCGCAGCCGGCGCGTGGACCGCTTACGGGCGTCGAGCGCAGGGTGCGGCTGTCGATGATCGCCGCGCTCGGCTCCCCCTTGCAGCCTGAGGCCAGACGCAGCACAGCGCAGAAATCCTGCGCCAGCGTTTCGAAACAACCAGCCGCCAGCCACGGTTGTGAACCGCCCCGTGTTTGCCGGAGGCTGATTGGTTTGAGTTAAGCTGCCAGTTTCTTCTACTGGAGCATAGCGTAGTATCGGTGTTCAGCTTCGGCTGGCGGGATGTTGCCGATGGGCTCGAGCAGCCGGCGATGAT
Source organism: uncultured Rhodospirillales bacterium (assembly GCA_903865895.1). GTDB lineage: Bacteria > Pseudomonadota > Alphaproteobacteria > Acetobacterales > Acetobacteraceae > CAIYPH01. The sequence goes on along the minus strand of CAIPLM010000067.1, from coordinate 1,090 downwards.
TGAACCAGTCGACCCAGGTCAGCGTGGCGAACTCGACCGCCTCGAAGTTGCGCCACGGTCCGCGGTGATGGATCACCTCGGCCTTGTAAAGGCCGTTGATTGTCTCGGCGAGGGCGTTGTCGTAGCGGTCGCCGACGCTGCCGACGGAGGGCTCGATGCCTGCCTCGGCCAGCCGCTCGGTGTAGCGGATGCTGACATATTGCGAGCCACGATCGGAGTGATGCACGAGGCCGGTCTTGTGGGCAGGTCGACGGGCGTGGAGCGCCTGCTCCAGGGCGTCGAGGACGAAGCCGGCGTGAGCGGTTCTGCTGACCCGCCAGCCGACGATGCGCCGCGCATAGGCGTCGATCATGAAGGCGACGTAGACGAAGCCCGACCAGGTCGAGACGTAGGTGAAGTCCGACAGCCAAAGCCGGTTTGGCGCAGGGGCGTGGAACTGGCGGTTGACGTGATCGAGCGGGCATGGCGCCGCCTTGTCCTGCACGGTCATGCGCACCGGCTTGCCGCGGATCACACCCTGCAGACCAATCTCAGCCATCAGGCGCTCGACTGTGCAACGCGCGACGCGATAGCCTTTCCGCTGCATTTGCCGCCACACCTTCCGCGCGTAGACCTCGAAGTTCTCGGCAAAGACCCGGGCGATCTCGGGCTTCAACGCCATGTCCCGCTGTGCCCGGGCCGACAGCTTCGCCGGGTCGCGACGCTTGGCGGCGTGGTCATGATAGGTCGACGGAGCGATCGGCAGCATCTTGCAGATCGGCTCGACCCCGTGCGCATCGCGATGATCGTCGATGAAGGCGATCATGGCTTGAACCGGCGGTCGAGCTCCCCTTGCCCGGCAGGTGAACGTCTTCGTTCACCGAGAGGGGCCTGGGCAAAATACGCGGACGCCTTGCGGAGGATCTCATTGGCCTGCTGCAACTCGCGGTTCTCGCGCTCCAGAGCCTTCAGCTTATACCAAGGCTCCGAGAGTGTGACTCCGGGGGGATTCCGCGACGCGGTGCTGGTGTGATTCTGTATCCGGCGAACGATGGAGGTTCGCCATGCCGCTTGCACTTCGGGTTGATTTTGATGCTGCCGGGCTTCGGAT
>CAIPLM010000066.1 GCA_903865895.1 uncultured Rhodospirillales bacterium | reverse complement strand
GGCCGACAGAGGCCAAAATCGGCGCGACAGTGGCGGCGGCAGACCCGGCCCGACAGTTCGAAGCTCACCCGTTCGTCAAGCACCCCCACAACGAGCGCCAATTTCAGCAGCCTGCTAGGAACCGTTCACTTAAGGGATTGGTGAGACGTGAGGGAGGGGGCCTACTCCGTGGTTGCATCCACCGAGTTGGCCCCCTCCCTCACGTCTCACCCTCTTAAACGAATGCGGGTCTGGGGGCTCAGCCCCCAGCGGGGTCGAGGGGCGGAGCCCCCGCCTTGCTTGCCTACCCCGCCACCGCCCGCACTGCCGCGTGGGCGGAGAGGATGGCGCCTTCTTGCCAGCCGGTGATGTAGGACATGTGTTCGCCGGCGAAGTGGAAGGGGCCGTCGCCGGCGAGGAGGGTGCGGTAGTGGTCGCGGCGGGCGTCGCGGCTCCATTCGGCCCAGCCGCCGCGGTTGTAGGGGATGTTGGGCCAGGCGACGCTGATGGCGTGATTGAGGTGCTGGGTGGCGCCGGGGTGGAGGTGTTCGCCGTCGGCGAGGGCGGGGGCGATGCGTTGGGCGGGGGGGCGGGCGGCGAAGGCGAGGCCTTCGCGGTCCGACCAGATATAGGCGCCGACCAGGATGCCTTTTTGCTGATGCAGCCCGGCGGAGGGGTACCAGATTTGCGTGATGTCGCGCGTGGTCCAGGACAGGCCGCCATAGATGGCGTCGTCGAGTTCCCAGAAGCGCCGTTCGGCCTGGAAGGCGATTTTGCCGGCCGGGACGTATTCGGGCGCGGCGATGGCGGCTGTCGTGGCCGGGGTGAAATCGGCTGGAATCTCGGCGAGCACCGGCAGCGGGATGGTGCAGATGACGTGGTCGGCCTCAAGCGCGTGGGCGCTGGCGTCGCGCAGGTTGCGCCATTCGACGCGGGCGCCGCTGGCCGTGCGGCGCAGGGCGGTGACTTCGGCCTGATAGGTGATGGCGGGGCCGAGGCGGCGGGCGAAGGCCTCGCCGATGCGGCCCATGCCGCCTACGGGTTGCAGCATGACCGGCGATTGCAGGAAGCCTTCGGTGAAACTGGTTTTGTATTGCCAGAAATCGGCTTGCAGCAGGCGGCGGAGGTCGAGCGGTTCGGAGAGTTTGCCGGGTGCGTCGCCGCCGCCGGGGGGATCGGTGAAACCACCGCGGGAGGAGCCCTTGTAGGCGAGGTCGCGATCGAGCGCGCCGAAGCTGCGGAGCATGGCGCGCAGGCGGCCACGATCCTCGGCGGTGACCGGTTCGGCGAGGGCGGCGCGGTCGAGCGCCTTGGCGGCGAGTTCGGCGACGTAGCCGCGCTCATCGGCGATGACGCGCCGCGCGCGCTGGCGTTTTCCGTCGAAGCCTTTGTCGTCATGCAGCCAGGCGGCGCGGTTGTCGTTGCTCATGATTTCGAGCGGCACGCCGAGCTCGCGGCAATAGGACAGCAGGGCCTCGTGGTGGAAGGGGATGCGGCCGGGGCCGGGGTTGAAATAGAGGTGCGGCTCGGCGTCCCACGCGACGTCCTGGGTGGAGCCCGCCTCGACGACGCGATCGCCGGCGCGCAGCGTCCAGTTGCGGCCACCGGCGCGGTCGCGGGCTTCGAGGATTGTGATGCGGTAGCCGGCCTTGCCGAGTTCCAGCGCTGCCGCCATGCCGGCGAGGCCGGCGCCGAGGATAGCGACGTGCTTCCCTGTGCCGGAACCTGGTGGGAGGCTGGGCGGCCCGGCATAGGCGGCGGGGACCGGCAGCAGGCCCATGGCGGCCATGGTGCGGTAGACGGCGGCTACCCCGCCGGCATGGCCGACGCGGTGGATGAGACTGCGTCGGCTGATCGTCATGTCAGAAGCTCCTGCGGGCCCGCAATGCGGCTGCGAGCGTGCCGTCGTCGAGGACGTCGAGCGCGCCGCCCATCGGCACGCCCTGGCCGACGCGGCTGATGGTGACGCCGAGCGGCTTGAGGCGATCGGTCAGCCAATGGGCGGTGGTGGCGCCATCGACGGTGGCGGAGAGGGCGAGGATCACCTCGGCAACACCGCCCTCGCCGATGCGGGTGAGCAATGGCGCGAGGTTGATGTCGTCCGGCCCGGTGCCGCCGAGGGCGGAGAGGGTGCCGCCGAGCACGTGGTAGAGGCCGCGATGCACGTGCGCCCGCTCCAGCGCCCACAAGTCGCCGACGCCCTCGACGACGCAGATCAGGCCGCGGTCGCGGTGCGAATCGGCGCAGATGGCGCAGGGGTCGGTGCTGTCGAGATTGCCGCAGAGGTCGCAGGTTTTTACCACTCTGGCAGCGTCGGCCATCGCCATGGCGAGCGGGAGCATGCGGGCCTCGGGCTGTTGCAACAGGCGCAGCGCGGCGCGCCGCGCGCTGCGGGGGCCGAGGCCGGGGAGCCTGGCGAGCAGGCCGATCAGGCGTTCGACCTCGGGGCCACCCATCTGCTCAGAACGGCAGTTTGAAGCCCGGCGGCAGCGACAGCCCGCCGGTCAGGCGCTGCATCTCCGCCTGCTTGGCGGTGTCGATCTTGCGCTGGGCGTCGGCATGGGCGGCGACGATGAGGTCCTGCAGCATGTCCACGTCATCGGCGTTGACGATCTTGGGGTCAATGCGCACGGATTTCAGCACGCCCTTGCCGTTGAGCGTGGCGCTGACCATGCCGGCGCCGGCGCTGCCTTCCACCACCATGGCCTCGAGGGCGGTTTGCAGCTCCTCCATCTTCTTCTGCATGTCGGAGGCCTGTTTCATCAGGCCGGCGAGGTTCTTCATCGGTCAGTCATCCCAGTGGTCGGAGGGGCCATCGGCGTAATCGGCGTCAACAGGGGCGAATTCCGGCCCCTCCGGCTCGCCGCCAAGGGCGGGGGCGTCGGTGATCAGGCCGTAGGCGTCAGTGCGCGCATCATGCACCGAGTCGATGCGGGCGCCGGGAAACGCATCCAAGATGGCCTGTACCAGCGGATGGGCGGCGGCGGCGATCCGCCTGGCGCCGTCGGCGGCCACGCCCTGCTCGGCCAAAGTCGGCTCGCCGGTCGCGGTGCTGAGCGCGATGGTCCAGCGGGTTCCGGTGGCATCGAGCAGCATGGCGGCGAGCTTGGCGGCGAGGTCGCGCGGCGCGTCGGCCTGCGGTCGCAGCTCGATCACCGGCGGCGCGAAGCGCACGAGATGGACGGAATGGACGAGGTGCCCATGCAGCAGCGCCTCGCGCCGCTCGGACGCCAGGGCGGCGACCTCACGGAACCCCGCCAGACGCGGCCCGGCCGGTGCGGCCATCGGCTGCGCCGCGATGGCAGTTCGGGGCGCGCCATTGGCCACCGCGCGCACGCCGCCGCCCGATGGGGGCGGTGCGGCTTGCGGAGCGCCCGCGGTCACGCCCTGCTCGGTCAGGCGGCGCACCAGATCGCCGGGCGGCGGCAGGTCCGCCACGTAGCATAGCCGGATCAGCACCATCTCGGCGGCTGCGCGGCGATCGGGCGCGGATTCGACCTCGCTGATCCCCTTCAGCAGCATCTGCCAGGCGCGGCCGAGATGGGCCATCGAAGTGCGCTCGGCGAATTCGCCGCCCCGCAGGCGTTCGGCCTCCGGCAAATCGCCGGATTCGCGCAGCGCCGGCACCGTCTTCAGCCGGGTGACCGTGTGCAGCAGCTCCAGCAAATCCTGCAGCAGCACGCCAAGATCAGCGCCCCGCTCATGGGCGCGGTCGGTGATCACCAGCGCCTCGGCCGGCTTGCCGCCCATCACCGCGGCGAACAGGTCAAACACCGCGATGCGGTCGGACAGGCCGAGCATGTCGGCGACCTCAACGGCGGAGATCATCTGGCCGGGCTCGGCCTGGGCGATTGCCTGATCCAGCAGCGAGAGCCCGTCGCGCGCCGAGCCGTCGGCGGCGCGCGCGATCAGCGTCAGCGCCTCCGGCTCGATCCGCACATTCTCCTTCATCGCGATGCCGGCGAAGTGGCCAGCCATTTCGGCGGCGGAAATCCGCCGCAAATCGAAGCGCTGGCAGCGCGACAGCACGGTGACCGGCACTTTGCGGATCTCCGTCGTCGCGAAAATGAACTTCACATGGGGCGGCGGCTCCTCCAGCGTCTTCAACAGCGCGTTGAAGGCCGAGCGCGACAGCATGTGCACCTCATCGAGGATGAACACCTTGGTGCGGGCCTGCATGGGGCGAAACCGCACCGACTCGATGATTTCCCGGATCTCATCGATGCCGTTATTGGAGGCGGCATCCATCTCCACCACATCGGGGTGCCGGTCGGCCAGAATGGCGACGCAGTTCGCACACACCCCGCAGGCATCCACCGTTGGCCCGCCCTGGCCATCCGCGCCGACGCAGTTCAACGCCCGCGCGATAATCCGCGCCGTGGTCGTCTTGCCGACGCCGCGCACCCCGGTCAGCATGAAGGCATGCGCCACCCGGCCCACGGCAAACGCGTTGCGCAGCGTGCGCACCATCGTCTCCTGGCCGATCATGTCGGCAAATGTCACCGGGCGATATTTGCGGGCAAGCACCCGATAGGGCGTGGATTGCACCACCTCCGGCACCGCCACGGGGGCCGCGGCCGGCGCGTCGCCGAACAGCCCGGGGCCCTCAGGCTCCGGCGCGGGCAACTTCTCGTCGTCCTCGAACAAACCGGACATGCGGGGCGCCGCTGCAATGGCGCCAGGCTGCATCGGGCAGCGGCGGCCGGGTTGATGGGGTGGGAGGCCGAACAAACGACCCGAGCGTGAACTCGTTGCGGCTGCTTCCTTCCGGACCTGACCGGGTTGGCGAGGCGCCCGTCCGCCGCCGACCTCCCACCCCCCATATCGTCCATCCCGCCTCCGCCCGCAAGGGCCATCGCCGGGGAGGGGGGAAGGAAGGGAAGGCCAGGGCTCTGCCCCTGGACCCCGCTGGGGGCTCAGCCCCCAG
>CAIPLM010000065.1 GCA_903865895.1 uncultured Rhodospirillales bacterium | reverse complement strand
TGATGCCGCATCTGCATCTTTCTTTGCAAGCGGGGTCGGACCTCATCCTGAAGCGGATGAAGCGCCGCCATCTGGCCGCCGATGCCGCGGCCGCGATTGCCCGGGCGCGGGCGCTGCGGCCGGGGATTGCCATCGGGGCGGACCTCATCGCGGGATTCCCGACCGAAACGGAGGCGCTGTTCGCCGAGACGCTGGATTTCGTCGAGGCGAATGACATCCCCTATCTGCACGTGTTCCCCTACAGCGAACGGCCGGGCACGCCGGCGGCGCGGATGCCGGCGGTGCCGAAGCCGCTGCGCAAGGAGCGCGCCGCCCGGCTGCGTGCGGCCTCGGCACTGGCAGCGCGGCGGTTCCATGACGGGCAGGTGGGAAGTGTCGCCATGGTTCTGGCGGAGACCGAGAGCGGCGGGCACACCGAGCATTTCTCGCCGATCAAGGTGACGGGCACGCCGGGCAGCCTGTTCGCCGCCCGCATCACCGCGGCCAATGACGACACCCTGATCGCGGAGCCCGCCTGATGGCCATCGGCGCATTTTTCTCCCGTCTCAAGCAGGGGCTCGCGCGCAGCACCGAAAAGCTGGCGAGCGGGATCACCGCCGTGTTCACCAAGCGCAAGCTGGATGACGCGGCGCTGGAGGAGCTGGAGGAGCTGCTGATTTCCGCCGATCTCGGCACGGCGGTGGCCGGCCAGGTCATCGCGAGTTTCCGCCGCACCCGCTTCGGCAAGGAGGTGGGGGAGGACGAGATCAAGCAGGCGCTGGCCGAGGAGATCGCCGCGATTCTCGCCCCGGTGGCTCGGCCGCTGGAGATCGATCGGGCGCTGAAGCCGCATGTGGTGCTCGTGGTCGGCGTGAACGGGACGGGCAAGACGACGACGATCGGCAAGCTCGCGCAGAGCTATGGCGAGCAGGGGTTGAAGCCGATGCTGGTGGCGGGCGACACGTTCCGCGCGGCGGCGGTGGAGCAGTTGCAGATCTGGGGGCAGCGGACCGGGGCGCCGGTGATCTCGGCGCCGGCCAACTCGGATGCGGCGGGGCTCGCGTTCGATGGGTTGAGCAAGGCGAAGGCGGCGGGGTCTGACATCCTGCTGGTGGATACCGCCGGGCGGCTGCACAACAAGGCGGCGCTGATGGAGGAGCTGCGCAAGATCATCCGCGTGCTGAAGAAGCAGGACGTGACGGCACCGCACTCGGTGCTGCTGGTGCTCGACGCCACCACCGGTCAAAACGCGGTGCAACAGGTGCGGGTGTTCAAGGAGATGGTGGACGTGACCGGCCTGGTGGTCACCAAGCTCGATGGTAGTGCGCGGGGCGGCATCGTAGTGGCGCTGGCGGAGGAGTTCGCGCTGCCGGTGCATGCGGTGGGGGTGGGCGAGCAGGCCGGGGATTTGCGGCCGTTCGATGCGCGGGAGTTCGCCCGCGGGCTGGTGGGGCTGTGAGGCGGCTATTTGTCGAGCGGCACGGTGATGGCGAAGCCGGGGGTGACGCTGGGGCCGGGGCGGTTTTTGCGCAACATCTCTTCGTTGAAGTTCGAGCCGGGCGCGTAGCCGGAGCCGCTGCGGAGCGGCAGCGTGGGGTTGGCGAAGCCGGCGGAGAATTCCGGCTCCCCGGGCGCCGGGGGTGCGGGCTTGGGGATGGTGACGTCCTGGCTCGGCACCGGGGCGGGTTCGAAGCGGAGCGGAGGGGGCGAGGGTGGCCCGAACAGCTGCATTTTGCCGGGCAGGTAGGTCTGCCCCGCGGCCGTTGCGGGCAGCAGGCTGAGGAGCAGAAGCAGGCGGCGGAAAGGCGACATGGCGCCTATTCTACGCGGGATTGTGCCCTTTTTTGGCCACGCGGATCCTCCGCCGGATTGCCGGACGGGGCGCCAAGTGGGCCGGTCGGGTTGGCGCGCCAGGTGTCGAGCGACCAGCGCACGGTAGGGAAGGCGATCTCGTCCCACGGGATTTCGTCCCAGTCGAACAGCCGCACATCCTCGCTCTCCGGCCCGGCGGCGAAGCTGGGGTTGGCAGGGTCGGCGAAGCGGGCGCGGTAGATCAACTGCACCTGGCCGATGCGGCTGATGGAGTAGACGGCGAGCATGCCTTCGAGGGTGATATCGGCCTCGGCCTCCTCCATCACCTCGCGGGCGGCGCCCTCCTCGGTGGTTTCGCCGAGCTCCATATAGCCGGCGGGCAGCGTCCAGTAGCCGCGGCGCGGTTCGATCGCGCGCTTGCACAGCAGCACGCGGCCCTCATGAGCGACGACGGCGCCGACCACGATTTTGGGGTTCTGGTAGTCGATATGGCCGCAATCGCGGCAAACGCTCCGCTCGCGATTATCGCCTTCGGGGATCTGGCGGATGAAGTCAGGCATGGGTGGGATGGTGGCCATGCCCGCCCGTGGTTGCAACCCTTTTCGCGCGCAACATCCGCCTACTCCGCTGCATCCGCCGCCGCCGCCCCGCCGCCATAGGCCATTGCGGCCGCCTGCGCGCTGACGTAGCCGTCGGCGACGTCATTGTCCAACCGCTCGCGCCGGCGCTGCCGCGGATCGCCGTAGCCGGACCCGCCGGCGAGCTGCACCTCGACGATACGATCGGCACGATCGATGCTGACGAGCTCGCCGGTGCCGCAGTCATGCACCACAATTCCGGCAAGGTCCTTCACCACGCCATGCACGCCGCCGCCATGACGGCCGCCGAACAGGCCCTCATTGGTGATGCCGACGCCCTCGGGGTAGACGGAGAACAGGGTCGGCCGCCCGTCGTCATGCAGTTTGCGCAAGCTGGTGCGCACCCCCATGCCGCCGCGCTGGCGGCCTGGCCCGCCGCTGTCGGTGACCAGCGTCTTCTCCAGCACCAATACCGGGGCACGGGTTTCCATCAGCTCGATCGAGGTGTTCGCGGCTGACGTGGGGTAGAGCAGGGCCGACTTTCCGTCCGAGCGCGAACAGGCGCCCTGGCCGCCGCCCATGAAGAAATGGTCGGCATAGGTGTGCCCGTCGGCATCGCGCCCATAGATGTTGACGGCATGTGGCAGACCTGTAGCCGCCTGCACCTGGTTCGGCGCCGCCTCCGACAACGCGCGGAAGATGTTCGGGGCGATATACCAGCCGGTCCGCGTCCGCAGGTTCACCGCCACCGGCCGGTCGCAGTTGAGGATGGAGCCGGCGGGCGCCTTCACCGTGAAGGGCCGATAGCAGCCGGCATTGCTGCGGATCTGCGGCGAGAGGATGCATTTCAGCGGATAGGTCGTGTGCGCCGCGGTATAGGTGAAGGTGCAGTTGAGCCCGCCCTGCACCTGCTGCGGCGGCGCGCCCGCGAAATCCACCTCGATCGTGTCGCCGGCCACCGTCACCTTCACCGGGTAGCGCAGCTGGGTGCCGAGCGGGTTGTTGAAGATCTCGCTCTCATACGTGCCATCCGGCAGCGCGCGGATGGCCTCGCGCATCGCCTGCTCCGAACGGTCCTGCACCACGGCGGCCAGCGCCCGCAGATCATGCATGCCGTAATCGTTCATGAACTCCAGCAGCCGGTCGGCGCCGAGCTGGTTGGCGGCGACGAAGGAATGCAGGTCCCCTAGCACCTCGTCGGCCTTGCGCACGTTCTCGTGCAGCAAGGTGAGCAGCGTCTCGTTGGGCTCACCGGCCGAATAGAGCTTCATCGGCGGGATCTGGAAGCCCTCGTCATAGATCTCGCGCGCCCGCAGACTATCCTTGGTGCCGCCGATATCGCCGACATGGCCGACCGTCGCGGTCAGCGCCACCACAAGCCCATCGCGGAACACGGGGGTGACGACGGCGATATCGAACAAATGCCCGGCGCAGAGCCAGGGATCATTGGTGATCAGCACGTCGCCGGGCTTGAGGGTCTCGGCCGGGTATTTCTTCAAAAGCGCCTTCACCGCGATGGGCACGGTGAGGTTGAAGACCGGCATGGCACGCGGCGAATGGGCCAGGCTCTCGCCATCGGGGTCCAGCAGGTCGGTGGCGAAATCCTGCGCCTCGGAGACGATCAGCGAGAAGGCGGTGCGCACGATGGTGTGCCACATCTCCTCCACCACGGTGATCAGCCGCGCCCACATGATTTCGAGCGACACCGGATCGCTCTCGATCAGCGCGCGCGCCTCGGTGAGCGGGGTGGCCGGCGTGATGCGGGCGGCGGCGGCCTCGGTGACGGCGATCGCGATGCGCATGGTGCCGGTGCCATCCACCGTCATCCGGTCGCCCGGCGCGAGGATGGTGGTGGCCTCGCGCTCCTCGATGATGGCGGGGCCGGCGATTTCCGCGCCGGCGCCCAGCGCGTAGCGGTCGTACACCGGAGTATCGACGAACCCGTCGCCGAAGAATGCCTGACGGCTGCCCTTCTTCGCCGCGCCGGTGGCGGCGGCCTCCGCCTGGGCGAGTGTGAGCTCGGGGATCGGCCCGCGGCAACGGATGCGGATGGACACCAGCTGCACCGCCATGCCCTCATAGACCGAGGTGTAGCGCTCGGCATAGGCGCGGGCGAATTCGGCGCGGATCGCGGCCATGCTGGCCTGAGTGATCTCACCCTCCGGCAGCCTGACGTTGATCTCGTGCAACTGGCCGAACAGCCGCATATCGGCGGAACGCTCGGTCACCACCTCCGCCGCCGCGATGCCGGCCTCGGTGATGCGCGCCTGAGTCGCCGCCTCCACCTCGCGCAGCACCGCGTCGATCCGCTCGGCCGCCGTGGGGTCATCGAGCCGCAGCGGGTTGGACTGCACCTGCTCGAACGAAAGCGGCGCGGCGAGAAAGCCGAGCGCCGAGGCGGCGCCGGAAGCGGGCGGGATCAGCAGCTCGCGCACGCCGAGGATGCGCGCCACCCCCGCCGCATGCGCCGGCCCGGCGCCGCCGAAGCCGACCATGGCATAGGCGCGCGGATCGCGGCCCTTCTCAACGATATGGATGCGCGCCGCCGCGGCCATGCTCTCGGTCACCACCCGATGGATGCCCCAGGCCGTCTGCACCGCATCAAGCCCGATCTTGCCGCCAACCCCTTCCAGCGCGGCCTTCGCCGCCCCCACGTCGAGCGACATGCGGCCGCCGAGGAAGAAGCCGGGATCGTAGTAGCCGAGGATCAGGTTGGCATCCGTCACCGTCGGCTGAGTGCCGCCGCGGCCGTAGCAGGCCGGCCCCGGGTCAGCACCGGCCGAATGCGGGCCGACGCGCAGCAGGCCGACCTCATCGACGCTGGCGAGCGAGCCGCCGCCGGCGCCAATCTCGATCATGTCGATCACCGGCGCCTTGATCGGCAGGCCCGAGCCCTTCTTGAAGCGATGCACCCGCGCCGCCTCCATCTCCGCCGCCACCGCGGCAGCGCCGTTCTCGATCAGGCACGCCTTGGCGGTGGTGCCGCCCATGTCGAAGGAAATCACGTCGGACTTGCCGGCGAGCTTGCCGAAATAAGCGGTCGCCAGTCCGCCGCCGGCGGGGCCGGATTCCAGCAGCCGGATCGGGAAGGCGCGCGCCGTATCGGGCGACACCAGGCCGCCGGCCGAGTGCATCAGATAGAGCGCACCACGGAACCCGCGCTGCCACAGCTCACGCTCCAGCCGCTTCACATAGCGGTCCATCAGCGGCTGCACGAAGGCGTTGGCGCAGGTGGTGGCGATGCGCTGATATTCCCACAGCTCCGCCACCACGTCCGACGACAGCGAGATCGCGATCTCCGGATACAACGCGCGGATCGCCTGCCCGGCGGCGCGCTCATGGGCGGGGTTCCGATAGGCGTGCAGGAAGCCGACCGCGATCGCCTCCACCCCATCATCCACCAGCGCCTTGGCCGCCGCACGCACCGCGTCGAGGTCGATCTCGGTCACCACCAGCCCGTCACGATCCAGCCGCTCCGGGATTTCCAGGCGCCGGCGCCGGGGGACCAGCGGGTCCGGGTATTGCAGGAACAGGTCGTAGATGTCGTAGCGCTGCTCGGTGCCCATCTCCAGGATGTCGCGGAAGCCCTGGGTGGTGAGCAGGCCGAGCTTCGCCCCCTTGCGCTCGATCAGCGCGTTGGTGACCAGCGTGGTGCCGTGCACGATCTCCCCGATATCCGCCAGCGAAAGCCCGGCGGCGGCGACGATCTCGCCCAACCCCTCCAGCGCCCCCACCGAGGGATCGGCGGGGGTGGTGAGGCATTTATGCAGCCGGATATCCTGGCGCTCGGCATCGAGCAGGATGAAATCGGTGAAAGTGCCGCCGATGTCGAAGCCGATGCGGTAGCGCGCGCTCATGGTCAGGTCTCCGTGTTCGTCGGCGGGAGACTACGCAAGGTCGGCGCGGGTGGGAAGGCGAGGGAGGGAAGGGCTTCTTTTTTGAAAAAAAGAAGCAAAAAACTTTTATCCGCTTGCCGCGGAGTCTCCCGGGGAAGCCGCGCGGCAAACGGATAAAAAGTCTTTTTGGTTCTTTTTGTTCACAAAAAGAACATCCTTCCCTTGCCTTTCTTCAGCCCAGTACGTCCCATGCAAAACCACATCGAAACACAGTTCGCCCGGCTGACTGAAATGCAGGCACGCATCGCCGTCAGTCCAGCGCCACTCGGGCTCGCTTGCGTGCCAGCCGCGGCCAAAAGCGGGATGATCAGCGGAGAGCGCCACACCGTCGAAGCACAGATTGGTGACGGCGACGCCGAGGCGGCGGGTGTCGTCCTCTGCGGGGCGCATATGGGCGGGCACGAAATGGCGCGAGCGCAGGTGCACCTCCGCACCCTCAGGCAGGTTCAGCCGCCATGTCCGGCCCGCCCCCCCGGCGGCGAGAACGCGAGGGCCGGCGGTGACGACGAGCCCGGGTTCATCCGTGATGTCATGGCCGAGGCGTTCCGCGCGATCCAGCAAATGGCGGCGAGCGGCGGCGCGGCGCGGGCCGTCGGTGACCAGGGGCGCGCAGGCATCGCGGTGCCAGGTGGCGCGGGCGAAATCGGGGTGAAGCTGGGTGACCGGGCCAGCGAAGGCCGCGCGGTTGCCGGTGTCGAGATAGGATTCGCAGGCGAGCCCCTCGGCCAGCACGATATCATGCACGGGAAGCTCGACATGGAAGTAGGTGACGCTGGGAACCTCGACCTGCCGGATCGTGCGGCCATTGAGCAGATAGCGCACGGGGATGAGGTGGCCGGCGTGGAACACCGCGTGGTCCGGGCTCAGCCAAAGGTCGCGGTGGGGCTGCCCCGGCGCGAAGGCATCGGCGGCGACGCGAACGGGCAGCACGTCCCACGGCCTTGGGTGGCGGGCGCAGTCGACGGTGCGGCGGCCGATCCAGCGCACCGGGGCCAGCCCGCCGGTGGCGGTGCGCAGGATGTCACCAACGCGCAGGTCCTCCACCGCAATGTCGCCCTCCGCCGTGGCAAGCCTTGTGCCGGCGGCGAAGCAGGGGATTTCAGTGATGAACGTATTGGCGAAGGCATCGGTGGTCGCCTGGAAGGACCAGCCGGGCGCCACATCGGGCAGCACGAAGCCACCGATGGTCGTGGTGCCGCTATGGAACGTCAGGACAGTGTTGCTGAAACTCACCGTGGCCGGGGTGCCGACCAGCTCAATGGTGTTGCCGGGACGGAAGCCCAGCACCGCGTTGTAGCCGGACGGTGCGTCGAACTTCAGCAGGCTCGCGCTGTTGTCGAGAAACGCGAAGACCTGCTGGTCATAGAAGCCGGTCATCTCGATGCCGCCGTTGATCGTGCCATTAGCGGAAACCGCGATGGTGCCATTGCCGAGCACGGAGCCGCGAAACACCACGTCCCCGCCGCCGGACAGCACGATGCCGTTGTTGGTGACGATCCCATCGGCGGTGTTGAAGGTCGTCAGCGATGGTCCGGGCTGCGAAAATATCCCGGTGAAGATGAAGTTGGTGCCGGTCGCGATCAGACCGGAATTGGTGAGTGACGCCGTGGTGATGGCGAGCGGTTGCTGTGCGCTGATCGTGCCCTGGTTCACCACGCCGCCGGCGCCGGACAGGGCGGTGACATAGCCGCCCTCCGGGCTCTTCAGCGTAAAGCCGGGACCGAACGTCACGCCGTTCCATACGTTGAGCGAGCTGTATGTGGTGAGTGTGATTGTGCCGTTGTCCAGGCTCTCGGCGTCAAGAATGTTCAGAAGCCCATGCACCGTCAGGCCACCAGCGCCAGTGCCGTCCGCCTGGTGCAGGGTAATGCCGCCGGTGATGTTGCCGTTGGCGCCTTGGAGATACAGCCCGCCGTCGACGGTCACGCCGACGAGCTGCACGCCGGAGTTGAGGATATTGCCGAACGTCGCTCCCGCGCCGGCCGAAATCACGCCATGAAAGACGGTACCCGCGATCCAGCCGTAATAGCCCACATCCGGCGGCACGAACACCGCGCCGGTGTTATCCAGCAACAGCGTCAACGCCATGTTGCCGCCGTTGTTCACCAGCGTGCCCAGCCCAGCCGTGGTCGCGGCCGAGGTGATCGTCAGCGAACCGCCGTTGCCGACGACAATGCTGCCGCTATTGGTAAAAAATGCGCCGCTTTGCCCCTGGTCCGCCAGCGTCGCGCCGGTCGCGAGCTTGATCGTGCCGGCATTGGTCAGGCTGCCCTGCACGGTCAAGCCGCCGCCGATCACCACGGTAGCGGCCGGATCGGTCAGCGTGAGGGAGGCGGCCGACGCGGTGCCGAGCGAAATCGTGTAGGCACCAGCCGCGGCGATCACCACGTCATCGGAGCCGCCGGGGCTGACGGTCGCCGGAATGCCGCCGACCGTCCAGTTCGATGCCACGGTCCAGACGCCGGAGCCGCCGTTCCAACTATAGGTCGCCAAATCCGCTCTCCGTTCCGGCTCTACATCGTCAGCCTACGCCCCCCCCCCCCGCAAAAGCAACGCCGCCGTCACGCGCAGGCGATCACTTCGATCTCGATCTTCCAGGCCGGGCTCGCCAGACCGCCGACGATCAGCGTGCTGGCCGGCTTGCGGTCCCCCAGCACATCCATGCGCACCTTGCGGCTTTCGCCGAGGCTGGCATGGTCGGGCAGGATGGTGACGATCTTCACGATGTTGTCGAGCGACATGCCGGCGGCGCGCAGCTGCGCCTCCACGTTCGCCCAGGCGAGGCGGCACTGGCTGGCGAGATCGTCCGGCACCTTGCCGTCGAGCCCGGCCGGCACCTGGCCGCTGACATAGAGGGTGCGGGTGACGCCCGAGACCTCGACGGCCTGGGTATAGGCGCCGGCCGGGGCCGGGGCGTCGGGGGCGTTGATGTCGCGACGGTTCATGGATGGTCTCCTCTTGGTGGAAAGAACTCAGGGCAAGCTGGGGCGCCAGGCTTCGTCAAATCCGCGCACCCGCGGCATGGCCAGCATATCCCACGGGCTCGGCATGTCTCCGGCTTTCACGTGGATCAGCGCGGGCGCCCGTGTGGCGAGCGCCGCCTCCAGCGCCCCCTGCATCTCCGACGGCTCGCCCACCCGCCAGGCGTTCATGCCGAAGCTGCGGGCGAAATCGTGGAAATCGGGGTTGGCGAGGTCATAGGCAATCAGCCGGTTGCCGAAGCGCTCGGCCTGGATGCGCTTCACGTTGCCGAACGCCCCGTCATCGAACACCACGGCGACCACGGGCAGATGGTGGCGCATGGCGGTGGCGAGCTCGGCGGCCTGATACATGAAGCCGCCATCGCCTGAGATCGCCACCACCGCGCGATCGGGCAGCGCCGCCTGCACGCCGAGCGCGGTGCCGTAGCCCCAGCCGAGATTGTCCTGGTAACCCGGCGAGATGTAGTGCCGGGGCGCCGCGACCTCATAGGCGAGGCGGCCGACGAAGCCGACCTGGGTGACGTCCTCCACCACGATACCGTCATCCGGCAAGGCGGCGCGGATGGCGCGCAGATAGCCCATCTGCGGCTCCTGCCGCGTGAGGCGCTCGACAAACCAGGCCTGGGCGGCCGCGACATCGGCGCGCGCCGGGCGCGGGGTGGCCGGCAGCGCGGCCAGCAGGGCGGCGAGCCCTCCGGCGGCATCGGCGTGGATCGCGACATCCGGGCGGCGGAAGCGGTTATGCTCCTCGGCGTCGATATCGAGGCGGATGATCTTCATCGCCGCGTCAGTGCCCCAGTTGGACTGGGCGAAATGCATGCGCGAGCCGACGCACAGCACGGCATCCGCGTCCTTCCACAGGCGATGGCCGACCGGCAGGGAGACGGCGAGTGGATGCGTCGTCGGGATCACCCCGCGGCCGCGCCGGTAGGTCAGCACCGGGGCCTGCAGCCGCTCGGCCACCGCCAGCAGCGCGGCCGAAGCCTCCAGCGCCCCGCCGCCGGCGATGATCAGCGGGCGTTCGGCGGCGGCGAGCAGCTTCACGGCCGCCTCGATCGTCGCCGCGTCGATCTCGGGATGCACGATCGGAAGCGGCGCCACGTCGCGCGCCATGCCCGGCCGCCCCCAGGTGTCGATCGCGCATTCCAGCGCCACCGGGCGCGGCCGGCCGGAGAGCGACTGGCGGATCGCCTCCGCCACCAGGCCCGGCGCATCGGCGGCGGAGGGGATGCGGGCGGCGAATTTCGTCATGTGGCGCAGCAGGCCAAGCTGATCCGGCAGCTCATGCAAATGCCCCCAGCCCTTGTCGATCGCGTCCGTCGGAATCTGCCCGGCCAGCAGCAGCACTGGGGCGTTGGTGCCATAGGCGGTCAGCAAAGCGGCGGTGGTGTTCAGCACGCCCGGCCCCGGCACCGCCGCGCAGACCTGCGGGCGGCCGGTGGCCAACGCCGCGCCGAGCGCCATATAGGCGGAGGTCTGCTCATGGCGCGGATGCAGCGCCCGCATCCGCCCGCCGGACTGCGCCACCGCATCGAACAGAAAGTCATTGTGCACGCCGGGCAGGGCGTAGAGCGTGTCGATCCCGTGCGCCACCAGGGCATCCACGGTCGCTTCGGCGGTGGTACGGCGGGTCATGCAAGCTCCCGGTTGGCGTTCCCTGCCGTTTCATTGACAGAGTTTGTCGCGCAACACTACACCAGCCCAAAGAACCCAGGGGAGAGCCGCATGTCCAGGACATCAGCCATTCTTGCCGCCGCCGTCGTGTTTGGCCTCGCCGCACCGGCGTTCGCCGATACCATCCGCGTCGGCGTCACCATTTCCACCACCGGCCCGGCCGCCTCGCTCGGCGTGCCGCAGCGCAATTCCATCGCGCTGCTGCCCAAGGAGATCGCCGGCCAGCAGGTCACCTACACCGTGCTCGATGACGGCGCCGACAGCACCAGGGCGGTCGCCAACATGCGCAAGCTGATCGAGGAGGAGAAGGCCGACATCATCATCGGCACCTCCACCACCCCCGCCTCTCTCGCCATGATCAACGTCGCCGCCGAGACCAAGGTGCCGATGATCTCGCTCTCCGCCTCCGCCTCCATCATCCAACCGATGGATGCGACGAAGCGCTGGGTGTTCAAGGTGCCGCAGAACGACAATTTGATGGCCGACGCCATCGCCGGCCACATGGCGGCCAGCGGCGTGAAGACGGTCGGCTTCATCGGCTTCAATGACGCCTATGGCGATGGCTGGGCCAAGGAATTCACCCGCGCGGCCGCCGAAAAGAACATCACCATCGTCGCCAATGAGCGCTTCGCCCGCGCCGATACCTCGGTGACCGGCCAGGTGCTGAAGCTGGTGGCGGCCAAGCCCGATGCGGTGCTGATCGCCGGCTCCGGCACCCCCGCCGCCCTGCCGCAGAAAACGCTGCATGAGCGCGCCTATGCCGGCAAATACTACCAGACGCACGGGGTCGCGAATAACGACTTCCTCCGCGTCGGCGGGAAGGACGTCGAGGGCACCATCCTGCCGGCCGGCCCCATCCTGGTCTCCGCCCAACTGCCCGACAGCAACCCGATCAAGGCCAAGGCGCTGGAATACGTGAAGGCCTATGAGGCGGCCAACGGCGCCGGCTCCGTCGCCACCTTCGGCGCCCACGCCTATGACGCCGCGATCCTGCTCACCGCCGCGGTGCCGGGCGCGCTCGCCAAGGGCAAGCCGGGGAGCGCCGAGTTCCGCGCCGCGCTGCGCGATTCCATGGAGGCGCAGAAGAACGTGGTGATGACCCACGGCATCGCCAACATGACCGCCGAGGACCATAACGGCTTTGACAGCCGCGCCCGCGTGATGGTCACCATCGAGGGCGGCGCCTGGAAGCTGCTGCCCTGAGCTTCCGCGCCACTCGCCCCGTCGCCACCGGAACCATCGTCTGATGGATCTGTCGATCTTCCTCATCCTGGTGCAGGACGGGGTGGTCAACGGTGCCATCTACGCGCTGCTGGCGCTCTCTTTGGTGCTGGTCTTCGCGGTGACGCGGGTGATCCTGGTGGCGCAGGGCGAGTTCGTCGCCTTTGGCGGCCTCACCTACGCCGCGCTCGCCACCGGCCAGACGCCGGGCGCGATCTGGCTGCTCGGCGGGCTCGGTCTCGCCGCTTTCGCCGGCGGGTTGTGGCAGGAGCGCCGGCGGATGCGCGGGGGCGCCTTGCTGCGCCACGCGCTGTTCACCCTGGCGCTGCCGGCCGCCATCATCGCCGCCACGCTGGTGCTGGCACCGCGCCGGGCGGGCATCGTGGTGGAGGTGCTGCTGGCGGTGGCGATCGTCACCCCGATGGCGCCCTATCTCTACCGCATCGCCTTCCAGCCGCTCGGCAATGCCTCGGTGCTCACTTTGCTGATCACCGCGGTGGCGCTGCATCTCGCACTCACCGGGCTCGGGCTGGTGTTCTTCGGCCCGGAAGGCTTCCGCGCGCCCCCCTTCTCGGACGCGATGATCCTCGCCGGGCCGCTGATGATCCCGGGCCAGGCGATCTGGATCCTCGGCCTCACCCTCGCGCTGATGCTCGGCCTCTACGCCTTCTTCGAGAAGACGCTGACCGGCAAGGCGCTGCGGGCCACCGCGGTGAACCGGCTCGGCGCCCGCCTCGTCGGCATCCCCACCGCGCAGGCCGGCGTGCTGGCCTTCGGGCTCGCCGGCTTCATCGGCGCACTCTCGGGCGTGCTGATCGTGCCGCTCACCACCGTCTACTACGATGGCGGCTTCATGATCGGGCTGCGTGGCTTCACGGCCGCCATCATCGGCGGGCTCGGCTCCTATCCCGGGGCGGTGCTGGCCGCACTGCTGGTGGGGGTGGCGGAGAGTTTCTCCTCCTTCTGGGCCAGCGCCTTCAAGGAGGTGATCGTCTTCACCGCCATCATCCCGGTGCTGCTATGGCGCTCCCTGCGGCACGGAAATGGGGAGGATGAGGAGTGACCCGCCCCGGCCTCGCCAAGCTCTGGCCCCTCGCCTGCATCGCGCTCGCTGGCCTGGTGCCGTGGATCCCCGGCATGCCGGCCTTCTGGGTGACGCTGCTGAACTATACCGGCATCGCCGCCATCGTGGCGATCGGCCTGGTGGTGCTGACCGGCATCGGCGGCATGACCTCTTTCGGTCAGGCCACCCTGCTCGGCCTCGGCGCCTACACCACCGCGATCATGAGCAAATACTACGACCTCTCGCCCTGGCTCGGCCTGCCCGCCGGGCTGCTGGTGACGGCGGCCGGCGCCACGCTGATCGGCGCGGTGACGGTGCGCCTCTCCGGCCACTACCTCGCGCTCGGCACCATCGCCTGGAGCGTCGGCCTCTACTACACCTTCGCCAATCTCGATCTGGTCGGCCGCAATGACGGGATTTCCGGCATCCCGCCGCTGGAGGTGGCCGGCTACCGCCTGCTCGACGCGCGGATGAGTTTCACCGTGATCTGGCTCGGCGTGCTGCTGGCGGCGCTGGCGACGATGAACCTGCTCGACAGCCGGGCCGGCCGCGCCATCCGCGCTCTGAAGGGCGGCGCGGTGGCGGCGGCGAGCTTCGGCGTGGATACCGCGCGCACCCGCCTGCTCGCCTTCGTCTATTCCGCCGTGCTCGCGGGCTTCGCCGGCTGGCTCTACGTGCACATGCAGCGCAGCGTGAACCCGACGCCCTTCGGCTTCTACCAGTCGATCCAGTATCTGCTCATGGCCGTCATCGGCGGCGCCGCGCATATCCCTGGCGCCCTGCTCGGTGCCGCGCTGGTCACGCTGGTGAACGACCGGCTGCAGGATATCCTGCCCAAGCTGTTCGGCGCGCGCGGAAACTACGAATCGATCGTCTTCGGCATGCTGCTGATCGCCGTGCTGCAATGGGCGCCGGACGGGCTGTGGCCGCTGATCGCCCGCTTCCGCCCGCGCCGGCGCGCCATCCAGGCCGATGCCCCGCGCCTCGCGGCCCAAACCATGCCGGAACGCGGCAGCACGCTGCTGGAGGTGGTGCGGCTGCGGCGCAATTTCGGCGGGCTGGTCGCGGTCAACGATATCGACTTCACGCTGAAGGCCGGCGAAATCCTCGGCCTGATCGGACCCAACGGCGCCGGCAAAAGCACCACCTTCAACCTCATCACCGGCGTCGATACCCCCAGCGGCGGCATCGTGCGCTTCCGCGGCGGGGACCTCACCGGCCGCCCGGCCCGCCATGTCGCCGCCCAGGGCATCGCGCGCACCTTCCAGCACGTGAAGCTGGTGCCGACCATGTCGGTGATCGAGAACGTCGCCATCGGCGCCCATCTGCGCGGCCATGCCTCGCCGCTGGCCGGCCTGCTGCGGCTCGACCGCGCCGAGGATGCCCGCCTCTACGCCGAGGCGGCGCGGCAGCTCGCACGCGTCGGCCTGGCCGACGCCGCCGACCGGCCGGCAACCTCGCTGGCTCTCGGCCAGCAGCGCATCGTCGAAATCGCCCGCGCGCTCTGCCTCGACCCGGTGCTGCTCCTGCTCGACGAGCCCGCCGCCGGGCTGCGCCACAACGAGAAGGCGGAGCTCTCCACCCTTTTGCGCCGCCTGCGCGACGAGGGGGTGACGATCCTGCTGGTGGAGCATGACATGGAGTTCGTCATGGGCCTGGTCGACCGCCTGGTGGTGATGGATTTCGGCACCAAGCTGGCCGACGGCCCGCCGGACGCGGTGCGCGCCGATCCGCGCGTCATTGAAGCCTATCTCGGCAGCGTCGAATGAGCCTGCTCGAAATCACCGACCTCGCAGTCGCCTATGGCGGCATCCCCGCCATCGAGGGCGTGTCGCTCAGCGTCGCCGCCGGGCAGATCGTCACCGTGATCGGCCCGAACGGCGCCGGTAAATCCACCCTGCTGAACGCGATCATGGGCATCCTGCCGGCCAGCGGCACCATCGCGTTCGACGGCGCGGCGCTCGGCACCTCGGACGTCTCCGAGCGGGTGCAGGCCGGCATGTCGCTGGTGCCGGAAAAGCGCGAGCTGTTCGCCTCCATGAGCGTGGAGGATAATCTCCGCCTCGGCTTCTATCGCTTCCGCGGCCAGGGCCGCGCGGCGATGGAGGCGGCGCTGGCGGAAATCTACGACCTGTTCCCCCGCCTCAAGGAACGCCGCGCCCAGGATGCCGGCACCCTCTCCGGCGGCGAGCGGCAGATGCTGGCGATGGGCCGCGCCCTGATGGCCAAGCCCCGGCTGCTGATGCTCGACGAGCCCTCGCTCGGCCTCGCGCCCCGCATCGTGCGCGACATCTTCCACACCATTACCGCCCTGCGCCGCACCGGCGTCGCCATCCTGCTGATCGAACAGAACGCCCGCGCCGCCTTGCAAGTGGCCGACCACGCCTTCGTGCTGGAGACCGGGCGCGTCACGCTCACGGGCGACAGCGCAACGCTGGCGGCGGATCCGCGGATTGTGGAGATGTATCTTGGGCAGGCGAGGAGTGCGGGGTAGGAAGCGCTTCTTTTTGAAAAAATAAGCAAAAACTTTTTATCCGTTGGCGGTGTCGCGTCCCCCTAGCTTTTTCACGACGAACTCAATCGCGGCCTCGAACGTGGTGAACACGGCGTCGGCGCCCTTCACCATCATCAGATTATCAATCAACCCGAAATCCCGGCACAAATTCCCCTCGGCATCGCGGAACCAGTCGCCATCGGGCGTCAGCGGTGAGACCAGCGCCACCTTGTCCTGCCAGCGCCGCTGGTCCGCGGTCCAGCCAACCACGAGTTTGCCGAGGCCCTTGGCGAGTCCCATTTCGTAGCAGGTGCCGGCGTCCATCGACGGGCCGCGAAACGGCGTCATATTGGCGACGATGGCATCACAGGCCGCTACCAGCGCCTCGTCGGCGGAGCAGATGTTGGCGGCCATGCGCTCTGGGTCGGGGTCGGCGACGTTGGCCTGGTTGTCCATCGGAAAACGGCCGATGGCGCCCAACCGCGCGCAAATCACCTTCAACTCGGCGGCCCGGGCGAGCGGATCGGGGAGGAAGACCTCGGGGCCGGCGAGGTAGATTTCGGGCTTGCCGTGGATCATGATTGTGCCTGCACAGAAAGAGAAAGCGCATTCTTTTTTGAAAAAAAGAAACAAAAAACTTTTATTCCACGGGTACGGAGTCGCCCGGGGAACTCGGCAACGAACGGATAAAAAGTTTTTGCTTCTTTTTTCAAAAAGAAGCGCTTCCTTGCTTCCTGCGCGCATCCCGCCGCTCGAAGCGTTGTTCGAGCGAGGAAGCGGTATCGAGGAAGAGGGCGGCCTGGAGGATGAGCGACAGGATGCCGGAGGAGTGCCAGCCGCCGGTGGCCAGGCCGGAGATGGTGTGGGGCATAGAGATCAGCAATCCGACGGTGATCAGCAGCCGATAGGGCATGCCGACGTGCTGCTCGAGCCAGCGATGCAGCCGGACGATGGGGCGCAGGAGGGTTCGCAGCATGGTTCGCCCTTTCGTTTGTGCCGCGCAACCTTACCCACGCACCCCGGCAGCGACAACGTCTGGCGCTTCGGCGCGGGGCGCGCGAGAATGGGGGCGGAAACGTCAGCAGACCGGAGCCTTTATCGTGGATTTCGCCCTTTCGCCCGACATCGAGGCCCTGTGCGGCCGCATTCGCAGCTTCGTCAATGAGCGGCTGATCCCGCTCGAGGCCGATCGGGCCAATTACGACGCGCATGAGAACATCCGCATGGATCTCCTCCAGACCTTGCGCGCCGAGGCCCGCGCCGCCGGAATCTGGGCGCTCAACCTGCCGAAGGAACGCGGCGGCATGGGCATCAACATGGCGGGCATCGCGCCCTGCTATGAGGAGATGAACCGCTCCATCTTCGGCCCCGTGGTCTTCCTCGCCGCCGCGCCCGATGACGGCAATATGCGCGTGCTGAACCAGGTGGCGACGCCGGCGCAGAAGGAGAAATGGCTGCAGCCGATCATCGACGGCCGCGTGCAGTCCGGCTTCATCATGACCGAGCCGATGGACGAGGACGGCGAAGGCTGCGGCTCCGACCCCTCGCTCACCTACACCACCGCCACACGCACCAATACCGGCTGGAAAATCCACGGCCGCAAATGGTTCATCACCGGCGCCGAGGCGGCCAAGCACTTCATCCTGATGGCCCGCACCTCCGATGACGAGCGCCGCGGCCTCACCGCCTTCCTTTTCCACGCCGATACCCCCGGCTGGAAAATCCGTCGCCGTATCGACATCATGGGGCCGGAGGAACACGGCGGGCACTGCGAACTGGAATTCGACGGGCTCGAAATCCCCGACGAAGACCGCCTGATGGAAGTCGGCGACGGGCTCCGCCTCACCCAGATCCGCCTCGGCCCGGCCCGCCTCACCCACTGCATGCGCTGGCTCGGCCTCGCCCGGCGCTGCCTCGAAATCGCCGCCACCCATATCGAAAAGCGCCGCTCCTTCGGCCAGCGCCTCATCGACAAGGAAAGCGTCCAAGGCCTCATCGGCCAGGCCGCGCTCGAAATCCAGATCGGCCGCCTGCTCACCATGCAGGCCGCCTGGAAACTCGACCAGGGCGACCTCGCCCGCAAGGAAGTCTCCCAGGCCAAAATCGTCGTCGCCGACGCACTCCACAAAGCCGCCGATACCGCCCTGCAACTCATGGGCGCCAAAGGCTACTCCAAAGACACACCGGTCGAATGGATCTACCGCTACGCCCGCCAAGCCCGCCTGGTGGACGGCGCCAGCGAAGTGCACCGCATGGTGCTCGCCAACTTCCTCCGCCGCGAAGGCGCCGACTTCTTCCGCTGGGGCGCCGGCAAGGGATGAGACTTCGGGGCGAAAGGGAAGGAAGGCAAGGGCTCTGCCCTGGACCCGCAAAGGGGCCGAGCCCCTTTGATCCCATTTCGTTTAAGAGGGTTCTGAAGGGGAGAGGGGGCCTACTCGGAGGTCGCAACCGCCTGAGCAGGCCCCCTCTCCCCTTCAGAACCATTCCTTCAAGTGAAGGGTTCCAAGGGCCCGGCCCTTGGCGGGGTCGAGGGGCAGAGCCCCCGCCTTGCTTCCTTTTTTGCCTCGGAGCCTAACCCCATGGCGTCGAACCGGCGGTTGTCGATGGTGATTGGGACTAATCAAACGTTGACGTGGGGGATGACGTTTTATTTGCCGGCGGTGATTGGCGGGCCGGCGGGGGCGAGTCTGGGGGTATCGCGGGCGGCGTTGTTGGGGGCGTTTTCGTGTGCGTTGTTGATCAGCGGGTTTTGTGCGCCGCGGGTGGGCAAGCATATTGACCGGCATGGCGGGCGCGGGATTTTGGTGGCGAGTTGCGCGGTATCGGCGGTGGGGCTGGGGCTGTTGGGCTCGGCGACCGGGTTGGTCTCCTGGTATGCGGGGTGGCTGGTGATCGGGGTGGGCATGTCGCTCGGCCTGTATGATGTGGCGTTCGCGACGATCGGGTGTTTGCTGGGGCGCGAGGCGACGCCGGTGATCACGGGGGTGACGTTGCTGGCGGGGTTTGCCAGCACGATTTTCTGGCCGATCGGGGCGAAGCTGGTGGAGGCGACGAGCTGGCAGACGGCGTTGTTCTGCTATGCCGGGGTGCAGCTGCTGGTGAACATGCCGATGGTGTTCGCGCTGGTGCCGGCGGGGTTGCCGCGGGAATCGGTGGCGAAGGCGGCGCCAGCGGGGGATGCGGGCCAGGTTCGGGCGGTGGCGTTTGGGTGTTTGTCCGGCTTTTTCACGCTGCGCTCGTTCGTGACGTCCTCGGTGGCGGTGTTCATCCTGCCGTTGCTGATGGCGTTGGGGTTGAGCCTGGAGCGGGCGATTTTTGTCTCGGCGCTGATCGGGCCGGGGCAGGTGACCGGACGGATCATCGAGTTCGCGTTGACGAAGCGGATGGATCTGTTGGTGCGGGCGCGGATTGCCGCGTTTCTGTCGCCGGTGAGTTTTTTGGTG
Organism: uncultured Rhodospirillales bacterium; assembly: GCA_903865895.1. Classification (GTDB taxonomy): domain Bacteria; phylum Pseudomonadota; class Alphaproteobacteria; order Acetobacterales; family Acetobacteraceae; genus CAIYPH01. The sequence continues at coordinate 8,586 of CAIPLM010000065.1, read as the reverse complement.
CTGCTGTTCGGCGGGCCGCTGGCGGCGCCGGCGTTTGCGCTGCTCTACGGGATGAGCAACGGGGTGATGACCATCAACCGCGGCACCTTGCCGATGGCGATTTTCGGGCCGGCTGGCTATGCGAGCCTGCTCGGCTGGATCGCCGTGCCGGTGTTGCTGGCCACGGCGGGGGCGCCGACGTTGAGCGCGCCGGTGGTGGACGCGCTGACGCCGGCGGGACTGGTGATTGCCGCGGCCAGCGCCTCGGGGCTGGCCGCGTTTCTGCTGCTGCCGTTGCGGCTGCCGCGCGTTACGCCTTGATGAAGGCGCAACCGCCCTCGGCGAGTGGGCGGAAGGCCTGCTCGGCTGGGGTGGTGGCGACGACCTTCAGGAGGTCCCACGGGCCGGAGCTTTCGGAGGGCTTCTTGGCCTGGAGCAGGTAGACCGGGTGCAGCTTGCGGCCGTCCTCGCGGATGCGGCCGGGGCCGTAGCAATCATCGTCGGTCGGCATCGCCTTCATGCGCGAGACGGTGGCGGCGCCGCTGCGCTTGGCCTCGGCGACGCCCATGTCCTTGACCGCCTTGAGGTAGTGCAGCACCGCACCGTAATTGCCGGTGGTCACCTGATTGGTCCACATCGAGGATTTGGGGATCTTCGGCTTGATGCGGGCGGTGAAGGCGCGGGTGCGCTCGTTGAGGTCCCAGAAGAACGCCTCGGTGAAGCTCAGTCCCTGCGCCACCTCGAGCCCGAGGGCGTGCACGGTGTTGATGGAGGCGAGCAGCGGGGCGATTTTCATCGTCTGGGTGAGACCGAATTCGACGGCCTGTTTCACGCAGTTGATGGTGTCGCCGCCGGCATTGGCGAGGCCGAGCACCTTGGCGCCGGAGGCCTGGGCCTGCACCAGGAGCGAGGAGAAGTCGGTGGTATCGGGGAAGGGATAGCGCCGCGCGCCGAGCACCTTGCCGCCGGCCTGGCGCACGAAGTTGGAGGTATCGCGCTCGAGCTGCTGGCCGAACACGTAATCGGCGGTGACGAAGAACCAGCTATCGCCGCCGGCCGCCACCATGGCGCCGCCGGTCGACTTCGAGAGCATGTAGGTGTCGTAGGTCCAATGCACCGTGGTGGGGGCGCATTGGGCGCCGGTGAGGTCGGTTGTGGCGGCGCCGGAGTTGAGGAACACGCGGTCCTTCTCTTTGCACACCGTGTTGACCGCGAGGGCGACGGAGGAGGTCGGCACGTCCACCACCACGTCGACGCCTTCGGTATCGATCCAGCGGCGGGCGAGGCCGGCGCCGACATCGGGCTTGTTGAGGTGGTCGCCGACGAGGATTTCGACGTCGAAGCCCTGGTCACCGAAATCCTGCACGGCCTGGCGGGCGCAGAGCACGCCCATTGGCCCGCCGTCATCGGCGTAGGGGCCGGACTGGTCGTTCAGCACGGCGATCTTGACGCGCGGGCGCTGGGCGCGGGCGAGGCGCGGGGTGGCGGTCGCGGCCGCAGCGGCGGTGCCGAGCAGGGCGCGGCGAGAAATCGTCACAGGCGGTATCCTCCGGTTGGTTGCCGCCAGGATACCCCGCGCGCCGCGCAACGGTCGAGCGCGCGGCCTATGCCGTGGCCGCGACCTTGGCCAGCGCGGGATGCCGCTCGGCGAGCACGGCCAGCGCCGCGCGTAGCTTCGCCACGGGGTCTTCCACCACCTCGCTGCCCATCGCCTCGAACAGTGCCTTCTTGAGGAAGGCGCGCCAGTGCAGGGGGGCAGCTTCCATGGCGCGGCCCATTTCGGCGTAGACTGCCTGAGTCCAGACCGCCTCATGGGCGAGGCGCTCGGGCCCGAAGGCGTAGAGCCCCTCGTGTGGGGTATGGCCTTCGCGCAGGGTGGCGGTTGCCGTCTGGTCGACTGCGTCATCGACGACCGCTACCCCGTACTCGCGTGCCGCCGCCGCGGCCGAGACGTAGCCGGCGCGGACGTCGGCCAGCACATGCGAGGGATCGCGAGTGAAGGGGTCGCCGCGGCCGCCGCCGCCGGGGGAGACGATGCGCAGCACGTCACCGGGGTCGAGCTTCACGGTATCGACGTTGCCGAGTTCGCGCTGGCGGTTGCCGCCGGGGTTGAGGGTAAAGGTGGAGCCGATGCCGGGCTGGCCGCCGAGCGTGCCCCAGGGGCGGAAGCGGCAGCGGTCGCGGTTGCGGGCGGTGACCATGGAGCCGGGGTTGGCGACGGTGAACATCAGCTCGGTCGCGGTGCCGCCGCGGGTTTCGCCGGCGCCGCCGGTATCCATGGCGAGGCCGTATTTGAGGATGCGGATCGGCACCTCGGCCTCGGTGATCTCGATCGGCGAGTTCTTGAGGTAGGCGGCATCGGCGCCCGAACCATCCGTGCCGTCACGATGCGGCATGCCACCACCGCCGCCGACGATGGGGTTGATCGCGGCGATCAGGCGTCGGCCGGTGCGATCGTCCGAGGTCATCACGTTGACGATGGAGGAGGAGCCGGCGGGGGCGGCCGGCATCCGCTCGGGGGCGGCGCGGCAGAAGGCGCCGAACACCAGGGAGCGCAGCCGGGCGCAGGTGAGGCTGCGCATGCCCACCGCGGCCGGCCACACCGGGTTCACCACCGTGCCCTCCGGCATGATGCAGGTGAACGGCCGGGTGAGCCCGTAGTTCAGCGTGATGCCTTTGTTGAGGGTGAACAGCACGTAGTAGACGCCGACAAGCACCAGCGTATGGCGCTCCCGCCCGCCGGTCGGCACGTTCAGCGAGGCGGCGACCTGCGGGTCGGTGCCGGTGAAATCGAGGATGGCGCTGTCGCCGCGGATGGAGAGTTTCAGCGCGAGGCGGACGGGCTCGCCGCCCGGGAGATCCTCGTCGCAATAGTCGGTGAACTCGTAGTCGCCATCGGGGATGGAGGCGAGCACGCTGCGCGCCTGGGCCTCGGCGTAGTCCATCAGATCGGCCAGCCCGTCCTTGAAGCGGGTGATGCCGAAGCGCTCGATCATGCCGCGAATGCGCCGCTCGCCAGTGGCGGTGGCGCCGAGCAGGGCCTTGAGGTCGCCGAGGTTCTGCTCGGGCACCCGCACATTGGTGAGCAGCACGGCGAGCAGCTCGGGGTCGATGGTGCCTTCCTTGACCAGGCGCACCGGCGGCAGGCGGATGCCCTCCTGCTGCACATCGGTCAGCGCGCGCGACAGCGATGCCGGCACTGCGCCGCCGACATCGGTGTTGTGGATATGGCCGGAGGTGAAGGCGACGATTTCGCCCTCATGAAACACCGGGCGCCAGACGTGGAGATCGGGCGCATGGGTGGAGAGGTAGCCGGAATAGGGGTCCGAGCAGGCGCAGACGTCGCCGGGCTTCATCTCCGGGATATAGGCGATCGCCTCGCCATAATCGACGCCGGGATACCAGGTGGCGCCGAGGTCCATCGGCGTGGCGGTGGTTTTGCCGGTGGCGTCCAGCACCTGGATGGTAAAGTCCTCGGTTTCCTTGACGAAAGTTGAGTGCGCAGTGCGGTAGAGCGTGTAGGCCATGCCCTCCGCGGCGGCGCGGATGTGGTTGGCGATGATCTGCAGGGTGACGGGATCGGTGCGCATAATTACAGCTCCACCATCAGATGGCCCTGGGCCTGGACCGTGGCGTGGGACCCCGTGGGCAGCAGCAGCGTGGTATCCTCCTGCGCCACCACGGCGGGGCCGGCGATTTCGTGGCCGAGGCGCAGTGCGTCGCGCTGGTATAGTTTCACCTCCTGCCAGGCGCCATCGAGGAAGATGCGAATGGGCTCCGATGGCGGTGGGCCGCTCGCCGGTGCCAGCGTCGGGCTGGTGACCTTCTGGGCGCCGGCGCGGATGGCGACGCGGAGGTTGACCACCTCGACGGGGGCGGCGGGGTCGGCGTGGTCGAACACCGCGCGGTGCTGGGTGTGGAAACCCTCCGCGAGGGCGGCGAGGCTCATGTCGGTGACGGGCACCTCGATCTCGTAGGACTGGCCGCGATAGCGCATGTCGGCGGAGTATTGCAGCAGGCCAGCCGCGCCGGGTTCGCCGACCTCGGCGAGCCACACTTCCGAAGCGGCCGCGAGCGCCGCCCAGCCCTCGCGCATCGGGGCGAGCGACTCGTCCTCCAGCGGCAGCATCACGGTGCGCACCATGTCATTGCGGATTTCCGCCACCAGCCCGCCGAGCGCGCAGACCACGCCGGGGGAGCGTGGCACCAGCACGCGGGAGACGCCGAGTTCGCGGGCGACCTGGCAGCCGACCATCGGGCCGGCACCTCCGAAGGCGATCAGCGTGAGGTCATCGAGGTCAACCGCGTTGCGGGCGAACATTTTGGAGAATTCGAGATACATCGCCGAGACCGCCACCGCGGCGATGGCTTCCGCAGTCTCCTCGATGCCAAGGCCGAGTTTCCCGGCGATCGCGCCGACGGCGGCGCGGGCGGACGCCATGTCCGGCTTCACCGCGCCGTAGCCGAGCGCGCCATGGCCGAGCACGCCGCGCACGGCGAAGGCGTCCGTCAGCGTCGCCTGGGTGCCGCCGCGGCCGTAGCAAGCCGGGCCGGGGGTGGAGCCGGCGCTGTCCGGCCCGACTTTCAGCATCCCGAAGGCATCGACCGAGGCGATCGAGCCGCCGCCGGCGCCGATGGAGGAGACGGCGACGGAGGGCACGAAGAGCGGGAAGCCGCCGACATTCTCGCCGGCGGCGAATTGCGCCTGGCCGTCGCGCAGCAGGGCCACGTCGGCGCTGGTGCCGCCGACATCGAGGGTGGCGGCATGGCGCACGCCGGCCTCGGCGGCGACGAAGGCCGCGCCCATCACGCCGCAGGCGGTGCCGGAGAGCAGCATGCCCACGCAGTCCCGCTTGCCCTGGCGCGCCGCCATCACGCCGCCATTGGAGCGGGTGATGAGCGGGCGTGCCGGCACGCCGGCCTCGGCCAGCGCGGCCTCCAGGCGCTCGAGATAGAGCGAGACGCGGGGATGCACGTAGCCGTTCAGCACCGCGGTGCTGCTGCGCTCGTATTCGCGGATGGCCGGCCAGATTTCGGTGGAGCGGAAGACGAATAGTTCAGGCGCCAGTTCGGCCACCAGCGCCGCGACCGCGATCTCATGCGCCGGGTTGCGCCAGGCGTGAAGCAGGCAGATCACCACCCCCGCGCAGCCCTTGGCTTGCGCCGCGCGCACGGCGGCGGCGACGCTGGCGCGGTCGATCGGCTCCAGCTCCTGCCCGTTCGCCAGCATTCGCCCGCCGATCGGCAGGGCACAATCCTTGGTCACCAGCGGGGCGGCGCGTTCGCCGAACAGGGAATAGGCGTCGGGCATGCGCAGGCGGGCGAGTTCCAGCACGTCGGTGAAGCCATCCGTCGCGAACAGCGCGAGCTTGGCGCCGCGGCGCTGGATGATGGTGTTCACCCCCACGGTGGTGCCGTGGGTGAAGCGGATGACCTCGCCGAGATCGACGCCGTGGACGCGGGAGAGCTCTGCTATCGCCAGCGCCACGTCCGCGCCCGGGGCATCGGGGCGGGAGAGCACCTTCAGGGTGCGGACCGTCCCGGTTTCTTCCTCCGCCGCGCACAGATCGGTGAAAGTGCCGCCAATGTCTACGCCGATCCGCCAGGCCATTCAGGAAGCTCCAAGTCAGGAAGAAAGCGGTTCTTTTTTGAAAAAAAGAACCAAAAAAACTTTATTCCACGGGCACCGAGTTGCCCGGGGAACTCGGCAACGAACAGAGAGAAAGTTTTTTGCTTCTTTTTTTCAAAAAAGAAGCGCTTGCTTCCTTCATCCCACGCTCATCCACCGCATATCCTGCGCATCCCCAATCGGACAAAACCGCACGCCGCTGACGTTCTTGGTGAAGGGGCCGAACCACTTGGTGTTGTAGACGTAGATACCGGCAGCGTCCTCCACCAGGATGCGCGATGCCTCCTCGTAGAGCGGGCGGCGGGCTTCCTGGTCGGTCAGCCTCAGGGCCTTGTCGGTGAGGTCGTCGAAGCGGGCGTTGCGGTAGTGGCTGGCGTTGCCCGCACCGATGTTGCGGCTGTTGTAGATCACCCCGGTCCAGTTATGCGGATCGGCGAAGTAGGCGCTGCGCCAGAGCGGGATGATGTCGTGCGTCTTGTCGGGGTCATTGTACTTGCCCTGGATGACCGACCACGGCTCGCTGATCAGCTTGAGCTCGATGCCGACTTTCGCGGCGCCCGCCTGGAGTAGCACAGCGGCCTGCTCAGACTGGCCAAAGCCGGCGAGAATGCCGACGGTGAGAGGGCGCAGCGGGGCCTTGACCATGGCGAGATGTTCGCGGGCTTTCGCGAGATCGTAGGTGTAGCCTTTGAGATCGGCCGGGGCGCCCCACAGCGTGTTGGGGATGATGCCGGCATTGCGGGCCACCGAACCGCCGAGGATTTGCACGTTGAAGGCGTCATAGTCGAAGGCGTAGCTCAGCGCCTTGCGCAGGTTGACGTCGTTCAGCGGGGCGCGGCTGTTGTGCAGGATGAAATACATCGTGCGGATCGATTCCGCCTCGTCGATGCGGATATTGGCGCCGTCGCGGAGCTGCTTGATCTGGTCGAGCGGCAAATAGCCGTCGGTGCTGTTGAAATCGCCCTTGAGCATCCCGAGCACGCGGCCGCTGGTTTCCAGAATGGTGCGGAATTCGATCTGGTCGAGCGGGGATTTGCCCCAGCCCATGAAATGCTCGGCGAAGCGGTCAGCCTGAAAGCCCACCGCCGGGTCATAGCGGCGCAGGCGGAAACTGCCGGAGCCCGCGGTGTTGCGTGCCATCCAGGCGGCGCCGAGGTCGGCCGATTTGTCGTTGGCGCGCACGAGCTTGCTGTTGACGATCCACAGCTCCGCCAGCACCGACATGAACACCGCGAAGGGAGCGTTGAGGGTGAATTGCACCGTCTGCGGGTCGAGCGCCTTGGTGCGGCCCGGGTCGATCGCGCCCTTGAACAGGGCGTAGCCGCCCTTTTTCATCTCGAGGATGCGTTCCATCGAGAACACCACGTCTTCCGCGGTGATGGCGCTGCCGTCATGGAATTTGGCGCCCGGGCGCAGCTTGAAGGTGTAGATCAGCCCGTCCGGCGAGATATCCACCTTCTCGGCCAGCCACAGCACCAGCTTGGGTGGGTTGTCGACCCAGCGGACCAAGCAGTCATACATGTTGAGGCGGGTGGCGATGCGGCCGATATCGAACACGGTGTGCGGGTCGAGCGTGTCGTAGGGCGAGTTGATCGCGGTGACGAGCCGGCGCGGGCCTTGGGCGCGGGCGGTGTTGGGCAGCAGGGCGGCGGCGCCCGCGGCGAGGAGGGGGCGGCGCGCGATCGATCGGGTCATCCTTCATCTCCTGGCCTGGAAAGGCGCAGGGTTTCACGCCCGGCGCGGTCGGGCAACCCCGTCAGGGCCGCAATTCGAGGCCGCCATCCACCGTGATGGTGCTGCCGGTGATGTAGCCGGCGCCGGGGCCGGCCAGGAAGCGCACCGCCGCCGCGACATCCTCCGGCGCGCCGATGCGGCGCATGGGGATGAGATCGAGCTTGGCGGAGCGCCAGGCGGGGTCGGCCAGGGCAGCGCGGTTGAAATCGGTCTCGATGGTGCCGGGGGCGACGAGGTTGACGGTGACGCCGTCGGGCGCGAGTTCGAGGGCCATCACGCGGGCCATCTGCATCAGCGCCGCCTTGCTGGCGGCATAGGCGGTGAGGCCGGGGTTGGGCGTCCATTGGTTGACCGAGGAAATCAGCACGACGCGCCCGAAGCCGCGCGGCTTCATGCTCCGGGCGGCCTCCTGGGCAAGGGCGAAGCCGGCGTCGAGGTTCACCGCCATTACGCGGCGCCAGGCGGTGTCGTCGATTTCGAGTGCAGGTTGGCGCAGGAGGATCGCGGAGGTGCTGACCAGGATATCAAGCGGGCCAAGCGCGGCCTCGGCGTCGCGCACCACGGCGCGGGCGGTTTCGGGGCTGGCGAAATCGGCTTCCAACACAACGGCGCGGCGGCCGAGGGCGCGGCATTCGGCAGCGAGGGCTTCGGCGGCCTCGGGTTGGTTGAGATGATGGATCGCGACATCGGCGCCGGAAGCCGCGAGCGACCGCACCACGGCGCGGCCGATGCCGTCGCTGCCCGCCCCCGTCACCAACGCCACCCGTCCTGCCAGTTCCATGCTGCCTCCTACCCGGCACCCGTGACTTTGTGCGGCCGCCATGTCGAAATCGCCCTCGCCCGAACGTCTTATGGCCGGCACGGAACTTTCTCCGCAGCCCTACCGAGGGAGAGACACGATGGACTACATGATCCTCATCTACCAGGACGCCGCCGCCGCCAACATGCCGGCCGATGCGCCGATCAGCGAGCCGTGGATGGTCTACACCAAGGCGTTGATCCAGGCGGGGGTGATGGTCGGTGGTAGCCGGTTGGCCCCATCGGCGACCGCGACCACGCTGCATGTGCGCGACGGCAAGCGCCATGTGCAGGACGGGCCGTATGCCGACACCAAGGAGCAGCTCGCCGGCTACTACATCATCAAGGCGCCGGACCTCGACACCGCGCTGGATTGGGCAGCGCGTTGCCCGGGGGCGCTGGACGGGAAGCTCGAAGTGCGGCCGCTTGCCGGCTGACGTTCCGGC
>CAIPLM010000064.1 GCA_903865895.1 uncultured Rhodospirillales bacterium | reverse complement strand
GGCTTCCGCGCCGTGCCGGGCGCGGTGGCGCGCCGCGGCTCCTACATCGCGCCGGGCGTGGTGCTGATGCCGAGCTTCGTGAACATCGGCGCCTATGTCGGCGCCAACACCATGGTGGACACCTGGGCCACCGTCGGCTCCTGCGCGCAGATCGGCAAGAACTGCCATCTCTCGGGCGGCGTCGGCATTGGCGGCGTGCTGGAGCCGCTGCAGGCGAACCCGGTGGTCATCGAGGATGACTGCTTCATCGGCGCCCGCTCCGAGGTGGTGGAGGGCGTGATCGTTGAGCAGGGGGCGGTGCTCGCCATGGGCACCTTCATCAGCCAGTCCACCCGCATCGTCGATCGCGCCACCGGGGCGATCTATTACGGGCGGGTGCCGGCCTATTCGGTGGTGGTGCCGGGCTCGATGCCGGGCAAGCCGTTCCCGGATGGCACGATGGGGCCGTCGCTGAATTGCGCGGTGATCGTGAAGACCGTCGACGCGCAGACCCGCGCCAAGACGGCCATCAACGACCTGCTGCGCGAATAGTGAGCAACGCACCGCATCCGCTGGCGGACCCGGTTCCGCTGGCGCAGGCGTTGATCCGCTGCGCCTCGGTGACCCCGGCGGATGCGGGCGCGCAGGGGGCGCTGATCGCGGCGCTGGAGACGCTCGGGTTCACCATCGAGACGCTGCGCTACGGCGAGATCGAGAACGTCTACGCCCGCATCGGCACCGAGGCGCCGCATATCTGCTTCGCCGGGCATACCGATGTGGTGCCGGAAGGCACGCTCTCGGCCTGGACGGCGGGTCCGTTCGACGGCGAAATCCGCGACGGGGTGCTCTACGGGCGTGGCGCGGTGGATATGAAGGGGAATATCGCCGCCTTCGTGGCTGCCGCCGCAGCGCATCTGAACGGCAAGCCCCCGAAAGGCTCGATCTCCTTCCTCATCACCGGCGACGAGGAAGGGCCGGCGATTGATGGCACCGTGAAGGTGCTGGAGTGGATGCGGGCGAACGGGCAGATCCCGGATTTCTGCCTGGTGGGCGAGCCGACCAGCCAGGTGCGCCTCGGCGATGTGATCAAGGTCGGCCGGCGTGGCAGCATGAATGCCACCATCACCATCCACGGCATCCAGGGCCATGCCGCCTATCCGCAGCGCGCGGACAATCCGTGCCACCGCCTCGCGCGGCTGATCGCCGCGTTGACGGCGACGCCGGTGGATGCCGGGAGCGAATTCTTCGAGCCGACCACGCTGCAGGTCACCTCGATCGACGTCGGCAACCCCGCCACCAACGTCATCCCCGCCCAGGCGACGGCGAAACTCAATATGCGCTTCAACGACCGCCACAGCTCGGCGAGCCTTACCGCCTGGCTGCGGGCGACCATCGCGCAATATGCCGAGCAGTTTGATTTCGACGTGTCGGTCTCGGGCGAGAGCTTCCTGACCTCGCCGGGCCCGCTGGTGGATACGCTGCGCCATGCGATTGCCACGACCACGGACGTGGACCCGCGGCTCGATACCGGGGGCGGCACCTCGGATGCGCGGTTCATCGCCAATTACTGCCCGGTCGCGGAGTTCGGCCTGGTCGGCACCTCGATGCATCAGGTGGATGAGCGGGTGCCGGTGGCGGAGTTGCGGGAGCTTGCCCGGGCCTATCGCGCGGTGCTGGACGCCTTCCTGTCTTGATGGGAGCACTGCACGGCATCACGCTGCTGGCTCGTTTCCGCGCCGAGGGCTTTGCCGCCTTCACCGCCACGACGTCCGGCTTCATGAACAGTCTGGCGCCGTTGATCGGCATCGCGATGGTGGCGGGGCTGCGGCCGCTGCTGTCCGGCTCGCCGCGGATGCTGGTGATGCACCTGCTGACCACCGTGGTGGCGTTGCTGGCGCCGGCGGCGGTATCGCACGCGATCGCGCGCATGTGGGGGCGCGAGGCGCAGTGGCTGCGCTATGCGGTGGCCTATAACTGGTGCCAGCTCGCGGTGACGCTGCTGTCCGTGCTGCTGATCCTGGTGTTCATGGTGAGTGGCGGGCAGCCGGAATCGCTGATCGGGGCGATCCTTGGCGTGCTGTGCTACTGGCTCACGCTCAGCTGGTTCATGCTGTGGCGCGGGCTGGGGCTGAGCCGGTGGCGGGCGACGCTGGCGCTCGTGCTGCTCAACATGGCCAGCGGGGCGCTGATCCTCGGCCCCCGGCTGCTCGCGGCGTCCGACGGTTTCGAGAGATTCCCGGGGTGAGTGACCCGGTGCGGCCCGGGCTGCGCGCGGCCCTGCTGCTGGCGCGCGGACGGACGCAGGAGCTGGCACCGCCCGGCCCGGTGGAAGCCGATATCGCGACGGCGCGGCGCAGCTTCGCCACCGCCGGCTTTTGCCTGCCGGCGTTCATCTTTCTCCATCTGCTTGACCGGCTGGCCGCCGAGGTGGCGGGCGCGGAGGCCGCGCCGGAGTGGACGGCGGCGGATTGGCGCGGGCTCGCGGTGGCGTTGCTCGGCTTCGCAATCGGCTGGGCCGGCTTCGCCCTGGTCTCGCATCGCGTGGCGCTGCGGCTCGGGCGCGGCGCCCTGTGGCCGCGCTTCATCGCGCTGTGGAACTGGTGCAACTTCGTGCAATATCTGCTGCTGCTGGCCGCGGCGCTGATCGGCCTCGCGCCGCTGCCGGCGATCATCGGGCAGACGGCCTGGCTGGTGGCGCTGGGGTGGGCGATCTGGCTCGAATGGTTCATGACGCGCTTCGCGCTCGCCATGCCCGGCCTGCTGGCGATGGCCGTGGTGGCGCTCGATCTCGCCATCGGCATGCTGGTGGCCGGCATCGTCGGGTAGCGCGCAAAGGGGGAAGCGATGCGGACCAAACGCAGCATCACCGTGGTTGGCTGCCATGCCGAGGGGGAGATCGGCGACGTCGTCACCGGCGGCATCCTGCCGCCCGCCGGCGCGACCATGTTCGAGCGCATGCAGACCATGCAGCGCGAGCACGACGATATCCGCCGTTTCCTGCTGTGCGAGCCGCGCGGGCATGTCGGCCGCCACGTCAACATCCTCACCCCGCCGGCGCGGGCGGATTGCGATGCCGGCGTGATCATCATGGAGCCGACCGAATACGTGCCGATGAGCGGCTCCAACATCATCTGCACCGTCACCGTGCTGCTGGAGACCGGCATTCTGCCGATGACCGAGCCCGAGACGGTGGTGATGATGGATACCCCCGCCGGCCCGGTGCGGGCGCGGGCGGCCTGCCGCGGCGGCAAGTGCGAGAGCGTGACCTTCGACAATGTGCCCGCCTTCGTCGACCGGCTGGACGCAAAGCTGGAGGTGGAGGGCTACGGCACGGTGCTGGCCGATATCGCCTTCGGCGGCATGTTCTACGCCATCGTGGACGCGACCCGTCTCGGCTTCACGCTGGAGCCGCACGAGGCGCGGGATCTCGCGGTGCTCGGCGAGCGGGTGCGCCTGGCCGCACGGACGCAGCTCACCGGCGTGGTGCATCCGGAAAACCCCGGGATTTCCGGCGTCTCGATCGTGCAGCTCAACCGGCCCTTCGCCGGGCCCGGGGAGGTGACGCGCAATACCTGCATCGTCGCCCCCGGCCGGTCCGACCGCTCGCCGACCGGCACCGGCACCTGCGCGCGCATGGCGGTGCTGCATGCCCGCGGGCAGATGCAGGTGGGCGAGACGCTGGTTCATGAGAGCCTGATCGCCTCGCGCTTCACCGGGCGCATCAACGCCACGACCAGCATCGCCGGGCGGGCGGCGATCTTGCCCTCGCTCACCGGGCGCGCCTGGATCACCGGCCAGCACCACTACTACCTCGACCCCGACGACCCCTGGCCGCAGGGCTACCTGCTCGGCGATACCTGGGGGGTGACGGGGAAGGCGACGCAGGACTGAGCAGTGTGACGCCCACTCGGGGTGGAAAACGCCCGGGAATGCCTGCGCCGGAACCAGCCCCGCAGTCCGTAGTATGTTAATCCACCGGGCAGACCACCACCCGTCAACCTGGAAGCGAGATTGTGCCTGTGCCAATGTCGATGCGGGTTGGTATGAGATGGCGGGGCCGATTGGTCCTGGCGCTTGGCCGCGCATATTCACAGGGTGAAACCATGACCGAACTCCGGACTGACCCAGCTACAAATCCGCCCGTCGGCCCCCTGGTCGATACCACGCCCCGCGCGCTGCCGACGCGCGCCCGTATCAAGGGCCGCTACGTCGAGCTTGAGCCGCTGCACCCGCGCCATGCCGCCGAGCTGTGGCGGGCGATGCCGGCGGGCGATGCGCGGGCCGAGGCGAGCTGGGCCTATATGGGCTATGGCCCCTTCACCTCGGAGGAGGCGCTGGCCCGCTTCGTGGCCGATTTCTCCACGACGCATGATCCAATCGCCTGGGCGGTGCGCCCGGTGGCGACGGGGGTGGTGACGGGGTGGCTGACGCTGATGGAGATCCAGCCGAAGAATGCGGCGATCGAACTCGGCAATATCTGGTTCGGCCCCGCGATGCAGCGCACAAGGGCGGCGACTGAGGCGATGTTCCTGCTGCTGAAGCTGGCCGCCGATGATCTTGGGTATCGCCGGCTGGTGTGGAAGTGCAACGCGCTGAACGCGCCCTCCAAGCGCGCGGCCGATCGGCTCGGCTTCACCTATGAGGGGCGCCATCGCTCCCATCTGGTGGTGAAGGGCCGCAATCGAGACACCGATTGGTACAGCATCGTGGAGGACGAATGGCCGCGCTGCCGTGACGCCATGGTGGCGTGGCTCGACTCGGCGAATTTCGACCCGGATGGGACGGCGCGGGCGGGGCTGGCGGAGTTGCGGGCGCGGTTGGGTTAGCCGGCTACCCGCTCGATATCGGCGCCGCAAGCGGCGAGTTTGCGCTCGGCGGCTTCGTAGCCGCGGTCGAGGTGGTAGACGCGGTTGACGGTGGTTTCGCCCTTGGCCGCGAGGCCTGCGAGGACCAGACCGAAGCTCGCCCGCAGATCGCTCGCCATCACCGGGGCGCCGGAGAGCCCACCGGGCTTGCCGCGCACGATGGCGGAGGCGCCGTGCACCTTGATGTTGGCGCCCATGCGGTTGAGCTCGGGGGCGTGGCCGAAGCGGTCCTCGAAGATGTTCTCGGTGATCATCGAGGCGCCCTCGGCGACGCACATCAGCGCCATCAGCTGGGCCTGCATATCGGTGGGGAAGCCGGGATAGGGCTCGGTGATGAAGTCGATCCCGTGCAGCCCGTTGAGCCGGCGCACGGTGAGACCACCGTTTTCCTGGATCATGTCGACGCCGGCCTCGCGGAGGGTGCGGGCGACGGCGCCGAGATGGTCGAGCCGGCCATGGCGGAGGTGCAGCGTGCCGCCGGAAATGGCGGCGGCGCAGGCGTAGGAGCCGGTTTCGATGCGGTCGGCGATGATCGGGTGGGTGGCGCCGTGCAGCGCCTTCACGCCCTCGACGGTCAGCCGGTCGGAGCCGATGCCGGTGATGTTGGCCCCCATCGCCACCAGGCAATGGGCGAGATCGGTAATCTCCGGCTCGCGGGCGACGTTGGCGAGCACGGTCTGCCCGTCGGCGAGAGCGGCCGCCATCAGCAGGTTCTCGGTGGCGCCGACGGAGGGGAAGGGGAAAACGATCGTCGTGCCCTTCAGCCCCTGCGGCGCGGAGGCGGTGATGTAGCCGCCATCGAGCGTTATGGTGGCGCCCAACTGCTCCAGCCCCTTGAGGTGGAGATCGACCGGCCGCGCCCCGATGTTGCAGCCGCCGGGCAGCGAGACCCGCGCCTCGCCGGTGCGGGCGACAAGCGGGCCGAGCACCAGGATGGAGGCGCGCATCTTGCGTACGATGTCGTAGGGCGCCTCGGTATTGCTGATCGCCCCGCCGATGGAGAGGCTGCGCCCGTCATTGCTGGCCGGATCGACCGCGATGCCGTGCTGCTCCAGCAGCAGCCGCATCGTGATGATGTCGGCCAGCAGCGGCACATTGGTCAGCACCAGCCGCTCGCTCGTCAGCAGGCCGGCGGCCATGAGGGGAAGGGCAGCGTTCTTGGCGCCGCCGATGGTGATATCGCCGGAAAGCGGCCGGCCGCCGCGAATGCGAAAACGATCCATGGGTCTTAATACGCCACTTCAACCGAGCCTTGGAAGTGCCACGCCACGCTGGCGCATGTACTTGCCCTGCTTGTCGGCATAGCTGGTTTCGCAGGGCTCGTTGCCATGCAGGAAAAGGAACTGGCAGATGCCCTCGAAGGCGTAGATCTTGGCCGGCAGCGGCGTGGTGTTGCTGATCTCGATCGTCACCTGCCCCTCCCACTCCGGCTCCAGCGGGGTGACGTTCACGATGATGCCGCAGCGCGCATAGGTGGATTTGCCGAGGCAAACCACCAACACGTCCCGCGGGATGCGGAAATATTCGACGGTATGGGTCAGCACGAAGCTGTTGGGCGGGATGATGCAGATCGGCCCGGTACGGTCGACGAAGCTGGCTTGCGAGAAGTCCTTGGGGTCCACGATCGCCGCATCGACGTTGGTGAACACCTTGAAGGCATCAGAGCAGCGCGCGTCATAGCCGTAGGAGGACAGGCCGTAGCTGATCACCCCGTCGCGCTTCTGGGTCTCGACGAAGGGTTCGATCATGCCGTGCTCGGTGGCCATCCGGCGGATCCAGCGGTCGGACATCACGGTCATGTCGGGTCTCCCGGGTTGGGCGCGCGGTTTAGCCCGGACGATACTGCGGGGCAAATCACAGTGTAACGAAGCGCCGCCCGGACTGTCCCATCCCCAAGCGCCCGCGACGGGCCGATGGAGCTGGCGATGGACGGAGGCACCCAGATTGTGATCGAGACCCTGCGGATCGTGCCGCCGCGCCCGCCGCGCGATGCCCGGCTCGATATCGTGCGCGGGCTGCTGCAGCTCTCGATTTTCGCCAGCCATGCCACCGGCAGCGTGGTAGGCGCCTGGTTCATCCATGGTGCTTGGGGTTTTTCCGATAGTTCCGAGCAGTTCATCCTGCTCTCCGGCTTCACGCTCGGCAGCGTATTCGCCCGCAAGCAGGCCCGTGACGGCTGGATGGCGGCAGCGCAGGACCTGCTGCGCCGCACCTTCCGACTTTATCGCATCCATCTCCTGGTCTTCGCGCTGTTCGGCCTGCTGATGCTGGCGGCGAGCCTCACCTTCCTGCCCGGCGAGGCCACCGCCCATGGCTGGCTGCCGCTGCTCACCGACCCGCTCCACGCCGTGCCAGGGGTGGCACTGATGCTGTTTCAGCCGGATTTCATGGGCATCCTGCCGTCCTTCGTCTGGTGCATGCTGCTGCTGCCCCCCTTCGCCTGGCTCGCCGGCCGCTATGGCACAGTGGCGCTTCTCGCACCGCTTGCCGTCTATACCGCCGTGCAGGGTCTCGGCCTGATGCTGCCGCCGCTGCCGGCGGGCGGCGGGATTTCCTTCAACCCCTTCGCCTGGCAGCTGCTCTACCTTACCGGCGCCTGGCTCGGCGCCCGCGCCCTGCGCGACGGACGCGCACTCGGCCTGCCGCCCCGCTGGGACCGCGCCCTGACTGCGGCAGCAGTGGCCATCGTCGCCGCCGGGATATGGATCAAGCTGTCATGGCACGGCCTGCTGCCCCTCCCCGCGCCAGACCCAATGACCAGCATGATCGACTGGAAGCCCGACCTCGCGCCGCTCCGCGCCCTGCACGCTTTCGCGCTGGCCTGGCTGGTCGCCCGCTTCGTGCCGCGGAGCGCCGATTGGATGGACACCGCGCCCGGCCGTTGGCTGGCCCGCATCGGGCGCAACAGCCTGGAGGTATTCAGTTTCGGTATATTCCTCTCCTGGGGCCTCGCCACATTCTTCCGTCTCGCCCCGCCGATGCTGGGTCATGTCGCGGACATCCCCCTGATCGTCGCAGGTGCGCTTTTGCTCGGTTTGTACGCCCGGCGGCTGGAGCGGAAACGCGCGATGGGGGGAAATGGTGCTGCTTGATCCGATCAATGCCCCGTTGCCTGCAGCGGCGGGAGGAGGATGTTTGCCGGCTTGATGCAGGCGATGGCCGAAATATTTATCTCTCCGATCTTCGCCCTGACGTGCTTCGTTCAACGATGTTCTGGTGATGAAAAACAGGAGCGGAATGGCGGCCCGCTTCCGTTCAACGCCCGGCGATTGCAGCGGCTGTTGCGTGCTACGCCAGGGGAGTGTTAGGCCTCACCACACAAAATAAGGCGATCAGCACCTGCCGACTTCCCTTGTCCCCGCGGCACATCTCTGGATCAAGGCGGGGCCGCGCCCCGTTGGGCAAGCCCCACCGGCCGATCTGCCCGAGCCCGCGCTCGACAGCGCCTGGGCTACGCGGCCGATGCTGGTCCACCTCGCTGCCTTGGCGGTGGCGCGGCCCGACTCGATTGCGATTGAGGACGGAATCCGCGAGGTCACTTTCGCTGCCCTCTACGACCGTGCCTGCACCATCGGCGCAGCACTTCGGGCCGCCGCTTGGCCGGCCGGCGCGGTGGGCGTCCTGCTGGCGAACGATGCGACGTATGTCGAAGCCATGTTCGGCTGCCTCGCGGCCGGCCGTGCGTGCATGCTGCTCGCGCCGAACCAGCCGGCGGCCTTTCTGCGCAAGGTGATCGGCGCCGCCGGTCTGGCCGGCGTCGTCAGCGATGCATGCCATGCCGACGTGTTGCCGCCCTGCCTGCCATGGCTGGATACCGCCGCCATCGACGCCACGGCCGCCGCGCCGCCGGTGATGCTGGATGCCGGTGCGCCGGCCTTCATCGTCGCGACCTCCGGCACCACCGGCGCGCCCAAGGCGGTGGTCAGCGACCAAGGCTCCTTACTGCGCAACTTCATGCCCCGCATCCGCCTTCTGCGCGTCGGCCCGCAGGACAGAGTGGCGGCGAGCGCCCCGCCGGCCACCTCAGCCGCGCTGGCGCACCGGCTGAATGGCCTGCTGATGGGCGCCCGCCTCCAGATCATCGACATACCTTCCACCGGGCTCGGCGGCGCACTGGCCCGCTACGCGGCAGGGCAAACAACCATCCTACATGCCACCCCCGCCGTACTGACGAGCCTGGCCCGGCTGCCGGCGGCCCGACGGGCATTTGCCATGCTGCGGCTGGTAATGCTGGGCGGCGATGCCATGCTGCGGGCAGATCTCGCTGCCGTGCGCCGCGTGCTGCCGGCGGGTTGCCGGGTGCAATATGCACTGAGCCTCAGCGAGGCGGCGCGGGTGACCGCATGGTTCGTGCCCCCCGACGACGACCATGACCCGGAGCGGGTGGCCGCCGGTTATCTTGTGGAGGGGGTGGAGATCCAGGTGCTCGACGAAGAGGGCGCTCCGGTACCACCCGGCACACCCGGTGAACTCGTGGTGCGCTCCGAGGTCGCGGCGCTGGGCGACTGGGTCAATGGCCGGCTGGTGCCGGACCGCTTCCCCGCCGATCCAAGCCACCCCGGCCGCCGCATCTATCACACCGGCGACATCGTACGCCTGTGCCCCGATGGCGTGCTGGTCGTGCTCGGCCGGCGCGACCGCATGATCAAGATCTCCGGCCAGCTGATCCAGCCGGCAACGATCGAGATGGCGATGCGGGCGCTTCCCTGGGTAGCAGATGCCGCGGTGATCCCCGTGCGCGTGCCGGGGATGCTGCGCCTCGCGGGCTTCGTGGTGCACAACCCAGCGGCTCCGTCTGCCGAAGACGATGTGGCACTATTGCGGGCTCTGCGCCAGGCGCTGCAGGCCTCCCTGCCCGCAGCGATGGTGCCGCAGGTACTCCGACGTATTCCCGCGATTCCACTCACGGCGGCCGGCAAGCGCGACGAGGCAGCCCTGCTGGCATCACTCGGCTCGCCTTGATGGTGCGAGGACTGGCGCTGCTGCTGCCGGTGTTGCTGGGGCTGACCAGCATACCGTCTGGCCCGGCACGGCCAGAGGCGGGCTGGCTGACCATCGGGCTGGCCGCTGCACCATCCGGGCTCGATCCGCACGGCTATGCCGGCAGCAGCGATGCGACGGTGACGGCTGCGATCTTCGAGGGTCTTACCCGCACCGATGCTGCGGGCGATACTGTGGCAGGGCTTGCACTGTCGTGGCAGGTGCGAGATGGAAGCACCTGGGAGTTCACCCTGCGCCAGGACGTCGTGTTCCATGACGGTACGCCCTTCACCTCCGCTGATGTGGTCGCCAGCCTGGCGCGGATTGCGGGCATGCGCACGAGCCTGCGCGGCCTCGCCACGCGCTTGCAGCCGGTGGTGGCGATCGAGGCGCCGGAGCCGTTCCGCCTCCGCCTGCGCACCGCCCATCCGGTACCGGGTCTGGCCGCCGATCTCGTGAAATTCGCCATTCTCCGCGCCGCCGATGCGGCGATCGAGGACCCCCAGGCGTTCAACGGCGGCAGCCACGCCATTGGCACCGGCCCGTATCGCTATGCGAGCTATTCGCCGGACTCCGCGCTCACGCTGATCCGCAACGAGCAGTGGTGGGACACCGCGCCGCCGTGGCGCCATGTGACTCTGCGTTTCGTCACGCGGGATGCCGCGCGTGTAGCGGGTCTGATCGCCGGTGATATGGACCTCATCGAGCGGGTTCCGGTGAGTGAGGCGGTAGCGCTCGGCCAGCGACCCGGCATCGTGCTGACCCAGGCGCCTGCGCTTGCGCCGGTCTATGTGATCCCCAACCTGGCGCGTGAGGACGGCGGGCCGTTCCTGACTGGGCCGGACGGCAAGGCGCTTGCCATAAATCCGCTGCGCGACCGGCGGGTGAGGCATGCGCTGTCATTGGCGATCAACCGCACCGCGCTGACCGATCGCCTGCTCCTGGGGGCCGCCTTACCGGCGGACCAGTTCGCCGCGCGTGGCAGCACGGAGCATATCGCGGGCTCCGCGCCGTTGGAATTCGACCTGGCACACGCCCGCCAACTGATGGCCGAGGCAGGGTACGGCGAGGGTCTGCGGCTGGTGCTGCATGGGCCGTCCGATCGCTATCCCGCCATGAGCCAAGTGGGCGAGGCACTGGCCCAGATGTGGGCACGCATCGGCATTCGCACCCAGGTGGAGATGGCGCCCTGGAACAGCACCGCGCGGCGCGCGGGGCAGGGCGAGTTCGCGGCAACGCTGTTCGCCTGCTGCTCAACCTACACCGACCCGCTCGCCATTGCGCGCGATGTCATCATGGCCAATGACCCGACGCGCGGCGCCGGGGGCAGCAATTGGGGCCGCTATGGCAACCCAGCGCTGGACACCGCGCTCGATGCCGGCCTTGCCAGCTTTGGCCCTGCGCCACGCCGCGTGGCGGCCGCGGCGGTCGCCGCCGCCTTGAACGAGGACGTGCCGATCATCATGCTGTATCATCCGATGAATATCTGGGCATCGCGGTCACCGGTGTCGTTTGTACCACGCAAGGATGGCCAGACACAGGTGATCGGGGTTACGATGAACGGGGGATACCGATGACGGCGAATGCCCAGCCGGCTCCGACGGTAATGACCGATGACCCGGACCTGCATCTGCGCGCCGGTGACGAGCGGATCGACGGCACCCGCCAGGGCGCCGTATGGGTATTTCCGCTCCACGTGCCCTGCCCCGAGCTGCGCCTGATTTCGCGTGCCGGGCGGCCTGATGAGCTCGGCCTCAACGCCGATGGACGGAGGCTGGGAGTCTGCCTCGTCGCCATCACGCTGATGCGCGGCGGTGAACAGCAGACTATCCCGCTCGATCACCCGGCACTCGATGAGGGGCTGCATGACGTCGAAGCGACCGGCAAGCGCTGGACCGACGGCAGCATGGTTCTGCCCGCCTCGCTCTTGGGCCCGGGTGAAGGCACGGCGGAGCTGCATATCCTGTGCAGCGGCCTGCCGCGCTACCGGCGAGACCCGTCGCCCGACAGCGGACTGTTCGCACGCTTCGAGGCCCTTGGCGACAATTGCGAATTCGGCCTGGTGCAACGGCACTTCGATGCCGAGCCGATAAGCCTGCTGCGCTGGGCGTCGACCGATGCCGCCCGGCTGGTGCTCGGGCTATGCCGCCGCTTCGACGGACTCGGCGATCCGGATGCAACCACGCTCGGCTGGAGCGGTGATCCACCGGACTACATGTTGGTCGATCATCGCTACCTCAGCGCCCATACCTGGGCCGTGAAACTATCCGATGACCCGCAGCGCCTCGAGGACATCCGGCTATCCGGCGCTGCCCGGCTGCGGTTGCTCAAGCGCAAGCTGCTGGCGGATATCGAAACCGGCAAGCGCATCTTCGTCTTCAAGCAGAGCTCGCCGGATGCAAGGCCCGAGGCACTGAACGCCGTTCACGCGGCGCTGCGCGGCATCGGGCCAGCACCGGTGCTGTGCGTCGTCCGCGCCGCCGCGCCGGAGATGGTCGGCACCGTCGAGGCGCTCGGCGACGGGGTCTACCGCGGCCATATCGACCAGTTCAGCCGGGCCACGATCTCCTATGGCGTATGGCGAAAGATCTGCGCGGCCACGGCGGCGCTGGTCGACAGCAACGCGGCACCGGTGGCGAACGCATGAGTGGGGAGAGCGACGTACTCGCCGCGCTGCGCGACATTTTCGCGCGGGTCTCGGGCCAGCCGGATGTCATCCTCGTGCCGTCGATGGCGCTTTCGGACGTCCCGTTGATGGACAGCTTACGGCTGCTCGAGACCGTGGCTCTGGCGGAAGAGCATTTCGGCATCACCATCGATACCGCCCAGATCGAATCGATCGCGACAGTCGGCGATATCGCGCGCTTGTTCGAGGCGCCGACCTAAATTGCGGGGGGCACGGCACCGGAGTACGGGTCGGCCAACGCGGAGAAAGGGTCGTGTCCCCGTCCATGGTGTTGGAGGCCACTAGAGCAAGATTGGTTCAAGTTGACTTGTATCCGGCGTGTTCGAGGTATTGTTGACACTCGTTTTGGGTAAAGCGTTCGAGCACTGTGCCGATGGATCGCCAGGTGGCCTCGACGGTC
>CAIPLM010000063.1 GCA_903865895.1 uncultured Rhodospirillales bacterium | reverse complement strand
GTGGGGGGCGCCACGTTGTCGCGAATGGCGAGGATGGAGAAGATCGCCTCGATCGCGCCGGCCGCGCCGAGCAGATGCCCGGTGGCGGACTTGGTGGAGGACATCGCGAGGCCCTTGGCTTTTTCGCCAAAGAAGCGTTCGACCGCCTCGAGTTCCAGATCGTCGCCTAGGGGCGTGGAGGTGCCGTGGGCGTTGACGTACTGGATCTGGTCCACGGTGACCTTGCCGTTGCGCAGCGCGGCCTTCATGGCGCGGAAGGCGCCTTCATGGCCTTCGGCCGGGGCGGTGATGTGATAGGCGTCGCCTGACATGCCGTAGCCGATCACCTCGGCGTAGATCTTGGCGCCGCGCTTCTTCGCGTGCTCGTATTCCTCGAGCACGACGATGCCGGCGCCTTCACCCATCACGAAGCCGTCGCGATCCTTGTCCCACGGGCGCGAGGCCTGGGTGGGGGTGTCGTTGAAGCCAGTGGAGAGCGCGCGGGCGGCGGCGAAACCGGCCATGCCGATGAAGTTCACGGCGGCTTCCGCACCGCCGGCCACCATCACATCGGCATCACCGAAGCCCACGAGGCGGGCTGCATCGCCGATGGCGTGCACGCCGGTGGCGCAGGCGGTGACCACGGCATGGTTGGGGCCTTTGAAGCCGTATTTGATGGAGACATGGCCCGAGGCCAGGTTCACCAGCGCGGCCGGGATGAAGAACGGCGAGATGCGCCGCGCCTTGCCCTCATGGATTTGCAGAGCGGTGTCATAGATCGTCTCAAGCCCGCCGATGCCGCTGCCGATCATCACGCCGGTGCTGCAGCGCTCTTCCTCGTCGGTCGGCATCCAGCCGCTATCCTCGACCGCCTGGGTCGCGGCGACGAGGGCGAACTGGATGAAGCGGTCCATTTTCCGCTGATCCTTGGTGGGGATCCATTCGGCCATGTCGAGCTTGCCATCGGCCTTGCTGCCGACAGGGATGGTTCCCGCGACTTTCGCCGCGAGATCGCCGACATCGAAGCTCTGGATGGCGCTGATCCCCGACTCACCGTTGAGAAGCCGCTGCCACACGTGTTCCACGCCGATACCGAGCGGACTGGCAATACCCATGCCGGTCACTACAACACGTCGCATCCCTGCCATCCCCACCAACTCGGCCTAGCCCGGCCGAGGCATGATCAAATTAGAAACGAAGACGGACTCAGGCCGCCTTCTGCTTCTCGATGTACTCAACCGCGTCCTTCACGGTCTGGATCTTCTCGGCGGCATCTTCGGGAATTTCGATGCCGAAGGCCTCCTCGAAGGCCATCACGAGTTCCACGGTGTCGAGGCTGTCGGCGCCCAGATCGTCGATGAACGACGCCTCGGTGGTCACCTTCGCTTCCTCGACGCCGAGATGCTCGACCACGATCTGCTTCACCCGTTCGGCGATCTCGCTCATAAGACTTCCTTTTCCGCCTGCCGGTTCAAATGCCGGTTCACTGGTTGCCAATTTTTGCCCGTGAGGGCGATCCTAACTCGATATCCATCGCCGCCGCGCACGATTCTGATGCCGGGAAGCAATCGAGGCGGCGGCGATTAGCATGGTTTCACCGCGCACGCCAACCGCTACCGACTCCGGACGCGGTTTTCAACTACCTGACTCCCGGCCGCGCCGCTACTGCCTGGCCCGACAATCCGCATCACGGTTCGGACAATCCTGGGCATGCGGCCTTTGCGCCGGGCGCCGGATCGGGCAGCATCGGGCCACGAAACCAGGGAGAAACCAGGATGTGGGAACCGAGCACGCGCTATCCGGACCCGAATATCGTCACCCTCGATCCGTCCTTCGCGAAGTACCGCATCGCCCAGTCCTCGGTGGAGCAGCTCGCCGGCGGATGCCGCTGGTCCGAAGGGCCGGTGTGGTTCGGCGATGGGCGCTATGTGTTGTGGAGCGACATTCCCAATAACCGCATCATGAAGTGGGAGGAGGAGACCGGCGCCGTCTCCGTCTTCCGCCGCGGCAACAACTCCAACGGCAATACGCGGGACCGTCAGGGCCGGCTGGTGACCTGCGAGCATGACAGCCGCCGGGTGACCCGCACGGAATATGACGGCAGCATCACCGTGCTGGCCGATAGCTACCAGGGCAAGCCGCTCAATTCGCCCAATGATGTGGTGGTGAAGTCCGACGGCTCGGTGTGGTTCACCGACCCGCCCTTCGGTATTTCCGGCTATTACGAGGGCCATAAGGCGCCACAGGAACTCACCGCGGCGGTCTACCGGATCGATCCCGATGGCGCGATTGCCTTGGTGGCCGACGATGTGCCGGGGCCGAACGGGCTCGCCTTCTCGCCCGATGAGAGCCTGCTCTACGTCGTCGCCTCGCGCGCCGAGCCGCACCGGCAGCTCTGGGCCTATGACGTGGTGGAGGGGCGCAAGCTGGCCCGGGGGCGGGTGTTCATCGATGCCGCGGGGGGCACGCCGGACGGGTTCCGCGTCGATATCGACGGGAATTTGTGGTGCGGTTGGGGCATGGGCGATCCGGAGCTGGACGGGGTGCGCATCTTCAACCCGGCCGGCGCCCCGATTGGCCATATCAAGCTGCCCGAGCGCTGCGCCAATGTCTGCTTCGGCGGGCTCTATCGCAACCGCCTGTTCATGGCCGCGAGCCACGGGCTCTACTCTGTTTATATGAACACGCAGGGTGTGAAGGGGGGCTAGGTCATGCCGCAATGGGTCATCATCGCCTATGACGGAACCGATGCGGGGGCACCGGCGCGGCGGCAGGCGGTGCGCCCGGCGCATCTCGCCAATGTCGCGCCGATGGTGGAGTCGGGCGCGCTGAAGGCGGGCGGTGCGATCCTCGACGACAACGGCACCATGATCGGCTCGGTGACCATCGCCGACATGCCGGATCGCGCCGCGCTCGACCATTGGCTTGCGACCGACCCCTACGTCACCGGCTTGGTGTGGCAGACAATCGAGGTGCAGCCCTTCCGTCTCGCGGTGCTCGCCAAGTCAGCCGGTTAGGGGCGCGACCGCGGACTGCGACGCCCTTCGCGCGACAGGATAACGCCATGAACACGCTGTTTCGCCCGCTCGAGACCTTCGTCGGCATCCCGCACGGGTTACCCGGGCCGGGGTGCCGCGCCGCCATTCTAGGCGTGCCCTATGATTGCGGCATCCACCCCACCCGTATCGGCGCGCGCGACGGTCCGGCCTCGGTGCGCCGCCAATCCGCCCGGCTGCTGCGGCGCTTTCATGTCAGCCAGGGCGATTTCGATCCGATGGCGCGGCTCGGCGCGGTGGATTGCGGCGATGTCGCCTTGGTGCCGGGACGGCCCGATCTCTCCTTTCCCGCCATCGAGGCGGCGGCGGGGGTGATCCTCGATGGCGGCGCGGTGCCGGTGGCGATTGGCGGCGATGGCTCGGTCTCGCTGCCGCTGATGCGCGCGGCCGCGGCGCGGCATCCCGGCCTGGTGGCGCTGCATATCGATGCCCATACCGACGCCTATGAGGAGGGCGAGGACGATGTGCCGTGGAACCCGGCCACCCAGTTCACCCATGCCGCGACGGAGGGACTCGTGGATGTCGGCCGCTCCTGGCATGTCGGCATTCGCGGCTTCACCTATATCGGCGGCGTGAAGGCGCGGGCGGAGCGGCTGGGGTTCCGGGTGGTGACGACGGAGGATTTGTTCCGCCGCGGCTTTGCCCAGACCATGAGCGAATTCCGCGATGGCGCGGCGGGGCGGCCGGTCTATCTGTGCTGGGACATGGATATTTTCGACCCCTCGGTGGCTCCCGGCGTCTGCACGCCGTCCTGGGGCGGGCTCACGGCGCGGGAGGGGATCGAGCTGATGCGCAGCCTCACCGGGCTCAACATCGTGGCGATGGATTTCAACACCGTCAGCCCGCCGCAGGATGTGCAGGACATGGCGGCGCATCTCTGTGGCCACATGATGCTGGAGGCGATGCTGCTGCTGTGCCGACAGATGGGGCTTGCGGGTGACTGACGCCGGAGCTCAGCGGTAGCGCAGATACATCCGGTCCGGCTCCGGCAGGCGCCAGATCGGGTCGGTGCGGAAGCTGTCATCGAGCCCGGCGGCGAGGGACGCGGTGGCGGTGTCGTAGGTGCCGCCATCCATCACCGCCCCGGTGGCGGCGGCGAGGAGTTGCGCGTCATCCCCGAGCCCGGCAATCGGCCGGCGGGCGGCGAGTGCGTTGCGGATGGCATCCACCGCGCGCTGGTCGGCGTCGTCCCAGGTTTCGATGCGGCGGATTGGCTTGCCGCCCAGCGCGGTGAGCGGGGTTTCGGCGATGGCGCGGCCGACCGCCTCGGCACAGCGGGTCAGCCCCTCGCGCTTTGCAGTAACGGACAGCGGGAGGGTGGATTGCGGTCCCGCGGGCAGATTGCCGCGCAATGCGATGGTGCTCCCGGTGCCGAAGCTGTCGGCGAGTTCGCGCAGGCGCAGCGTGGCGGCGGCCTGGCCGGCGAACCCATCGAGCGCGGCGAGGCCGCCGATCAGCAGATGCAGGCGCAGGATGTCGGTGGGATGCGGATCGAGCAGCGAGTCGCCACCCGGCGCGCTCACCATGCGCAGCGCCGGCGCGGCGCCGCCGCCCATGGCCGCGAGCATCACGGCGAGGTTCTCCGCGAAGGCGGGGCCGGCGTTGAGCAGGGCGAAGATGTCGGCGGAGGCCTCGTCCATCCAGTGGCCCCAGAGCGCGGCCAGTTCGGCATCGGACAGCCCGGTCTCACCGCGGAAGGGGGCGAGCACGGCGGGCAGCCGCGCGGTCAACTCCGGGAGCAGCCCGGTATCGGCGTGCGTCACGTCATGCCCGCCGGTTTCGTGCACCAGCGTCATCCACAGGATGGGGTGGTCCGCCATCGTGGCGGGCAGGGCGACGACGCCGACCTGGGCATCCATGAAGGCGCGGGTGAGGTCCACCGCGAGGGTGGTGGGGCCGGCGCTGCCATCGCTGGTGAAGGCGGCGAGCGGCGGCAGCACCTCGCCGAGGCTGGGCATGCCCACCGCCGCGCGCCGGGCCGCGTCGAGGAAGGAGCGGTAGAGGTTGGAGGTGACGGCGACGAAGCGGCGCAGCGCGGGGCCGTTCGGCCAGTCCTCGGCGTGCTGGTAGATGCCGCCGGTGACGATCTCGACCGAGCTCATATGGATGCGCTGCTGGCGGGCGAGTGCCAGCAGGCGCGGCGTGCCGGCGCGCACCGGGGCGACATAGGCGGCCTGGTAGGCCTGCGGCAGCAGCAGCGCGCCGGCCTGCATGCGGGCATCGAGCACGGCCTCCTCCGGCATCGCGCTGCCCGCCCGGCCGAAGAAGGGGATGGTCTTGATCTGACTGTAGAAGCGCGTGGCATCGCTCGCGGCGCCCATCCTGGTATCCCCCTGCAGGCCGCCATTATGGCAGATGCCCGGCGAAACGAAATCGCGTTTGTGCCAGCCGGGCGCAATCATGGCGGGCCGAGCCCGGCGGATGATGGCGCGGGCCGGGAATTGTGGCAAAACCCGCCGCGATTTCGCCAAGTTCACTGTGCTATATCATGCCGCGCGCCATGATCGGCCGCCCGTCACTTCCTCTCCAGGCCCGGAGGCCAGCCTCGCCATGCGTATCGCCCAAGTCGCGCCTTTGTTCGAGGCCGTTCCGCCGAAGCTTTATGGCGGCACCGAGCGTGTCGTCTATTCGCTCACGGAGGCGCTGGTCGAGTTGGGCCATGACGTCACGCTGTTCGCCTCGGGCGATTCGGAGACGTCGGCCAAGCTCGATGCGCCCTGGCCGCGCGCGCTTCGGCTCGATCCCGATATCCGCGACTGGGTGGCGACCTATGCGATCCTGATCGAACATGTCGCCCAGCGCGCGCATGATTTCGACGTGCTGCATTTCCACGTAGATTACTGGCCGAATTCGGTGTTCACCCGCATGAACGTCCCCTTCGTCACCACGCTGCACGGCCGGCTCGACCTGCCGGAATTCGCCGCCGTCTATCGCTCCTTCCCGCATGTGCCGCTGGTCTCGATCTCCAACAACCAGCGTTCGCCGATCCCCGATCTCGGCTGGGCCGCGACGGTGTATCACGGCATGCCACAGAATCTGCTCTACGTGCCGGAAGCCAGCGGCAAGGGCGATGAGAAGGGCGAGTATTTCGCCTTCCTCGGCCGCATCTCGCCGGAGAAGGGCATCGAGCGCGCCATCCGCATCGCTGGCGCGTGCGGCGTGCGGCTGAAGGTGGCCGCAAAGGTGGACAAGGCCGATGCCGACTACTTCAAGGAATCGGTGGAGCCGCTGCTGGCCAATGCCCATGTGGAATTCATCGGCGAGATTAACGACGCGCAGAAGCCGGAGTTCCTCGGCCGCGCCAAGGCCACCATGTTCGCGATCGACTGGCCGGAGCCCTTTGGACTGGTGATGATCGAGAGCATGGCCTGCGGCACGCCGGTGATCGCCATGCGCCGCGGCTCGGTGCCGGAGGTGATGGAGGACGGGGTGACCGGCTTCATCGTCGAGAATGTCGAGGAGGCGATCGCCGCCTGCGGACGGTTGGGCGAGCTCGATCGCAAGACCATCCGCGCCCGCTTCGACGCCCGCTTCACCAGCCGCCGCATGGCGCAGGACTATGTGAACGTCTACCAGAAGCTGATCGACGCCAAGAAGGGATGACGATCAGGAGGCATTTCGCCGCCGGCGCGTAACGGAGATGGACATGGCGCGGAGGTGCTAGGAAACTCGCGCGGATGAACCACCTCCTCCTCGCCATCGATGTCGGCACCACCTCCGCGCGCGCGGGGGTGTTCGATCCCGGCGGTAGCGAGATCGCTGCTGGCACCGCCAGCCTCGCCGTATTGCGGCCCAGGGATGACCATGCGGTCTACCGCATGGCTGAAATCTGGGCCGCCGCCTGCATCGCCATTCGGCGGGCCTTGCAGGGCGGTGGGGGGCTTGGCCCGCGGATCGTGGGGATCGCCTTCGGTGCGACGACGGGGTTGGTGCTCCAGCATGACGGCGCGCCGCCGCTCGAGGGTGGGGCGGACGTGTTCGGGGCCATGGATATGCGCGCGGTGGCCGAGGCGGAGGACATCACCCGGGGCGGCGATGCCTGGCTCGACCACATGGGCGGTTCGGTCTCGGCGCAGAACCCGCTGCCGCGCCTGATGTGGCTGAAACGGCACGACCCGATGGCGTGGCAGCGCGTTACCGCGGTGCTGGACTTGTGCGACGAACTGGTGCTGCGGGCCAGCGGCGATGATCGCCATTCCCTCTCGGCGCTGGCGACCCAATGGCCCTACGACGCCGGCAAGGAAGATCCTTGGCGGTATGGGCTCTTGGCCGAACTTGATCTCGCCGAGGTGTGGTCGATGGGCGGGCTGTCCGGCGATCATGTGCGGCCGGGGGAAATGCAGGGCCGGCTGCTTTCCTCAGTGGCCGGTGAGCTTGGCCTGCAACCCGGCATTCCCGTCGGCGGCGGGCTGCTCGACCGCCATGCCGCGCTGTTCGGCGCGATGGGGCGCAACATGCGCGGTCGCAGCGATGGCACGGCGACGCTGGTCGGCGGCTTCGCGACCTCGCTGATGATGCTCTCGGGCGAGTTGCACTACGTGCCCGGCGTCGATGGCCCGTCACGCGACGCGGTGCTGCCGGGACTTTGGACCTATGAGGCACGCCAGCCCTATACCGGCGCCGCGCTGGATGACGTGCTGACCGGCCATCCCAGCGGTCCGGGATTGGCCAGTGCGGCGGAGCACGATCTCGCCGCTGGCGAGGTGCTGGACGTTCTGGCCCGCGAGGGGCCCGGCTTCGCTTCGGGGCGGCATATCCTGCCGGACTGGTTCGGCAACCGCACGCCGCAGGATGACCGCTCGCTTCGCGCGCTCGATCTCGGCGCCGATGACGGGCACAGCCGCCGCTCCTTCCTCGAGACCTATTACGCCACGGCGCGGGCGATTGCCCTGCAGATGCGCCACATCGTCAGCCACCTCAACGCCCACGAGTTCGCGATCGACCGCATTTGTCTCGCCGGCGCCCATTCCCGCAACAAGCTGCTCGGCCGGCTGTACCAGGATGCGCTGGGCGTCGACCTGGTGGTGCCCGGTGGTGCGGACCCGGTGCTGCTCGGCATTGCCATGGCCGCCGCCGCCGCTGCGGGGATCTACCCTGACATCGCCGCCGCGGTGGACGTGATGGCGCCACCCCAGGCGCGGCTCCAAGCGGATTCCTCCTGGCGGCGGGCGCATGACGCGGCCTATCGCATCTACGGCCAGATGGTGGCATTCCGCGGGGATATCGCGCGGCAAAGCGAGGCGCTCGCCGCACTGAGGACCGCATGATCGAACAGCCAACCGCACACCGCCGCCTGCGCATCTTCTTCATCGCCCAGCGCGTGCCCTTTCCGCCCGATCGCGGCGATAAGATTACCACCTGCAACGAGGTCCGCCATCTCGCCCAGCAGCATGAGGTCCATGTGTTCTGCACCGCCGACGGGGTGGAGGACATGGCGAACGTCGCCGGGCTGCGCGAGATCGTCGCCTCGGTCACCGCGGTGCTGGTCAATGCCCGCATGGGCAAGCCGCGTGCGCTGATGGCGCTGCTCACCGGCCGGGCGATCTCCGAGGCGATGATCGATGAGCCGGCACTCCACGCCGCCCTGCGCAAGGCCAAGGCGGAGATGCCGCCCGATCTGGTGTTCGTCTACAGCTCCAACACCGCGCAATACGCCGCGATTTTCGCGGGCACGCCGCGCATCATGCAGTTCGCCGATCTCGATTCCATCAAGTGGGAACGCTACGCCGCCGAAAGCCGCCCGCCGATGTCCTGGATCTACGCCATCGAGGCGCGCCGTACCCGGAGGCTGGAGCATGATGTCGCCCACGCCTACCAGCACTCCCTCGTCTGCACCGATAATGAGCGGCGCGATTTCGAGCGCCTCATCCCCGGCGCCACCGTCAGCACCGCCGGCAATGGGGTGGATCTCGACTATTTCCGCTCCGAGGGGGCCGAGAAAACCGCAGGCCGGCTCATATTCACCGGGGTGATGGACTACCTGCCCAATGTCGATGCGGTGAGCTGGTTCGCCCGCGATATCCTGCCCCTGGTGCAGCGCGAGATCCCGGCCGCGCACTTCATCATCTGCGGCAGCAAGCCCTCCCCGGCGGTGCAGGCCCTGGCCGCACTGCCCGGCGTCACCGTCACCGGCCGGGTGCCCGATGTGCGGCCCTTCCTCGATTCCGCCGAGGTCTTCGTCGGCCCGCTCCGCATCGCCCGCGGCATCCAGAACAAGGTGCTGGAGGCGATGGCCATGGGCCTCCCGGTGGTGGCCAGCGAGCAGGTCTGGCGCGGCGCCGCCATTCCCAAGGGCGAGGGGATCGAGGCGGCGGATGATGCGGCCGGCTTCGCCGCCCACGTCATCGCCCTGCTGCGGGACGATGCCTACCGCGCCCGCATGGGCACGGCCGGGCGCCGCGCCGTCGAGCGCGACTACACCTGGGCCGCCCAGCTCCGCACGCTCGATCGTGTGGTGGCCGAAGCGGTCGCCTAACCCCGCGCCACCGCCGCGAACCCCGCCTCGGCGGCCACCAGCGCCGCATCGATATCCGCCGCCGTATGCGCCACCGAGAGGAACATGTTGTGCTTGGGGTGGAAATACGCCCCGGCCCGCAGCGCGGTCGAGCAGAAAATATGTGCCTTGGCGAGGTCCGCATCGTCCTCGAACAGCACCAGCGGCATCTGCACCGGCCCGGTCTGGCGGATCGGCACCCCGTACTTGTCCGAAAGCGCGGCGAACCCGGCGCGGAACCGCTCGCCCATCGCCCGCATATGCCCGATCCCGTCATCCCGCCGCAGCGCGGTCACCGTCGCCACCCCCGCCGCCATCGGCACCGCCGCCGTCCAGAAGGAGCCGGTGGAGAAGGTCTTGCTCACATGCGCACGAAACCGGTCATTCCCGGTGATCGCAGCCAGCGGATGCCCATTGGCGATCGACTTGCTCCACGCCGCCAGATCCGGGCGCACGCCGTATTCCTCCCAGGAGCCGCCGATATGCAGGCGGAACCCGGCCCGCACGTCATCGATGATCAGCGCCGCCCCCGTCGCGTCGCACAGCTCGCGGGCGCGCCGCGCGAAGGCGTGGGTCGGCATCTCCTGGTCGAACCCGGCATCATGCTTGAAGGCGGAGACCAGGATCGCCGCCAGATCCCCCTGATGCCGATCCACCGCCGCTTCCAGGCTCGCGATGTCGTT
This sequence comes from uncultured Rhodospirillales bacterium, assembly GCA_903865895.1. Lineage (GTDB taxonomy): Bacteria > Pseudomonadota > Alphaproteobacteria > Acetobacterales > Acetobacteraceae > CAIYPH01. The sequence continues at coordinate 17,627 of CAIPLM010000063.1, read as the reverse complement.
GAACGCGTAGTGATCCACATGCGCCCGATCCTCGGCCGTCACGCCCGACAGCGAGGGCGAGGTCCACGGCACCGCGCCGTGATACGCCCCGGTCGCCACCAGCACCTTGCGCCGCCCGGTCCCGGCACGGGCGAACACCACGGCCATGGTGGTGGCATCGGTGCCGTTCTTCTGGAACTGCACCCAGTCGGCATGCGGAATGGTGTCGACCAGCAGCTCCGCCAGTTCCACCATCGCCTCGCTCGGCCCGTTCTGGCAGTCCCCCATCGCCGCCTGGCGGGCCGCGGCGGCCTCCACCTCGGGATGGTGATGGCCGAGCACCACCGGACCCCAGGAGCACATGAAGTCGATATACTCATTCCCATCCACATCGCGCACCCGGCAGCCGCTGCCGGAGGCGAAGAACTGCGGATACCCCTCGGGCAAATTGGCGGCGTTCTGATGCCCCCACATGCCCCCCGGCACCACTTTCGCGGCCCGCGCGCGCAGCATCGAATCCTTCGTATTGTGCAGCATCCCCGCCTCCATTCTGTCGATATCCACCCACCTTAGGCCGGCTCGCGGCCCGCTGCGAGGGGGTGCTGGCCTCCCGCCCTGGCTTGGCCTAGCCTGAACACGAACCAGGGGAGAACTTGCCATGCACATCGGAGCATCACTGCCGGTCGGCGATATCGGCACCGGGCCGGCCATCCTGCGCGACTACGCGCAGGCCGCCGAAGCCCTCGGCTATGACTACCTCGTCGGCCCCGACCATGTCCTCGGCAAGAATCCCGCCGCCGACACCGCCGGCCGCCGCATGGGCACCACCGCGACGGCCTATCACGACCCTTTCGTGCTGTTCAGCTACCTCGCCGGCGTCACCTCCAAGATCGGCTTCGCCGCCGGCGTGCTGATCCTCTCCCAGCGCCAGGCCGCTTTGGTCGCCAAGCAGGCCGCCTGCCTCGACATAATCTCCGAGGGCCGCTTCCGCCTCGGCGTCGGCGTCGGCTGGAACGAGATCGAGTTCCAGGGCCTCGGCGTCGATTTCCACCAGCGCGGCAAAATCTCCGAGGAGCAGGTGCGCTTCATGCAGGCGCTCTGGGCCAACCCGCATGTCACCTTCAAGGGCGCGTTCCATGAGCTCGACGATGGCGGCATCAACCCTCGCCCGCCCTCCGGCAAGGTGCCCGTCTGGTTCGGCGGCCATGTCGAGGCCACTTTCCGCCGCGCCGCCAAATACGGCGACGGCATGATGCCCAACGCCTGGCCCCCCGGCGATGACGCACTGGCCGCCTTCGAGAAACTCCGCCGCCTCACCCGCGAGGCCGGGCGCGACCCTTCGGAGGTCGGCATCGAGGTCTGGGTCTCCGCCGGCAAGGGCGGCCCCGATGACTGGCGCAAGGAAATCGCCTTCTGGAAGGCCGCCGGCGTCACCCACGCCACCATCCACACCACCTTCAACTCCGCCATCCACTCCCGCATCGCCGGCACCACCTACGCCGCCCATCTCGATGCCATCACCCGCTACCGCGCCGCGGTGGCGGACCTGCTGTAGCCCGCCATGGCCCGCCGCTACCGGCTGGGCGTGATCGGCTTCGCCCATATGCACGTGAACGAGCTGGTGGACCGCTTCCTCGCCACCGGCCGGGTCGATCTCGTGGCCTGTGCGGACACGGTTCCGCACAGGCCATCGCTGACCACGGTGGAAGGCAGCCGCCGCGCCAATCTCGCCCGCGCCTTGGCCCAGCCGGGTAATCCCCGCGCCTATGCCGACTACCGTGAGATGATCGCCGCCGAGAACCTCGACATCGCGATTTTCTGCCCGGAGATCGCCCGCCACGCCGAAATCGCCGAGGCCCTGGCCGAAGCCGGCGTCCACATGGTCACCGAGAAGCCGATGGCCGCCAGCCTCGCCGACGCGCGCCGCATGGTGGATGCCGCCGCCGCCCATGGCGTCACGCTCGCCGTCAACTGGCCGATCACCTGGCGCCCCGCCCTCCGTAAGGCCAAGGAATTGCTCGATTCCGGCGCCATTGGCGACGTGTGGGAGCTGAAATGGCGCAACGCCGCCTCGCTCGGCCCGCTCGCCCATGGCAGCCTGCATCCCGGCAATACCGTGATCGGCCTGGTCTCCGACGCCGAGAAATCCGCCGAATGGTGGCACCGCGAGTCCGATGGCGGCGGCGCCCTGCTCGATTATTGCTGCTACGGCGCCTGCCTCGCCGCCTGGCTGCTCGATGCGCCGCCCGCCACCGTCCAGGCCATGCGCGCCAATTTGATGAGCCCCGGCGACGCCGACGACAACGCTGTCCTGCTGCTCCGCTTCCCCCGCGCCTTCGCCATCTTCGAAGCGAGCTGGACCAGCATCCATAACGGACTGCCCAACGGCCCGATCCTCTACGGCACGCGCGGCACCATGGTGATCGACGGCGCCGATATCCTGATCTACCGCACCAAGGGCGCCGGGCCGGACGAGATCCTCCGCGGCGAGGACCTGCCGCCGGCCGAGGCCAGCATCGGCGCGGCCTTCCTGCACTACCTCGAAACCGGCGCGCCGCTCCACCCCACCCTCGCCATCCCGATGAACCTCGCCGCCACCGCCATCCTCGATGCCGGCATCCGCGCGGCCGCATCGGGGCGCGCGGTTGAGGTTACCACATAGACGTAGACTTCCTTCCCCCCTCCCGCGTTTGCGGGAGGGGTTGGGGGAGGGTAGCTCCGCCGCTCCGCAGTCTCGTCGGAACCCGGTCGCCCCCCCGCCGATACAATTTTGAAAGAACAACCGCGCAGGCGCGCGAAATCCCCCGCGCATCGCCCTCAGGCCATGCCGGTTATCCAGCCTCCAAAGCGCACGAGAAGCCATGGCGGCGCCCGCACCCGCGCCGCGCGCGGCCCGCAGCGCAGCGGACTCGCCGCCATATGGGCGCTCCCGCGCGGCTTCACCCACCAGAACCCATTCCGCCACGGCACCGGCACCGCGACCCACTCCACGTAGGGCTCGGTCTCCAGATCGATCTCCGCCAGCGCGCTCAGCACGCCATCCAACGACCCCTCCAGTTCTCCCGGCAACGCAGCTGCGCGCCGCCGCCCGCCCAGCAGGGCGGCCAGCAGCGCGAGCAGCAGCGCACACAGCGCGGCAATGCCGGGCGCGGCGATCGGGGGAGGGGCGGGCAGGCGGCTCATGCGATCATTGTCACTCCTATTTTCCAGTCAGGAAATATAGATAACTAAATCGCCAGCCGCAAGAGAAAATTTGCGATCGGAAAAAATATTTTTTCCTCTACCCCGCGCAGGCCACCCCACCGCGAAGGAAAAGCCCTCGCCCCCCGGTCTTCGGGGGAAGAGGGTTGGGTGAGGGGGGCAGCCGGGCGCCGCTACTCCTGCCACCCCGCCGCCGACTGCACGGCGGCGCCGGTGATCTCGCGCATCAGCGCCTCGCCCGTCGCGGTGCGCGCCACCAGCACGCTGCGCCGGTCCCGCAAATCCGGCGCGCGTTCGGCGAGGCCAAGCCCGGCCAGCTTGTCGAGCGAGCGGGTGATGACGGACTTCGACACGTCCAGCCGCTGCGCCAGCCCGCGCACGGTGTGCTCGCCGTCCACGGAATAGCAGGTCAGGAACACCCCGAGCTGATGCGAAGACAGCGCCGGCCCGTCCCGGCGGACGAGGCCGACGATGACCTCGCGCAGAATGGCGGCGGCGAGGTCGGCGGGGAGAGTGACCGGCAATTCAGGCTCCTGACTCGATTCACCGCGTGAATCGCGGCGTGATGATCTTGGGGATCATCCTCGCGCGGCGTCGGTCCGGGTCAAGAAACGTATGGTAACGCCATGTGATTTCAGGTCATTGCCGCTATGCCGCGCAGTGACAACTCGTCCCAGCGCAGACATGCGACGAACCGCCCGGGTTCGGCTTCGATCATCTCCGGCCGTTCCTGCTTGCAACGTTCCGTCGCATGGCCGCAGCGCGGATGGAAGGCGCAGCCCGGCGGCGGATTGGCCGGGTCGGCGATTTCCCGCTCCAGGATGATGCGGGTGCTGACCGCATCGGGCACCGGGGTCGGCGCGGCCGACAGCAGCGCCTCGGTATAGGGGTGCAGCGGGCGGGAATAGAGTGCCTCGGTCTCGGCCAACTCCACCATGCGCCCGACATACATCACCGCCACCCGGTCGGCGACGTGCTTCACCACCGAAAGATCATGCGCGACGAAGAGAACGGTGAGTCCAAGCCGATCCTGCAAATCCAGCAGCAAATTGAGGATCTGCGCCTGCACGGATACGTCGAGCGCCGAAACCGGCTCGTCCGCCACGATCAGCTCGGGGTTGAGGGCCAGCGCGCGGGCGATGCCGATGCGCTGGCGCTGGCCGCCGGAGAAGGCGTGCGGGAAGCGGTTGATATAGGCGGCCGGCAGTTGCACCAGCTCCATCAACTCCAACACCCGCCGGCGCCGCTCGGCGCGGTCCGTCATGCCGTTGATCAGCAGCGGCTCGCCGATGATATCGCCAACCACCATGCGCGGGTTGAGCGAGGAATAGGGGTCCTGGAACACCATCTGCATATGCCGCCGCAGCGGCCGCAACTGCGCCCGGCTGAGCTTGGCGAGATCGACCGTCTTGCCCGCGATGGTGAAGTTGATCTCCCCGGCCGTCGGCGCCAGCGCGCGCAGAATGCAGCGCGACACCGTGGTCTTGCCGCAGCCGGATTCCCCCACCAGCGCCAGCGTCTCGCCCTTGCGCACCGAGAAGCTCACGCCATCGACGGCGCGGACCTGCCCGGTGACCCGGCGCAGCAGCCCCTTGCGGATCGGAAAATGTTTCTTGAGGCCGCGGACCTCCAGCAGCGTCTCGCTCATGCCACCGCTCCCTTGTGCCCGCCATGCAGGAAGCAGCGGATGCGGTGCGTCTCCGGCCCGGCCTCCGGCGGTTCCTCGGTGCGGCACTGGTCGTCGATGATCTCAACGCAGCGCGGATGATAGGCGCAGCCCTGCGGCCGGTTGAACGGATGCGGGATGGAACCCTCGATGGTCGGCAGGCGGGAGCGCGGCTTGGCCAGCACGGTCGGGATGGAGCGCAGCAGGGCCCGCGTATAGGGGTGGCGCGGCGCGCGGAAAATATCGCGCACCGGCCCGGTCTCGACGGCGCGGCCGAGATACATCACCGCCACATCATGCGCCATTTCGGCGATCACCCCCATGTCATGGGTGATCAGGATGATGGCGAGGCCCTTCTTTTCCTGAAGTTCGCGCAGCAGATCGAGAATCTGCGCCTGGGTGGTCACGTCGAGCGCGGTCGTCGGCTCATCGGCGATCAGCACGCGCGGATCGCAAGAGAGCGCCATCGCGATCATCACGCGCTGACGCAGGCCGCCCGAGAGCTGGAACGGATATTCATCCACCCGCCGCGACGGCTGCGGCACGCCCACCATGTCGAGCAGCTCGATCGCCCGCTCGCGCGCCGCCTTGGCATCGAGCCCGAGATGCAAGCGGATGCCTTCGCCGATCTGGTTGCCGATCGTGTAGTACTGGCTGAACGAGGCCATCGGCTCCTGGAACACCAGCCCGATCTCCCGCCCGCGCACTTTGCGCATCGCGTCCGGCGAGAGCTTCAGCAGGTCCACCGGCGCGCCACCATCGCCTGGCCGCAGCAGGATCTCGCCCCCGGTGACGCGCCCGGGCCGCTCGACAATGCCGAGGATGGAGCGCGCGGTGACCGACTTGCCGCAACCGCTTTCGCCGACCACGCCGAGCGTGCGCCCCTCGAACACGTTGAAGCTGACGCCATCGACCGCGCGCACCGTCCCCTCCTGCGCGGCGAAGGAGGTGTGCAGGCCCCGCACGGAAAGGATGGGTTCGGAGAGGATCGGCTCAACCATAGGGGTCCGCCGCGTCACGCAGGCCATCGCCGAGGAAGTTGAACGCCAGGATCACCAGGATCACCGGCACGGCGGCCGCGAGCAGCCAGGGCGCGAGGGCGAGGGATTGAATGGATTGTGCATCCTGCAAAAGGATTCCCCAGGAGATCGCCGGCGGGCGCAACCCGAGGCCAAGGAAGGACAGCGAGGTCTCGCTGATGATCATCGCCGGCAGCGCGAGGCTGACGGCGGCGATGATATGGCTAAGGAAGCTCGGCAACATGTGGCGGAAGATGATCCGCCCCGTGGACGCCCCGGCCAATTCGGCCGCCATCACGAACTCCTCCTCGCGCAGTGCGAGGAACTTGCCGCGCACCACGCGCGCGAGATCGGTCCAGGCCAGCAGCGAGATGATGATGGTGATGGAGAAATAGACCTGGGTGACGCTCCAGTCATTCGGCAAAGCGGCCGCGAGGCCGAGCCACAGCGGAATGGTCGGCATCGAGCGGATCACCTCGATGGTGCGCTGGATCAGCGTATCGACGATCCCGCCATAGAGCGCCGAAATGCCGCCGAGCAGCACCCCGAGGAACAGGCTGATCGACACGCCGACGAGCCCGATGGTCAGCGACACTCGCGTCGCCACCATCAGGCGCGACCAGATATCCCGCCCCAGCTGATCCGTGCCCAGGATGAAGATGCCATCGCCCCGCTCCGGATTGCGCAGCGCGAAAAGATGCGTCGTCGTGGGGATGCCGAGGAAGGTGTATGAATAGCCCGGCGCGAAGAAATCGATCGCCACGTGCCGGCTCGGGTCCACCGTGTACACCAGCTTGAACGTCCTGGGGTCGCGCACCCCCTTCAGCCCATAGACATGCGGGCTGAAACTGCCATCCGCCTCGAAGAAATGGATCGGCTGCGGCGCGATGTAGCTGGTGCGCGCATCCGTCGCATGCGGGTCGGTGGTGGCGAGGAAATCGGCGCCGAGGGCGATCACGTAGAACAGCGCGACGATGAACAGGCTGACCATCGCCACCTTGTGCCGCTTGAAGCGCCACCAGGTGAGCTGCAACTGCGTGGCCATCGCAAAGCGCTCGGCCTGGCTGAGGGCAGGCTTGCGCCGGCCGAAGAGGGCTCCCAGCATCGCTCAATCCAACTGATGGCGCAGACGCGGATCGACCCACATCAGCACGAGGTCGGAGATGAAGGTGCCGATCACCGTCAGCACGCCAAGCAGCAGCACGATGGCGCCGCCGAGATAGACATCCTGCGCAATCAACGCCCTCACCAGCAGCGGCCCCACCGTCGGCAGGCCAAGCACGATCGAGATGATGATGCTGCCCGACACCAGATAGGGAAACAGATAGGCGATATTGGAGGCAAACGGGTTCAGCGCCGCCCGCACCGGATATTTCAGCACCGTGCGCATCTCCGATAGCCCCTTGGCCCGCGCGGTCACCACATAGGGCTTGCGCAATTCATCGAGCAGATTGGCCCGCATGATGCGGATCAGCTGCGCCGTGCCGGACAACGCCAGGATCAGGGCCGGCAATGGCAGATGCCACGCCAGATCCTTCACCTTGTCCCAGGTCCACGGCGCCAGCGCATACTCGGCCGAGAACAGCCCGCCGACGCTCATGCCGAGATAGCGGAACGCGGTATAGAGAATGATCAGCGCCAGCAGGAAGTTCGGCACCGCAATGCCGATGAACCCGACCAGCGTGAACACGTAGTCGGCCAGCGAATACTGCCGCACCGCCGAATAGATGCCGATCGGCAGAGCGAGGCTCCAGGTCACCAGCAGTGCCGCGAATGACAGCAGCAACGTCAGCCAGATGCGGTCGCCGATCACCTCGGCCACCGGCCGCCGCCATTCCATCGACTCGCCGAGATCGCCCGCGATGACCCGCACGATCCACTTGCCATACTGCACATAGATCGGCTGACCCATGCCGTACAGCTTGCGCATCGCATTGGCCTCGTCCGCCGAGACGGTCGCGCCCCCGGCGGCGAGATTGGCGATGTAGGAGTCGACGAAATCGCCGGGCGGCAACTGGATGATCGCGAAGGCGAGCATCGAGATCAGCCACACCGTGAACAGGCCGAGCAGGAGGCGGCGCACCATGAATGTGATCATGGCGCCGCCCCCATGCTGCCTTGCCTCATGCCTTGTAGAACCACGTCTCGGGCCGCGCGCTGCCGGGGGTGCGGCAATGCTGCGCGATGCAGGTGCGGCCCGGGATGTTGCCGAGGCGGCGGCTCGCCATGCGCACGCCCATCAGCGCCGGCGACTGACCGCAGGTGCCGATGGTGAACTGCTGGTCCACCATGATCTTCCAGATTTCCTGGGCGATCTTGTTGCGCTCCGGCTCCTGCTTGGCCGCGGCCGAACGGAACAGCTCCAGCGCCTCCACCATCTTCGGGTCCGACGGCTTGGTGCCCTGCGCCCCGTTCGAGGCGTACCATTTGGCATGCTCGATGCCATAGGCGCCCGAGGCGATATCGGTCGGCAGCGCCCAGGACGAGTAGAGATACAGCAGCTCGGTGCCGCCATTGGTCCAGACGAAGATATGATGGTCCGACTTCAGCAGCCGGCCGAACGCGAGCCCGCGCTCGGCTTCCTTTACATCGCCATAAATGCCGATCTTGCGCCAATGCTGGGCGATCATTTCGGCGTGCTTCGGCCAGTCCATGAACGCCTTGACCGCGAGCAGCTCGATCACCACCCGCTTGCCGTTATCCGGCCGCAGGCGATAGCCGTCGCTGTCCTTCTTGGTCAGGCCAAGCCCGTCGAGCAGCTTGTTGGCGGCCGCCACATCGAGCGTCGACCACTTCTTGCGCCATTCCGGGCCGGGGCTCTCCGGCATCGATTCCGCCGGCGCCGAGGAGCCCGGCGTCGCCAGGCCAAGCCAGAAGGTCTCGTTCAGCTGGTCGCGATCGATGCCCATCGACAGCGCGCGACGGAAATCCGCGGTGCCCAGCAGCTTGCCGATCAGCTCGTCGCCGCGGAAATCCATGTTCACGTGCAGCGTCGTATCGGCGCCGTTGAACGCGAGGTCGAGATGCACGTCGTACTTGCCGCGATCGCGGTTCTCCAGGATCACCGGCAGCTTCTGCAGGTCGATATGGCGCTCCTGCAGGTCAAGCTCGCCGGCCATCGCCTTGAGGTTCACCACCTCGATATTCTCGGCCAAGGTCATGACAACCTTGTCCATGTACGGCAGCTGGTTGCCCTCGGTGTCGACGGCGTAATAGAACGGGTTGCGCTCCATCGACCAGGTCGGCGTGTTGATCGGCGTCACCGTCTTCCACGGGCCAAGCGTCGGCAGTTCGGAGTTGAGCTCCCAATCCTTCTTGACGTGCAGCATGCGGATCCAGCTCTCGAAGCCCGCCGCCTTCGCCTTGGCGTTGACCTCGGCCTCCGAGGAGTATTTCGGCAGGAACTGCTTGAGGTAATGCGCCGGCGCGTAGCCCGCATAGGAGTTGCCGTTGGACTGGCGCGTCGCCTGCCCGCCGCCGATCAGCGTGTCGCCGGCCAGCATGGAGGGGAACAGGAAATAGGGGTTTTCGAAGACGAACTGCACCGTCGTCTCGTCCACCTTCACCAGCTTGCCCGGCTTGCCGCCGGCCGACATGTCGGCGATCGGGCCAGGGACGATGTCCTTGTTGAGGTAGATGTCCTCGTACCAGAACATGAAGTCATCGGCAGTGAAGGCGTGCCCGTCGGACCACTTCATGCCCTTGCGCAGGAACAGCGTGGTCACCTTGCCGTCGGCCGAGATCTCGTACCCCTTGGCGACGCAGGGGACGATCTTGCTGCCGGTGAAATCCCAGAACAGCAGCTTGTCGGACGCCATGATGCGGTTGCCGTTCTCGCCGTCGGACGGGCCGATGAAGGCGCGGCGCCAGGTGCCACCATACTTGCCGGTGCTCTCGACCGGCTTCACCACCATCGGCTCGGCCGGGATGCGCTGCTCGACGGGCGGCAGCTTGCCGGCCTTCACCAGCTCGGCCAGCTGCGGCGCTTCGCTGAACTTGGCGGGCTTCGGGCCGCCGGCGGGGATCGGGCCTTCCAGCTTGCCGACCAGGCCGGATTGGGTCACCGAGCCGGTGGCCTGCACCGCCTGCGCGAGGGCCTCGGCGGCCGGCACCGCGGCGAGTGCCGTGGCGTAGCCCAGGAAAGTACGGCGATTGGTCATTTCTTTCTCCCTCAAGCTGAGCCTTGGCGGCCCTGGATTCTGACGTGATGGCACAAACTACGGGAAGCCACCCCGATGTTCCAGGGCCTTCCTGCGTCCTGCCTCAGATCGGCATGCCCGGCGGCGGCGGCAACGTTCCGGGCGCACGGAAGCGCGCCGGATCCCGCTCGAAGGCGGCGATGGCGGCGAGTGCCGCGCGGCGATGGGCGCGCAGCACGGCGTCGGCCGGTATGCTCTCCGTGAGATGGTCGCGCAGCTCCGCCAGCACGTCGGCCACGATGGCCTGCACCGGGGCGGGCGATTCCTCCCGCGCGCCGAGCGCCATCAAGTGGCGCAACATCACATGCTCGACGCGCATCTTCACCGCGGCCGCGAGCCCGGTCTCCCCCGGCGCCCGCCACGTCGCATCGAGCGCGGCCTGCAGCACCCCGTGCAGCGAGGGCAGGGTGGTGTCGCGATAGTGGTACTCCACCAGCCGCGATGCCCGCGCGGCGTCGAACAGCAGGGCGAAGGTATGCGTCGCCGCTCCCTCCGCCGCGCCCAGGGCATCGAAGGTCAGCCCGGTATGGCCCTGGAAGGAGTCCCGCGTGCGGTCATATTCCGGCGGCCGCGGCGGCAGCAGGCTCAGCAGGTCCTCGCGCAGCGTCAGCACGGCGGGCGCGACGGTCGCCAGCACCGCCTGCACGCCGCGCCGCTGGTCCTCGCCCGGCACCATCTTGGTGACGAGCTGCCCGTCCCCGCGCATGGCGTAGCGGAATTCGAGCCCGCCGATCAGTTTCACCGCCGCCTCGGTCTGGTAGCGGTGCAGCAGATAGAGCGGCACCAGGCGATCGGCGAGCAGCGCCATCGGCTGGCCCGGCTTGATCGCCGCCGCCCCGAAGCGCGCCAGCGCCGCCGCCCGCACGTCGAGCAGGCGCAGCAGCTCCTCCGCCGCGTCCTCCCCGGTGTCCCAGTTGTGGCCCTTGGGATGCACGCCGGTCTCGGGCACCGCGTCCTGCTGGGCGATGGTGTAGAAGCCGGCGCGGGCGGCATCCTCCAGGATGCGATCGAGCGCCGCCTTCTCCTCCGCCTGCGTGGTGCCGGGCGGGAACTGGCTGTAGCCCCAGGTGATCGAGATCTCGTCCCATTGGCCGATCTGGTTGCCGTACGCGGCCGACATGTCGATCCGCCCGTTCCCATCGAGCAGCAGCAGCGGCGCCGGATAGTCGCAGACCGACATCTCCTGGCTGAAGGTGCTGGCGACGTGGTTGTGGTCGAGCCCCAGCGTGTGCGCCACCTCATGGGCCGAGAGCTGACGCAGGCGGGCCATCATCAGCTCATGCACCTCGGGGCAGGGCGTCGCGTCGTCATAGGGGGAGAGCAGCGCCTCGGCGATGCTGCGCAGATGGCGTTCGCGCCCCGCCGTCAGCGTCACCACCCCCTGGAGGATTTCCCCGGTGCGCGGGTCCCAGATCATCTTGCCGTTGGAGAAGCCGCGCGTGGCGCGCGCCACCCAGGTGATGATGTTGTAGCGGATGTCGATCGGGTTGGCGTCCTCCGGCAACAGCTCGACATAGAAGGCATTGCGGAACCCGGCGGTCTCGAAGGCCTTGTTCCACCACCTGGCACCCTCCAGCAGCGCGGTGCGCATCGGCTCCGGCGTGCCGCGATCGACGTAGTAGACGATCGGCCTCACCGCCTCGCTGATGGCGGCGTGCGGGTCTTTCTTCTCCAACCGGTGGCGCAGCGTGTAGTGCACGTCGCGCGGCTCCTCCAGCGAGCGGCCGAAATCATGGAAGATCACGCTGCTGAAGAACGACGAGCGCGGGTCGAAGATGCGCGGCTGGTAGCCGTCATCCGGCAGCGCGATGAAGCAGTTGCGCACCCTGAGCGTGATGGAGCGCGGATCGGGCGCCAGCGCCGCCAGCCCCTCGAGCTGCCCATTGCCGAACCAGAAGGGCAGCTGGGTGGCCCGCGGGTTGCTGAAGGTGAGGATGCTCTCCACCTGCGTGTTGAGCGGGAAGGCGCCGGTGCCCTCCGCGGCCACCGCCGAACGCGCGCCATCCAGCACGTAGCCGGGCGCCCCGGCCTTGGCGAGCTGGCCGGCGATATCGAAGGTGTCGCGCAGGAAGAACGCGGTGCCATCGACGGTGAAACCATCCGCGTCCTCGGCCGCGATCTCGAAGGACCACAGCACGGATTGCGGGAAGGATTCGCGCACCGCCTGCTGTTGCGCCGGTTCGGGTGAGGAGGTGCGAAAAGCATAGTTCAGCGCCACCAGGAACAGCCGCGTGCCGCGCCGCTCGAAGCGCACCACCTGCGGGCGGCTGAGATTGCCGCGCTCCATCCGGTAATCGCCGACGGCGTGGGAGAGCCGGTCGACGTAGAGGAACTCCTGCCCGATCTCGCGGATGCGCATGAACAGCCGCCCGCCAGTATCATCCCATTGCAGGGGAACGAAGCCGTCGAGGGAGCGGAGCACGGGGGCGGTGTGTGTCATTCCCGCACTCTGCCGCGTTCGCCGCCGGCTTGCCTAGCCTGCGAGGGCGCGCGCCCCGGCGGCGACCAGCACCACCGCATTCAACGCCATGATCGCCGGCGCGACCCGGGCCATGCCGCGCGCCCACAGCCCCTGCGCCGCTTGGCCAAGCCAGCCGACCACCACCAGCGCCGGGATGGTGCCCGCGCCGAAGGCCAGCATCGCCAGCGCGCCCCGCCACGCCTCCCCCGTGGAGGCCGCGGCCGCGAGACCGGCATAGAGGAAGCCGCAGGGCAGGAAGCCCAGCAGCAGGCCAAGCAGCAGCCCGCCGAAGCGCGTCCTGCGATCCACCCGGCGTGCGGCGCGGCCCATCCAGGCGACCCAGGGGGCGGCGGGCCGGGCGAAGCCGGGGAGATGCGCGAGCCAGCGCGGCGCCAGCCGGCCGAGCGCCTGGGAGAGGAACAGCACGGCGCCGCCCAGCAGCAGCACGCCGCCCAGACGTCCGCTCGAGGAGAAGCCGCCAATGCCACCGGCGACGGCACCGAGCGCGGCATAGGTGGTCAGCCGACCGGCATGATAGGGTGCCAGCAGCCCGGCGCGCAGGCGGGAGAGCTCGCACAGCCTTGCGGCCGGCATCGCCGCCATCCGCTCCGAAGCCTGGCCGAGCACGAAGGGGCCACACATCGGCCCGCAATGCAGCGGACTGCCGGCGAGCCCGGCAAGGAACAGCCCGAGGAACAGGCCCGGCCCATCCGGGCCGCACCAGGCCAGCAGCATCGCCAAATGGTCGTTCACCGGCCGCGCATCCCTGTTCATGCTCCCGCGTCGCCAGCCGGCGCCGCCTTACCTAGCCGTCATGCTGCACTGCGGCGTTGATCTGCATCAATGCCGGTTCACCGGGGGGCAGGCACTAGCAGGCTTACAGGTTCGTCACATCGGCGTACCCGAATCGTGTGCGGGGTTTGGAATGGAAGAGGTGAGCAGTATCGTCGTCGGCATCCTGGTGCTGATCCTCGGCTTCACCGGCCTGGTTTTGGCCTCGGGGGCGCTCGACAACGAGATGTACATCTTCGGCCTCTCGCTGGCCGGATTTGCCGTCATTTTTGAAATTGGCCTGATCAAGGCGCATTTCGATCGCAGCGACGCCGCCCGGCGCGGCGGGGCAGGGTCTCATGTCTGAAGCAACAATGGACGGCTTCGCGGCCGCATCCGCACCGGCAGTGCCGCGCGCGGTTGTGTACAACGAAGTCATCGTCAAGAAATTCGTCATCGCGGCGATGTTCTGGGCGGTGGTGGCGTTCCTGGTGGGAACGGTACTGGCGCTCCAGCTCGCCTGGCCGGCCTTCAATCTCGGCTTTTCGTTCACCAATTTCGGCCGGCTGCGCCCCGTCCATACCTCCGCGGCGATTTTCGCCTTCGGTGGCTCGGCGCTGTTCGCCACATCCTTCTATGTCGTGCAACGCACCTGCCGCGCCAGGCTGTTCGGCGGTGAGGCGCTGCATAATTTCATTTTCTGGGGCTACCAGCTCTTCATCGTCATGGCGGCGCTGAGCTACGTGATGGGCTTCAGCCGTGGTCAGGAATACTCGGAGCCGGAGTGGCACCTGACGATCTTCCTGGTGATCGTCTGGGTCGCCTATGCGATCGTGTTCATCGGCACCGTGCTGATGCGCGAGGAAGAGCACATCTACGTCGCCAACTGGTTCTACATGGCCTTCATCCTCACGGTCGCCGTGCTGGTGCTGGTCAATAATGTCGCGGTGCCGATTTCGATCTATTCGGCCAAAGGATACACCGTGTATTCGGGCGTGCAGAACGCGCTGATCCAGTGGTGGTATGGCCATAACGCGGTGGGCTTCTTCCTGACCGCGGCCTTCCTCGGCATGATGTACTATTTCGTTCCCAAGCAGGCCGGCCGGCCGATCTACTCCTACCGCCTCTCGGTGGTGCATTTCTGGTCGCTGGTGTTCATGTATATCTGGGCCGGCCCGCATCACCTCCACTACACCGCCCTGCCGGACTGGGCGCAGACGCTCGGCATGGTGTTCTCGATCATCCTGTGGATGCCCTCCTGGGGCGGCATGATCAACGGCCTGATGACCCTCTCGGGCGCCTGGGACAAGCTGCGCACCGACCCCGCGCTCCGCTTCTCGGTCACCGCGGTGGGCTTCTACGGCATGTCGACCTTCGAGGGTCCGGTGATGTCGATCCGCTCGGTCAACGCGCTGAGCCACTACACCGACTGGACGATCGGCCACGTGCACTCCGGCGCCCTTGGCTGGGTCGCCTTCATCTGCTTCGGCGCGATCTACTACCTGGTGCCGATCCTCTGGAAGCGCAGCGGCCTGTACTCGATCAAGCTGGTGTCCTGGCACTTCTGGATCGCCACCCTCGGTATCGTGCTCTACATCACCTCGATGTGGGTGGCCGGCATCATGCAGGGCCTGATGTGGCGCGCCTATGACCAGTTCGGGTTCCTCCAGTACTCGTTCTCTGAATCGGTCAACGCGGTGCATCCGTACTACGTCATTCGGGCACTCGGCGGCGTGGCCTTCGTCTCCGGGGCGCTGATCATGGTCTACAACCTGATCATGACCGTCTGCAGCAGCACAACTGAACGGCGCGACAGCGCCGTGGCGGGAGGCTAATCGCCATGTTCATCCGTCAAGAAACGATCGAGAAAAATGCCATCCTGATGCTGGTGCTGACGCTGATCTGCATCTCCGTCGGCGGCATCGTCGAGATCATCCCGACCTTCACCATCGAAACCACCATCGAGAAGGTGCAGGGCGTCCGCCCCTACACGCCGCTCGAACTGATGGGCCGCAACATCTACGTCCGCGAGGGCTGCTACCTCTGCCATAGCCAGCAGATCCGCGCCCTCAAGGACGAGGTGGAGCGCTACGGCCACTACAGCCTGGCCGCCGAGAGCATGTATGACCACCCGTTTCAGTGGGGCAGCAAGCGCATCGGGCCGGATCTCGCGCGCGTCGGCGGGAAATACTCCAACGACTGGCACTACGCGCACTTGATCAACCCGCAGTCGCTGGTGCCGGAAAGCCTGATGCCGAAATACGCCTTCCTCGCGGAAACCCCGCTGGAAACCGGCCTCATCGTCAATCATCTGCGCACCAGCCGCATCGTCGGCGTGCCCTACAGCGAGGATGCGATCGCCAATGCGAGCAAGGACCTTCTGGCCCAGGCTGACGCGGCGGCGGACGGCGATGCGCTGCTGAAGCGCTACCCGAGGGCCGTGCAGGTGGCCGGCAAGCCCGGCGAGCCGACCGAGCTCGACGCGCTGGTGGCCTATCTGCAGGTGCTGGGCTCGATGGCCGATCTTGCCGGGGCGACCCCGGCCAAGCTGAAGCAGTAGGGGCGCGCCATGCAGGACATTCTCGCCACCATCCTCTCTTACCGGATCTACTCCGTGGTGATGATGGTGATCGTCTTCTCGCTTCTGATGGCGACCGTCTTCTGGCCCGGACGTCGCGCTCGCTTTGAGCGCGATGCCCGGATCCCGCTCGACGATGATCGCTGAGGAGAACAGATATGCCGACCAAGATTGAAAAGGACGTCTTCTCCGGCCGCGACACCACTGGCCATGAGTGGGACGGTCTGAAGGAGCTGAATACCCCACTGCCGAAGTGGTGGGTCTACACCTTCGCCGCCACCGTCGTCTGGGGCGCCGCCTTCTGCGTCCTCTACCCCTCGGTGCCCAGCCTGCGCGGGCATTTCGACGGGGTGTTTGGCTACTCCACCCGCGAGTCGGTGACCGCGGACGTGAAGGCGCTGGAGGCTCAGCGCGCCAAGGTGCTGGAGCGCGTCAACGCCACCCCGATCGAGCAGGTCCGCAAGGATCCGCAGCTGATGGCGGTGGCGACGACCGCGGGGCGCATCGCCTTCGCCAATAACTGCCAGCCCTGCCACGGGGCGAGCGGTGAGGGGCGGCCGGGCTATCCCACCCTGGCGTCGGACAGCTGGATCTGGGGCGGCAAGCTCGCCGATATCCAGCAGACCATCACCTTTGGCGTGCGCAACGCCCATCCGGACGCACGCGCCAGCGTGATGCCGAAATTCGGGGCCGACGGCATCCTGAAGCCCGACGAGGTCGGCGCGGTGGCCGATTACGTGATGACCCTCTACGGCAAGGCGCAGCCCGGCCCGGCGACGGCCAAGGGTGCGGCGATCTTCGCGGAGAATTGCGTCGCCTGTCACGGCGAGAAGGGCGAGGGCAAGCGCGAGGTGGGCGGCCCGTCGCTCAAGAGCGCGGTGCATCTCTACGGTGATACGCGCGATGCGGTGATCGCCCAGGTCACCAATCCGCGCCAGGGCGTGATGCCGAACTGGAACACGCGTCTCGATGCGGGTACCATCAAGAGCCTCGCACTCTACGTGCATGCCCTCGGGGGCGGTGAGTAAGGTCAAATGACAAAGTTGGGCAAAACGGCGCCACGGTCCGCCCAGGAGCAGAAGCTCAGCGAGGCCGGCCTCTACGCGGATCGGGTGCGGGTTTATCCCCGCTCGGTCCACGGGCCCGCGAGGACCTTCAAATGGGCCGTGCTGGTGTTTTGCCTGACGCTGTACTACGCGATGCCCTGGGTGCGGTGGAACCGCGGCCCAGGGCGGCCGAGCCAGGCCGTGCTGCTGGATATCGGCCATGAGCGGTTCCACTTCTTCAACGTCGAATTCTGGCCGCAGGACATCTACTATCTGACCGGGGCGCTCATCCTCGGCGCGGTCAGCCTGTTTCTCGTCACCTCCCTCGTCGGGCGCGCCTGGTGCGCCTATGCCTGCCCGCAAACCGTATGGACCGACTTGTTCATGTGGTTCGAACGGCGGATCGAGGGCGATCGCAATGAGCGCATGAAGCGCGACCAGGGGCCGGTGAATTTCGCCAAGATATGGCGCAAGGCGGCCAAGCATCTCGCCTGGCTCGGCATCGCGTTCTGGACCGGCGGTGCCTGGATCATGTACTACGCCGACGCTCCGACCGTAACGCGGGAGTTCTGGACCGGCACGGCCGCGACCCCGGTCTACGTGTTCACCTTCCTCTTCACCGCCACCACCTACGTGCTGGCCGGCTGGGCGCGCGAGCAGGTCTGCACCTATATGTGCCCCTGGCCGCGCTTCCAGGCGGCGATGCT
>CAIPLM010000062.1 GCA_903865895.1 uncultured Rhodospirillales bacterium | reverse complement strand
TCGAACTAGCGGCGCGCGCGGCCTATGGGCGGCTGGTGGCCTGGCTGGCCGGGCGATCGCGCGATCTCGCGGGCGCCGAGGATGCGCTGGCCGATGCGTTCGCCGCCGCACTCGCCACCTGGCCGCGCGACGGCGTGCCGGCACGGCCCGAGGCCTGGCTGCTGACCGCCGCGCGGCGCCGCATGATCGATGCCGCCCGCCGCCGCCGTACCCGCGAGGACGCCATGCCGACGCTGCTGCTCGCCACCGGCGACGATCCTGACAGCGACTTTCCGGATGAGCGGCTGAAGCTGCTGTTCGTCTGCGCCCATCCGGCGATCGACCCCGCTGCCCGCACGCCGCTGATGTTGCAGGCGGTGCTTGGGCTGACGGCGGCCGCCATCGCGAGCGCCTTCCTGGTCAGCCCCGCCGCGATGGGGCAGCGCCTGGCGCGGGCCAAGGAGAAGATCCGCGCCGCCGGGATCGGCTGGCGCATCCCCGAGCCCGCCGACCTGCCGGAGCGGCTCGATGCGGTGATGCAGGCGATCTACGCCGCCTATGGCACGGGGTGGGACGACGCGGCGGCCAATCCGCTGGCGGAGGAGGCGATCTGGCTGGCGCGCATGCTGGCCGATCTGCTGCCCGAGACGCCGGAGCCGCTGGGGCTGCTCGCGCTGCTGCTGTTCTGCGAATCCCGCCGCGCCGCACGGCGGGACGATGCCGGCCGCTTCGTGCCGCTTTCCGCGCAGGACACCGCGCGCTGGTCCGCCGCGATGTTGGCGGAGGCACGGGCAGTGCTCGCCCGCGCGGGTGCCATGGGGCGGCCGGGACGGTTCCAGCTGGAGGCGGCGATCCAGTCGGTTCATGCGGCGCGGCGCGAGACCGGGGTGACGGATTGGGAGGCCGTGGCGCTGCTCTACGAGGGGTTGCACGCCATGGCGCCGACCACCGGCATCGCCGTGGGCCGGGCCGCGGCGCTGGCCGAGGCGCGCGGCCCGGAAGCTGGGTTGGCGGCGCTTGATGGGCTCGATGCGAGCGCGGTGGCTGGGTATCAGCCGCTTTGGGTGGTGCGGGCGGAGCTGCTGCGCAGGGCGGGGTCTCCGGGCGATGCGGAGGTGGCGCGGCGACGGGCAATCGATTTGGCTGATGATCCGGCGATCCGGGCGTTCCTGATCGGTGATGGGGGCTGAATTCTGGGCGTTCCTTAGGAAGATGCACCACGGAGGCAGTAAGACAGTGAGGGGGGACGGGATGCGGCGACCGCTCCCTCATCGCCGTACCGCCTCTGTGGTGGCTCTTCTCTTTCGAGCCGTCGCCCGGGCGGGCGGGCAGAGAGAGAGGATATTTTTCGAAATTTATAGGAAATACCGCTTGCAATTCATCGTCATCTAAATTATATGCTCTGTTAGTAATTGGGAGTGACGAGAACCGTATGACGTATCCGCCTGCACACCGTCCGGACCTGCCCGGCAGCATCGCCGCCATGCTTGGCGGGATGCTGTGCGCGCTGCTGGCTGCCCTGCTTGGGGTGGCGCGGCGGAGGGTGGTGCGCGCGCGGCGTATGGATGCGGAGTTCTCAGACCTGCTGGGGCCGGTGCTGCGTGCGGAGGCCGAGGCGGACTTCACGTATGAGCCCTGGGTGGAATGGGTGGCGGTGCCGGCGCCGTGGCGCAATGGGCGGCTGTTGCCGCGCCGGCATGCGGCAAAGCGCGTGCGGCGGCACGGCGTGCGGCCTCTGGCACGCATGCGGGGGCCGCCTGTGCGCTTTTTGACCTCCAGGGTTGAGCGAACCGGCATGGCCTGAGGGCGATGCGCGGGGGATTCCGCATGCCTGCGGCCCCAGATCTCGAGATTTGTTCTTTTAGAATTGCATCAGGAGCCGGGCGGGGGGGGCATCAGGTTCAGCGATGCCATTTTTACCCGCACGGCGGGGCTTATCAGCGCCGCCAATTCGTCTTCGTGCCGGTAGGCGGGCATGAAGCGATCGATCTGCGCGTCGCGCCCCGCGGCGGGGTGGAAGTAGAGTTCGGTGCGTCCGTCTGGCAATTCCGGGAGTAGGCGCAGCAGGCGGGCTTCGTCGAACCCGCCGGACCAGGCGAGGCCGAACACGTTGTCATTCATCTGCATGCCCGCGCGCCGTGCCTGGGCGCGGAACAGGCGGGTCCAGGCGGCCATTGCGCGCGCGCCGGGGCTGGGGGCCACGCCGCAGCGTGCCATGACGGCGACGGGCTCGTGGGGAACGCGGACCGTGCGCAATCCGAATTCGCGGCCGATGCGTAGCATGAGCGCGCCGACGATGGGGTGGAGGTGCATGTGTTTGTGCGAATCGGCGTGGTCGAGCGCCAACCCGGTCGCGGCGAAGGCGGCGAACTGGGCGCGGATTTCGGTTGCCAATTGGCGGCGGACATGGGGCAGGAAGAAATAGCGCAGGCCGAGGCGCAGCTGGTCGGAGGGGAACCAGCCCTCACCGTTCACCAGGGCGGGAATCGCTTGAGGCGGCAGGACGGGCGGGCCTTCGATCACCACGAGGTGCAGCCCGACGCGCAGGTTGGGCAGGTGTTTCGCCCGGGCCACCGCGTCGGCCACCGCTGCACCGCCCATCATCAGGCTGGCGGAGGTCAGCACGCCCTGGCGATGGGCACGCTCGATCCCCGCATTGACGGTCTCGGACATGCCGAAATCATCGGCGGTCAGCACCAGGGACGTCATCGCGGCGGCCGGCTGGAGGTGTCGAGTATCTGGCCGCGCCATTCCACGGAGGT
This sequence comes from uncultured Rhodospirillales bacterium, assembly GCA_903865895.1. GTDB lineage: Bacteria > Pseudomonadota > Alphaproteobacteria > Acetobacterales > Acetobacteraceae > CAIYPH01. The sequence continues at coordinate 1,084 of CAIPLM010000062.1, read as the reverse complement.
GCCGGCGTAGCTGGCGATGAGGATGGCGAGGGACAGCACGTCGCGCAGGGGGAACAGCCAGAGCGGGGTGCGGTTAGCGAGCGTGGGGTCGATACGGCGCAGGGTAGCCTCGAGGGCGCGGGCGATGGCGGCGCGGATGAGCCAGGCGGCGAGGAATAACACCACGGCCCAGGCGGCGAGGCCCGAGGCCAGCACGGCGAGGAGGGCCCAGGCGAGCGGGTGTTGCAAGGCCGAGGCCGCGAACCCGACGGGTTCCAGGGAGCGGATGGTGCGGCCCCAGCGCAGCTCGTGCCGCCACAGCGCGGCGAGCGTGGTTTCCGCCACCGTGGTCGCCACTACCGCATCGGCGAGCACCACCGAGCGGCCGGTGGCGCGGACGAGGCGGCCGAGCATCTGGTCGTCGGCGAGTTCATCGGCGACCGCTTCGAGCCCGCCGATCTCGGCGAGCGTGGAGCGGGTCAATGCCATGGTGGCGCCCAGGCAATCCTGCCGGCCGAGGGCGCGGGCCATCAGGGCGCCGGGGAGGAAGACGTGGTTGATCCAGGCGGCGCCGAGCTGGGCGGCCGCGGCGGTGCTGGCGGGGAGCCCGGTGTAGAGCAGGGTGGCGAGGCCGCTGCCGGGGGTGGCGAGGGCGGTGACGATGGAGTCGAGATAGGTCGGTGTCACGTGGACGTCGCTGTCGGCGATCACCAGAAGGTCATGCCGCGCGTGGGGCAGCATGTTGAGAAGATTGCCGATTTTTCGGTTGCGGCCATGGGGCGTGGGGTCAATCACCAAAGCGATATCGCGGGCGGGGAAACGGGCGCGCAGGCGCTCCACCACAGAGATCGCGGGGTCGGCGGGGTCCTGCACGCCGCAGATGATTTGCAGGCTCGGGTCATCGAGTGCGCAGAGCGAGGCCAAGGCCGCTTCCAGCAGGGGTTCGTCGCCGTGCAGGGGTTTGAGCACGCTGATGGGTGGGCGGTTGCGTGGTGGGAGCGACGGGCGGCGGAAGCGGTGCAAGGCGAGCCAGCCGGCCAGGGCCTGGACCAGGCCGGCCGTCGCGGCCAGGGCCGCGCCGAGTGCGAGCCATCCCGCCATGGGG
>CAIPLM010000061.1 GCA_903865895.1 uncultured Rhodospirillales bacterium | reverse complement strand
TCATCCTCAACGGGCATGACGTGGTGGCCTATGATCCGGCGCCCCAGGCCGAGCGCGCCATGCGCGAGGTGCTGGCCAACGCGGAGCGCGCCTATGGCCGCCTCACCCTCGCCCCCACCGGCAACCGCGGCACACTGCGCTTCGCCGCCACCATCGCGGAAGCGGTGCGGGACGCCGATTTCATTCAGGAATCCGCCCCCGAACGCATCGACCTCAAGCAGCGCATCATCGCCGAGATCGACGCCCACGCGAAGCCGGATGCGCTGGTGTGCTCCTCCACCTCCGGCCTGCTGCCGAGCGAAATCCAGGCCGGCATGAAATACCCTGGCCGCTTCACCGTCGGCCACCCGTTCAACCCCGTCTACCTGCTCCCCCTGGTGGAACTCTGCGGCGGCTCCCAAACCGCGCCCGAGACCATCGAGCGGGCCCGCGCCTTCTACGCCAGCCTCGGCATGAAGCCGCTGCATGTCCGCAAGGAGATCGACGGCTTCATCGCCGACCGCCTGATGGAGGCCCTGTGGCGCGAAGCCCTCTGGCTGGTCAATGACGGGGTGGCCACCACCGCGGAAATCGACGACGCCATCCGCTACGGCGCCGGTCTCCGCTGGTCCTTCATGGGCACTTTCCTGGTCTACCGGCTCGCTGGCGGCGAGGCCGGCATGCGCCACTTCATGGCCCAGTTCGGCCCGGCCCTCCAGCTGCCCTGGACCAAGCTGATGGACGTCCCGGAACTCACCGAGGCGCTGATCGACGAAGTCACCGCCCAATCCGACGCCCAGGCCGGTAACCTCAGCCACCGCGATCTCGAGCGCAAGCGCGACGATTGCCTGGTCGCCGTCATGCAGGCGCTGAAGACGCAGGATTTCGGCGCCGGCACCGTTCTCGCCGCCTACGAAGCCCAGCTCTACGCCACCGGCCACGCCAAGGCCGCCCTCCCCGAGGACCTCGCCCAGCCGCTGCGCCTCCATCACGGCACCGTCGGGCCGGACTGGGTGGACTACAACCACCACATGACCGAGAGCCGCTACCTCCAGGTCTGCACCAATTCCACCGATGCGCTGCTGAAACTGGTGGGCTGCGATCTCGCCTACGTCGCCACCGGCTTCAGCTACTTCACCGCCGAGACCCATATCGTCCACCGCGCGGAGATCAAGGGCGGCGCCCCCTACTACACCACCACGCAGGTGCTGGGCGCCGACGACAAACGCGTCCACCTCTTCCACGAAATCCGCCACGGCCAGACCGACACCCTGCTGGCCAGCGGCGAGCACATGCTGCTCCATGTCGATATGAAGGCCGGCAAATCCGTCGCCGCCCCCGCCGAAATGGCCGCCCGCTTCGCCGCCATCCGCGACGCCCACGCGACACTCCCCCGCCCCGCCGCCGCCGGCCGGGCGATCTCCTCCCAGAAACCCCGCGGCGTCCCCGGCCCTTCCGTCGATCGCATGATCGACGCCGAAGTCGCCGCCTTCATCGCCCGCACCGAGAGTTTCTACCCTTCGGAAACCAACAGCGCTGGCCCCGCCGAAAACCGCGCCATCTACAACCGCATGTGCGACGCCTTCCGCGCCCCCCGCCCGGCCGGCACCACCACCACCGACTTCACGATCGGTCACGTCCCCGTCCGCCACTACGCCATGTCCGGCGTCACCTCCGACGTCACCCTCCTCTACCTCCACGGCGGCGGCTACGTCGTCGGCGGCCTCGAATCCCATGACGACGTCTGCGCCGAACTCGCCCGCGACGCCGGCATCGAGGTCGTCTCGGTCGACTACCGCCTCTCCCCCGAGCACATCTACCCCGCCGCCCTCGACGACACCGAGGCCGCCTACCGCCACCTCCTCGCCGAAGGCCGCCGCGTCATCGTCGGCGGCGACAGCGCCGGCGGCAACCTAACCGCCGCACTCTGCCTCCGCCTCAAGCGCCTCAACGCCCCCCAGCCCATCGGCCAGCTCATGATCTACGGCGGCTTCGGCGGTGACCCCTTCCGCGCCGGCGAACGCAACCTCGATGCCCCCCTCCTCCCCATCCGCCACTCCGGCGGCTACCGCGCCCTCTACGCCGGCGGCGAATCCCGCATTCCCAAGCACGACCCCGAATTCGCCCCCCTCAGCGCGCCCGACCTCCGAGGCCTCGCCCCCGCCGCCGTCATCGCCGCAGGGATCGACCCCCTCCGTCAGGACAGCGAGGACTACGCCGCCCTCCTCGCCGCCGCGGGAGTCCCCACCCTCTTCCGCGTCGAACCCGGCCTCGTCCACGGCTACCTCCGCGCCCGCCATTCCAGCCGCGCCGCCGCCCGCAGCTTCCGCGCCATCGCCGCCACCCTGCGCCTCATGGCCTCCAGGGAATTCGCTGCCCTCTACGACAGCCCGGAGCCCCTGTGATGTCCGACTCCCCCCGCCGCAGCCGCGGGCGTGATGCCAAGCGCGCCGCCCGCATGGCCCACGCCATTGACACCGTCCCCTTCATCACCCGCAAACTCACCCCCTACGAGGCCACCAGCGAAGAAGGCCTCGCCCTCATCGAGCACAACGCCGAAACCGTGCTCGAGGAAATCGGCATCGACTTCAAGGGCGACCCCGAAGCCCTCGCCCTCTGGCGCGATGCCGGCGCCGACGTCCAGGGCGAGCGCGTCCACTTCCCCCGCGGCCTCTGCCGCTCCCTCGTGCAAACCCACGCCCCCAAAACCTACATCCAGCACGGCCGCAACCCCGCCCGCTCCGTCGTGATGGGCGGCCCCAACACCGTCTTCGCCCCCAATTACGGCTCCCCCTTCGTCCGCGATCTCGACGGCGGCCGCCGCTACGGCACCATCGAGGATTTCCGCAACTTCGTGAAACTCACCTACGCCTCCCCCTGGCTCCACCACTCCGGCGGCACCATCTGCGAACCCGTCGACCTCCCCGTCAACAAACGCCATTTCGACATGCTCTACGCCCATATGCGCTGGAGCGATAAACCCTACATGGGCTCCGTCACCGCCCCCGAACGCGCCGAAGACAGCGTCAACATGTCCCGCATCCTCTTCGGGGATGACTGGATCGACCCAACCACCGGCCGCCCCAAAACCGTGATGACCAGCCTCATCAACGCCAACTCCCCGCTCACCTGGGATGCCACCATGCTCGGCGCCCTCAAGGTCTACGCCCGCAACAACCAGGCCAACCTCACCACCCCCTTCATCCTCGCCGGCGCCATGTCGCCCGTCACCGTCGCCGGCACCTGCACCGTCACCCTCGCCGAAGCCCTCTCCGGCATGGCCTTCGCCCAGCTCGTCAACCCCGGAGCGCCCGTCATCCTCGGCAGCTTCGCCTCCTCCATCTCCATGCAATCCGGTGCCCCCACCTTCGGCACCCCCGAACCCTCCCTCGTCCTCTACGTCATGGCCGCCCTCGCCCGTCGCCTCGGCGTCCCCTTCCGCTCCGGCGGCGCCCTCTGCGCCGCCAAAGTGCCGGACGCCCAAGCCGCCTACGAATCCGCCAACACCATGAATGCCACCATGATGGGCGGCGTGAACTTCGTCCTCCACGCCGCCGGCTGGCTCGAAGGCGGCCTCGCCCTCTCCTACGAAAAATTCGTCATGGACTGCGACCAGGCCGGCATGTGGCACGCCTTCGCGAACGGCGTAGACCTCTCCGCCAACGGCCAGGCGATGGACGCCATCAGCGAAGTCGGCCCCGGCAGCCACTTCCTCGGCTGCGCCCACACCCAGGCCAACTTCGAAACCGCCTTCTACCGCTCCAACATCGCCGACAATAACAGCGTCGAACAATGGGAAGCCGAAGGCGCCCAAGACACCGTCGCCCGCGCCAACACCATCTGGAAACGCACGCTGGCCGAATACACCGCCCCCCCCCTCGACCCCGCCATCGACGAAGCCCTCATCGACTACATGGCCCGCGGCAAAGCCGCGATGCCGGACTCGGATATCTAGGAAGGGAAGGGCAGGGCTTCTTTTTTGAAAAAAAGAAGCAAAAAATTTTTATCCGATTGGCTTCGCGGGATCGCACCGCCACCGCCTCCCTTCTCCCTCCCCCGCTCACGCGGGTGTGCGCGAGCCCCCGCCAGAGCCACATCGCCCCCTCTCCCGCTCTCGCGGGAGAGGGTCGGGGTGAGGGCAGGGCCACCGCCCCAATCCCACCACCAAGCCGCCGATTCACCCCTCAAAGAACATCAGACACACCAACCCCCCCGCGCCCGAGCCTCCGCCCAAGCCGGTTCCCCAAGCGACCAATTATCCGCCCCTACATCGGCCACCCATCACGGCATCCACCGGCGAAGCGGCGCACGCAATCGCCCGCATCCCCCGCCCGCGTGACCACATCAGCCCGAACCGCCGCGCCAACGCCCGCCGCCCGGCATCCCCCATGCACCGCGCCACCTCCGCCGCCTTGCCCAGCGTGCGCGCATCATCGAAAAACCCCGGATCGGCCAAAACCTCCCGCACCCGCACAATGTGCGCCAACGCCCGCAGCACCCGCGCCCGCCGAGCCCCACCCGGCATCGCAGCCACCCGCGCCCGCATCCGCCCCTCCAGCACCAAACACCGCACCCCCATCATCCCCCCCAACATCACGGCCAGACGCAGCACGAGTCCGTGCAGCAGACTGAGCGGGGGAAAGGGAAGGGGCGACATCACAGGGGTCTCCATGCTTGAGGGGATCGATGCGTCCCTTATCGCCTAAATAAACATATCCGTCAATCATAAAAACTCTCTTCCACAAACTTTTCCTCCCCCACTCCGGCCCTCTCCGTCTTCCCCGTCACTGCGAGGCACAGCCCAAGCAGTCCAGAGCCCACCGCCCCCCGCCGAGGCTCGGCCAGCGCCGCGTCGCCCCCTCTCCCGCGTTCGCGGGCTTGAGCCGCGAGGCGGATCAAGGGCGGGGTGAGGGGCCATGCGCCACCAGCTTCCCGGCAAAGCCCCGCCGCCACTACTCCCGCTCCCGCTCTCGCGGGCTTGAGCCGCAAAGCGGATCAAGGCCGGGGTGAGGGTCGTCGTGCGCTCCTGACCGCTGATCGAAGCCGCTGCCCCGTCGGCAAAAAAAGTCCCCTCACAGAGCTACAGAGATCACAGAGGCCAACTCACCTGATCTGCGCCCAAGACCGCGGAACAGCGAAACACCCCGCGTTGGGTGGAATGCTCGCATCCCACCACCCCCTCCATCCCGCCCCAGGAAAGCGGAACAACGAGACAGCGAGCCGCCTCCCCGTCACTGCGAGGCGTCGCCGAAGCAGTCCAGATGCCACCGCCCTCACGGCCGAGCCTGCTCATCGCCACCTAGTCCCCTATCCAGGGGCTCCGACAATCAGGTGACAACCACCTCTCTACAACAGATAGGGTGTCGTTTTCCTGAAGTGGCCATGGATATTGTGGGCCGCGTGCGCAACTCAACTGACCACATATTCGTGGCTGTCTCGTCACTTTAATAGGGTAGCGTTAGCGGCCGAGTCGGCATAAGCTCCCATGCCGAATGACCGTGGTGCGCTGGATCGTAGATGGATTGGCTGGCAGACAACTTGACATGCGTTCTCTTCACGAAGCCGCAGCATGGGGCTGTTGACGCCCTGCAGCCATGGCTGAAGGCGTTTTCGAGCAGCCCTATGAATTTCCAGAACCAGCCAGGTTTGTCGAGAGCCGAGGGGGTTGTTGGCGATTTGAGAGTTCAACTGATCGCACAGCCAGGCCGCCTTGAACTGGCGCTTATGGCCGTTGAGCCAGAGGTGGCGGTGTTGGGCAACGCGTTGCCCCCACCAACAGTGCCCCAAGCAATTCCCAAATGGGAAGACGCTTTAGTTGTAATTGAACAATATGCCAGAAAAATAATTGAAGACGGCGTTGTCAGAATTGGTTTGGTTGTTAATTTGTTGCAGCGAGCCGAATCCGCCCTGAATGCCACGGCTTTGTTCAATCAGCATACAAGATGTGAGCTTCCACGTGACGCTACTGAGGTCGCTATTCAATTCAATAGAACCAAGATGCTATCTGGACGTAAGATCAATCGGTTGGCACGGTGGGCAACTGGTGCTCAGCAAGTGTTGCAACTGCAGGTAGGGGGCGCGGTGCCGTCGCCCAACTCCCGAATTGCTGCAGTGTTCCATGTGGTCACGTGGCAGCTCGACATTAATACAGTTATGACGCAGTCGTCCCCCGAGCTGGACACTGCGCAGTCAGGAAATGTCTTGGCAGCACTTGTTCAGGAGGCTCGGACAATTATATCAGCGGGTTATGATGGATTTTTATCCTCCTAGCTCGTCGAGCGCCTATGTCGAGTCTGCGCCCTGGAGCGGATTCTCCCCTTCGGCGTATTCGGTCGGTCTGAGTTTGTCCGAGGCTGACTCTGAATTTCAAGAAGTCATGGAGAATTGGCTCCGAGATGTCGCACGAAGTGGCACCTCCAACGCTCGCCCCAAATTCTACGTTCCTCCACGATATACACGAGCCTGGGTCGAGGGGAACGATAGTCGAAACCCTGCGGCTGGACCTTCGGCGACAGGTTCATCGCTAGCTTCCCAAGGTCGGTCTCTGCATGGTGTATCTTCTTTCGATATCGAGTCGAGAAATTTCGTTGATTCAACACTACTCGGGGGGGTGCTAACTAACCC
>CAIPLM010000060.1 GCA_903865895.1 uncultured Rhodospirillales bacterium | reverse complement strand
GTGACCGCCCGTGCTGGTGTAGTGCGCCGCATCGAGCGCGCCGCTGACGGTGATGTTGGCCCTGCCGCTGACGGGGGCATAGACCGAGCCGAGCGCGGCGACACTCGCGGAGCCGTCCGGCAGGTCGATCAGGTTGACGTCAGCGCCGAGATTGACGCCGAGGCTGCCGCCATTGGCGATCAGGATGTCCATGTGGTCGATCGGACGGGTATCGTCGAGCGGGGTGGCGAGGCTGGCGCCGTTGGTGAGGTCGATGGTGCCGCGGCCGCCGCCGGCGCGCCGCACCGTGGTGGCGGCATCGATGACGCCGCCGGGGAGCTGGTACTGCGGCAAGGCGGCACGGTCGGGGAAGGCGAGGTCACCGATCAGCGTCACGCCGCGCAGCGTGCTTCGGTTGAGGGATGGGACCACCCCCTGTGAGAGCAGGGTGCCACCGGAAATCGCCATCCCCGTGAAGTCGAGCGTCGCGGCACCGGGTGGGCCGGTGAGATCGAGCAGTGCGCCGGTATTGTCGATCGGCGGTGGACCGAACGGATAGGTCGAGAGGTGGTAGGTGAAGGTGATGCTCGCCCCGGCGGCGTTGGAGTCCGCGAGGAACCCGTGGATCGCCGCGGTGCTGTAGAGGTCGAACACCGTCGCGTGGGCGCCCGCGGCGAGCGACAGGTGCGTGGGGGGCGAGGTGGTATCGAATGTAACACTTGCCCCGGCGCCGACCGTCACCGGGCCGCCCTGCTGGGCGATCATCAGGTCAATACTGGCGCCGGCGGCGATGGCGATGGCGCCGTCATTGGTGCCGACCCACATCACCCCGCTGGCGTGGGCGCCGACCGACAGCGTTCCGTCATTGCGCGCCACGCCGCCATTGACCGACAGGCCGGGATCGATGGTGATCAGGCCCGCATTGTGAAGCGCGGTGGCGCCCTGCTGGAACGCGCCGCCGCCAAAGCGCGCCGGGCCGCCGATCTCCAGCGTGGCCGCCGGCCCGATCGTCATGCGGCCTTGTAGCCACAGCTCGTCGCCACTACCGCCGTCCCCGTAGTCGATGAGCGTGCCGGAGGTCAGCGTCGTGCCGTCGGTGATGGTTGTGGCATAGGGGACCCCGCCGAGACCGAGGGTGCCCGGCCTTGACCCATCGGCGGAGCGCAGGGCGATGGTGCCGCCGAGGGTCGAGCCGCCGCTGGTTGCCGCGGAGGCGCCGCCCGGGGCGCCGAGCCAGAGCGCCACATCGTCGAAGCGCCCGCCAAGCGAGGCGCCCCCCTGCACTACCCCGCCGCTGAGTTGCAGGTAGGACTGGGACCCGGCGCGCAGATCGAGCGTGCCCGCCGGCCCCTGGGTCACGGTCACCGCGTATTGGCCGCTGATGCCCGGCAGCCACTCCAGCACGGCACCGGCGCCCACCCGCATCACCCCCTCATTGTCGATGGTGGTGGCGATCATCGCGGTGGCGCCGGGCGCGATCGTGATCAGCCCGTGGTTGACCAGCGTGCCATAGGCCAGCTGCCCGATGCGGCGGATGTCGAGGGTTGCGCCGGCCGAGATGGTGGCGGTGGCGTTGCTGGTGGGCGACGTGCCGACGATGAGGAGCGCATTCTCCAGCCGGATGGTGCCGGCGGCCACTTCGGCGCCGTCGGCGAGCGTCAGCCACCAGGCATTGTTGTAGTTACTTGGCGAATCCACCCCGGAGTAGAGGTCGAGCGTTCCGCTGCCGGTGCCGGCGGCATTGAGGAAGGAGACGGTGCCCGCCAGCGTCAGGTATGGCGCGCCCACCGGGGTGCCGTGCGATATGCCGATCGGGGACCAGGGGGCGAGATCGCCGAGCACGACGAGGTCGGCAAGGGTGGCCTTGTCGGCGGTCAGCCGGCCGCCGGCGGCGAGCAGGGTTCCGCCGGAGAGCGTGCCGCGGCCGAGATTGAGGGTACCGGCATCGAGCGCCAGGGTGGTTGCGGGGGCGAGTTCGGTGGTGCCCAGTGCGAGCAGGGCGCCGGGGGCATTGAGCGTCAGCGAGGCGGGCGACCAGACGGCGCCGGGCGGGGTATAGGTCCCGTCGAGGCCGATCAGTACGTCACCGGTACCGGGTAGTGTTACGACGCCCATGCGCCCGCCTCTGCCAGACGAGAGCCGCCCGGGCTATCGTTTCGATGGAGCCGGGCGGAATGGATGCGACGGTAACGGTCTGCGAATGGGTCGGCAATCCCGGGATGCGGGCGTTGGCGAAGGCGTAGCACTCTGCGGCGCTGGTGGCGGAGGTGACGGCTTGAGGAAGGAGCGGATGCAAATGAGCGGAATGCGACGGCGGAGCCTGCTGGCGATCGCTGGCTTGCCCGTGGCCGGCTGCGCTGCCCTGCCGCCGGAAGCTGAGGGTTTCGCCCTCGTCTCGGCCCAGCGCGCGGCCCGGTTGGACGGCGCACCGGCCACCGCGGTGGCGGCGGTTCGCCGGGCGGCCGCCCGCGAGGCCACGCGGGAGCCGCATGCCATGGCGCGCGTGCATGTCGAGGGAACCCTGCCGCACCAGGGGATCTATGACGAAAGTGCCCTGGCCCTGCGCGACCTGCCGGCGGCGCGTGACCTGGCGCTGGCCGGGTGCCTCGCGCCTGATCCGGCCGCCACGGCGGCGGCCGCCCGGTTGTGCGGCGCCTGGGTGGCGACTTATGCGCCCAGTTTCAACCCGATCGACGAGACCGGCTTCGAGGCGCTGTTCATCGCCTGGGACCTGTTGCCCGCGCCATATCGCGTGCCGCATCGCGCCGCCTATGCCCGGCTCGTCTCCCGCTTTGCCGACGGCTACCCCGGCCAGACCCTGCGCGGCGCCACGGCCACCAACAACTGGAACAGCCATCGCGTGAAGCTGGCCACGCTGGCCAGCTTCGCCACCGGCACGCCGGACCGCATCGCCCGCGCACGCGAGCGCTTTATCGCCCAACTCTGGGGCAATATCGACCCGTCCGGCGAGGTGATCGACTTCCGCCAGCGCGACGCGCTGCACTACGTCATCTACAGCCTCGAGCCGCTGCTGATGGCGTGCCTGGCCGCCAACCGGCATGGGCAGGACTGGTTCCACGATGCGGATGACCGGCTGCCGCGCGCGCTCGGCTGGCTGCGTCCGTTCCTGGACGGCGCGCGGCAGCACGTCGAGTTCGCCAATACCACCATCGCCTTCGACCGCACCCGCCGGGCCGCCGGCCTTCCCGGGTTCGACGGCCCGTTCAAGCCCGCCGCCGCCCGCACCCTGCTGGCGATGGCGATGCGGCTCGATCCGGCCTGGGCGCCGCTCGCCCGTGCGCTGAAGACGGAGCCCTGGCAGGACGCCTGGCTCGACGTGATCTGGCCGGCGTGAATGCGCCGCAGGGATCTGCCGATGGGCCGTTGGAATGGTGGGTGGCGACGGCGGGGGGATGGGTATCGCTGCGCTCATCCGGCCTGTGAGAGGAAAAAAATTTAAAGAAAACTTGACTTTGGTCTTGGTTCTATTTATGTTCGAGGTCCAATTTAGATGAGGAGCCCTTCAATGTCGCCCGGATCGTTCATTTTTCAGGAGATTTTGCGCCGCCTTGTGCTGCGCCTAGTCCTGATGATGGGCGAGATGGGGGCGCGGCGGGCGGGGTTGGTGGGGCGGCTGGCCGGGATGCGGGAGGGGCATCGGCATCGGGCGCGGCTCGTGCGGGAGTTGGCGAAGGCGGAGCGCTATGCGGCGCTGGTGGCGGAGGCGGATTTCGCGTGGTCCGGGAAGGCGGCGGAGGTGGCGCGCGTGATGGCGGATGCCGGGCGGCGGGCGCTGGTGCGGCGGGTGATTTGGCCGGGGCGTCGGCGGCGGTTGCGGGCGTTCGGGCTGGGGGTGGTGACGTGTGATTGGGGTGGTCGATGTACCGGCGGGCTGGGGGGATTGTGCGTGCCCCCTGCCCTCCCCCCAGCCCCTCCCGCGAACGCGGGAGGGGAGAGCCAATCGTTCTGGCAAACCACCGTCATTCCGCCATGCGGATTGACGGCGGTGGCGCGTGGTCGAACAATCGGGGCTCGCTAGCGCAGGATATGTCATGACCGGCCCCGATCGCATTACCGTTTCCGTTATCCAGCACCGGCTGCACGCCATCGTCGAGGAGATGGGGGAGGCGATGCTGCGGACCGCCTATTCGCAGATCCTGAATTCCTCGCGGGATTTCTCGACGGCGATTTGCGGGCTGGATGGGCGGTTGATCGCGCAGGCGGAGCATGTGCCGATCCATGTCGGCGCGCTGCCCTGGGCGGCGCGGGCGGTGACGGAGTTTTTCCAGGGGGATATCCACAAGGGCGACGTGTTCCTGCTGAACGACCCCTATCATGGCGGCAACCATATTCCGGACCTGACCGCCTTCGTGCCGGTGTTCGATGGCGATACGCCGGTGTTCTGGGCGATCAACCGGGCGCACCAGTCCGATATCGGGGGCGCAACCCACGGGGCCTATAATGCGGGGGCGACCGAGATCTGGCAGGAGGGCATTCGGGTGCCGCCGCTGCGGCTTTATGAGAAGGGCGTGCTGCGGCGGGACGTGTTCGAGATGCTGGTGCTCAATGTGCGCCATCCCAATGATTTCCGCGGCGATCTGGCGGCGATGATCGGCTCGGCCCATGTCGGCGAGCGGCGGTTGCTGGCGTTGGCGGCGGAGTTCTCCTGGCCGGTGACGCATGCCGCGATCGAGGCGGTGCTGGATGGGGCGGAGCGCCAGGCCCGCGCGGTGATCGCGACATGGAAGGACGGGGTCTACAAGGGCGAGGCCATTCTGGACGATGACGGGCATGGGATCGAGAACATCCATATCCGCGCGACCGTCACCAAATCGGGCTCCGATCTCACGGTGGATCTGACGGAGAGCGACCCGCAGGTGATCGGCTTCGTGAATTCCTCGCACCCCAATATGCAGTCGGCCGTGGTGGTGGCGCTGGCCTATCTGATCGACCCGCATACGCCGAAGAATGACGGGGCGCTGCGGCCTGTGAAGGTGATCGCCAAGCCGGGCACGGTGGTATGGGCCAATCCCGGCGCGCCGGTGACGTTGTGCACAAATCATTGCGGCCAGGAGATCATGGAGGCGATCATCACGGCCCTGGCGCCGGCCTGCCCGGATCGGGCCATGGCCGGTTGGGGGCGGCGGTTCCGTATCGCGATTTCCGGCAAGGACCCGCGGACGGGGAAGAAGTTCATCTGGCATTTGTTCCAGGCCCGGCCGGGCGGTGGCGCCTCGCCGGCGGGGGATGGCTGGCCCGGTGGCGGCGAGTGGCAGGCGGCGGGAGGCATCAAGTTCGGCTCGCTGGAGGTGACGGAGGTGCGCTTCCC
>CAIPLM010000059.1 GCA_903865895.1 uncultured Rhodospirillales bacterium | reverse complement strand
TTCTCCGCCGTCTCCGGCGCCTGGCTGCGCTGCGGGTGGGACGTGAAATACGTCTACGGCTTCACCTGGATGGGCCGCCCGATCATCCAACTCCCGGAGGACATGATCCGCATCCAGGAGGTTCTGTGGCGCCTCGCGCCGGATGTGGTGATCGAAACCGGCGTGGCGCATGGCGGCTCGTTGGTATTCTACGCCGGGCTGATGGCGGCGCTGGGCAAGGGGCGGGTGATCGGCGTGGACATCGAGATCCGCGCCCATAACCGGGCGGCGATCGAGAGCCACGTGATGGCCCCGCGGATTGCCCTGATCGAGGGCAGTTCCACGGCGCCCGAAACCCTCGCCGCCGTCCGTGCGCAGATCACCGCAGGCGAGCGGGTTCTGGTGATCCTCGACAGCAATCACAGCCGGGACCATGTGGCGCGGGAGTTAGAGCTCTACGCCCCCCTGGTCACCCCCGGCTCCTACATCGTCGCCTGCGACGGCATCATGGCCCAGGTGGCCGGCGCTCCGCGCACTCAGGCGGATTGGACCTGGAACAACCCGATCACCGCGATTGACGACTTCCTGGCCACCCACAAGGAGTTCATCCAGGAGGAACCACAATTCGCCTTCAACGAGGGCGTGGTGCGCGAGCGGGTGACCTATTGGCCCAAGAGCTTCCTGCGCCGCGTGGGAGAGACAGCATGAAGGCGGTCATCCTGGCCGGCGGCCTCGGCACCCGCATCAGCGAGGAATCGCATCTGCGCCCCAAACCGATGATCGAGATCGGCGGACGGCCGATGCTGTGGCACATCATGAACATCTACGCCCATCACGGCATCACCGATTTCATCGTGGCGCTCGGCTATCGCGGGCACATGATCAAGGAATATTTCTCCAATTACGTGCTGTATTCCTCCGATGTGACGGTGGATACCGGCCGCGGCGACATCCTCTACCACCGCAACTACGCCGAGCCCTGGCGCGTCACCATGGTCGATACCGGCCTCAACACCCAGACCGGCGGGCGGCTGAAGCGGCTCGCCCAGTATCTCGACCATGACGCCTTCTGCATGACCTATGGTGACGGCGTGGCGGACGTCGATGTCTCCGCCCTCGTCGATTTCCACCACCGCCACGGCCGCCAGGCCACCGTCACCGCCGTCATCCCCCCCGGCCGCTACGGCGCGCTGGTGATGGACGGCGAGCGGGTCGAGAGTTTCACGGAGAAGCCGCCGGGGGACAACACCTTCATCAATGGCGGGTTTTTCGTGCTCGATCCCTCCGTGATCGCGCGGATCGACGGCGACGAGACCCCCTTCGAGCAGGCCCCGCTGGAGAGCCTCGCGCGCGATGGCGAGCTGGCCGCCTTCCGTCATACCGGGTTCTGGCAGCCGATGGACACGCTGCGCGACCGCAACACGCTGGAATCCCTATGGTCCGGCGGCACGGCGCCATGGAAGGTCTGGACGCACTGATCCACCCTTCACCCGGCGCGGGCGGGATGGCACACTCCGCGCAGTCGGGGGGAATCCATGAGTCACGAAGAAAGATGGTTGCTACACTGGTCACCGCGCTCGCCCTACGTGCGCAAGGTGATGATCGCCGCGCACGAGGCCGGGTTGGAGGCGCGGATCGACCGTGTTCGCACCGTGGTCGGCGGCACCACGCCGCATCTGGAGCTGATGGACGACAACCCGCTCGGCAAGCTGCCGACGCTGATCCTCGCCGACGGCACGGCGGTCTATGACAGCTACGTCATCCTCGAATTCTTCGACAGCCAGAGCACCGGACCGAAGCTGATCCCGGCCGGCGGGCATGAGCGCATCCTCGCGCTGCGCCGCCACGCACTGGGCAACGGCATGCTCGACATCCTGCTGCAATGGCTCGGCGAGCGCGGCCGCCCGGCGGAGCGGCAATCGCCGGCGCATAT
>CAIPLM010000058.1 GCA_903865895.1 uncultured Rhodospirillales bacterium | reverse complement strand
TGCCGTTGAACAGCATCCGCCGCCGAGCGCCCATCACCGCGCCGTTGAGCGGCACCAGCCGCGCCCCATCCGCCACCAGCTTGCCCACCGGCGCGCTGTCGGTGATTTCGGGCCGCCCGGGCGAGAGGCTCAGGATATCCCCGTCCTCCAGCAGCATCGCCGGCACGCCGGCCTCGCGCGCCAGCGCCGCATGGGCGGAAAGATGCCGCCATTCGCCATGCACGGGCACCGCGAGCTGCGGGCGCACCAGCTTGTAGAGGCGGCGCAGTTCATCGCGCGCGGGATGGCCCGAGACGTGCACCATATGGTCGTCATCCGTCATCACCGTCACGCCACGGCGCACCAGCTGGTCCTGCATGGCGTGGATCGCGCGCTCATTGCCGGGGATGATGCGGCTGGAGAAGATGATGGTGTCACCCTCGCCGAGTTCGATGCGCGGATGCTGGTCGGCGGCGATCCGGGCCAGCGCCGAGCGTGGCTCGCCCTGGCTGCCCGTGCAGATCAGCAGCAGATGGTCGTCATCGACGTCATTCGCCGCATCCTCGGAGAGGAAGGGCGGAATGCCCTTGAGGTAGCCGCATTCCCGCGCCGCCGCGTCGATATTGCGCAAGGACCGCCCCACCAGCGCAACCGATCGCCCGGCCGCCTTGGCCGCCAGCGCCACCGTCTCGAAGCGCGCGACGTTGGAGGCAAAGCAGGTGACGGCGATGCGGCCGCGAATGGAGCGGATCAGCGCGGCCATGGTGCGGCGCACCTCGGCCTCGGAGCCGGAATGCCCCTCCACCATCGCGTTGGTGCTGTCGCACACCATCGCCAGCACGCCCTCATCGCCCAACGCCGACAGCGCCGCCTCGTCGGAGGGCGGGCCGACCAGAGGCTCGGGGTCGAGCTTAAAGTCGCCGGTATGCAGCACGATGCCGGCCGGAGTGCGGATCGCCAGCGCCTGCGCCTCGGGGATGGAGTGCGCGACGCGGATGAACTGAAGGTCAAACGGCGCCACCTGGAAGCGCCCACCGGGCTGCACCACGTGGATCTTCGCCTCATTGACCAGACCAACCTCGCCCAGCTTGCGCCGCAGCACTGCGGCGGCGAAGGGGGTCGCGTAGATCGGGCACTTCAGCTGCGGCCACAGCCAGGCCACCGCGCCGATATGGTCCTCATGGGCATGCGTGATCACCAGCCCGACCAGCTTGTCACGCTGCTCGGCGATGAAGGAGGGGTCCGGCATCATCACGTCAACCTCGGGATGCGCCGCTCCGCCGAAGCCGATGCCGCAGTCGATCGCCAGCCACTTCCCGGCATGGCGGTAGAGGTTGAGGTTCATGCCAATCTCGCCGGTGCCGCCAAGCGGCAGGAAAGCGAGGTCGTTCGCACCCTTGGTCATGAGCGCGCCGTCAGTTCTGTTTGATTCATTCTGTCTCGATAGGCCGCGCACGGTCACGCGGCAAGGCCGGCGGGGGATTACGTGCTATGAGCATCCGCAAGCCGTCAAGCGTCAGGTCCGGGTCGATGTGGGAAATCACCGTCGTCCCCTCCGCCACCAGGGGGGCGAGGCCGCCGGTGGCGAGCACTTTCAGCCCGCCGCCCTGCTCCACTTGCACGCGATGCACCAGCCCCTCGATCATCGCGACATAGCCCCAGTATATGCCGGACTGCATCGCCGCCACCGTGTTGCGGCCGATCACCGATTGCGGCCGGCCGATGCCGATGCGCGGCAGCCGGGCGGCGGCGCGGTGCAGCGCCTCAATGGAGAGGTTGATGCCGGGCGCGATGATGCCGCCGAGATAGGCGCCGTCAGCGTCCACCACATCCAACGTGGTCGCGGTGCCGAAATCGATCACCACCAGCGGCCCGCCATAAATCTGATGTCCCGCCAGCGAGTTCAGCAGCCGGTCGGCGCCGACCTCCTCGGGGTTGTCAACCTTGATGTCGAACCCCCAATCCAGCGCCGCCCGGGCCACCAGCGGCTCGACATGGAACCAATCGCGGCAAAGGCGGCGCAGATGGTACAGCGCGGCCGGCACCACGGTGCCGATCACGGCAGCGTCGATCTGCTCGCGCTTGATGCCGGTGAGTTGCAGCAAGGAGAGCAGCCACACCGCATATTCGTCGCTCGTGCGCTGCGCATCCGTGGCGATGCGCCAAGTGCCGCGCCACTCGTCCCCGTCGCGCACGGCGAAGACGATGTTGGTGTTGCCGGCGTCTACGACCAGGAGCATCGGATCTCACTCCAAGAATAAGGAAGCAGTTCTTTTTTGAAAAAAAGAACCAAAAAACTTTTACACATGTGCGATGCGGATTTCGCCGGCGGCGTAGGGGCGGATGGCACCATCAACATTCAGCAGAATACTGCCATTTTCGGCGAGGCCTGCGAAGGTTCCATTTTCCTCGGTCGCCCCCTGGGTCAGACGCAGCCTTGTGCCGAGCGCTGGGCCATACCGAAGCCAGGCCGCGCGGATCGGCGCGAACCCTTCGGCGGCCTGGAGCGACACGTAGTCGGCGAGCGAAGCCAGCAAAGCAGGAGCGAACTCATCGGGGGACGGCGGTGGGGTCACATCGGCGATGCTGGCGGTGGGACGATCCGGCAGGTTCGGCCGATGGGCGAGATTGACGCCGATGCCAATCACCAGCGAAGCGAAGCCGCCCTGCCCGTCCGCCGCACTGTCCAGCAAGATGCCCGCGAGTTTTCCACCATTGAGGAGCAGGTCATTCGGCCATTTGAGGCGCAGCGCCGCGGGATCGGGCAACAGAGGCTGGACGGCATCCGCGAGGGCCACCGCAGCCAGCAGCGACCACAATCCGCCATCGCCCAACCGCCCGGAGGGGTGCAGGAGCACGGAGATATAGAGGTTCCCAGCGGGCGAATCCCAGGCGCGCCCGAAACTCCCCCTGCCCTGCTCCTGCCGCCGCGCCATCACCGCCAGCCCAGCCGGCTCCGCCGCCCGCGCCCGGCACATCTCCGATGTCGATGCCAAGGTCTCATAGGTTTCCAACCGCCATTCCACGGCTAGACTCCAACGAGCAAAAGTTTTTTGGTTCTTTTTTTCAAAAAAGAACCGCTTCCCCTACCTAAACAACACCTTAGCCGCCGCCTCCGCCGCCGCCACCACGGGCGCCGGATAGAAGAAGAACAGCGTGGTGAACAGACCAGACGCCGCCGCCACAAAGGAAAGCGAGCCCGGCCGCGCATCGAACGCCTCGGCGGGCGCGTCGAAGTACATCACCTTGATGATGCGGATATAGTAGTAGGCACCGACGACGCTGGTGAGCACGCCGATCACCGCCAGCGTCCACAGTCCCTGTTGCACGGCCGCGGTGAAGATGAAGTACTTGCCGAGGAAGCCCGAGAAGGGCGGGATGCCGGCCATCGAGAACATGAACACGGCGAGCCACATCGCCAGCGCCGGATCGGTGCGCGAAAGCCCGGCAAGATCGGCGATCCCCTCCACGTAGCGGCCCTTGCGGCGCATCGCGATGATGCAGGCGAAGGTGCCGGCGTTCATGAAGATGTAGGTGAAGAGGTAGAACAGCACGCCGCGCACGCCCACCGCATTGCCGGCGGCAAGACCGATGAGTGCGTAGCCCATGTGGCCGATCGAGGAATACGCCATCAGCCGCTTGATGTTCTTCTGCGCGATGGCGGCAAACGAGCCCAGCACCATCGAGGCGATCGCCACCAGCACGATCAGCTGCTGCCACTGCGCGAGCAGGTGCCCGAAGGGCGTCGCCATCACCCGGATCAGCAGCGCCATCGCCGCCACCTTGGGCGCGGTGCCCATGAAGGCGGTCACTGGAGTCGGCGCGCCCTCATAAACGTCCGGCGTCCACATATGGAACGGCACGGCGGAAATCTTGAACGCGAGGCCGGCGACGATGAACACCAGGCCAACCACCAGTCCGGGCGAGACCTTGGCGGGGTCGGCCAACACCTTGGCCATCTGCTCGAAGCCCATGGAGCCCGAGAAGCCGTAGACCAGCGAGATACCGTAGAGCATCAGACCCGAGGCCAGCGCACCCAGCACGAAATACTTGAGCCCCGCCTCGGCCGAGCGCAACTCGTCGCGCGCGAATGCGGCCAGCACGTAGATCGAGAGGCTCATGAGCTCAACGCCGACATACATCGTCATCATGTTGCTGGACGAGGCCATCAGCATCATGCCGGTGGCGGCGTAGAGCACCAGCACCGGGAATTCGAAGCGCTGCATGTTCGCGTGCTCGTTATAGTCGAGCGCGACGATGACCCCGAGGCCGGCGGCCGCCAGGATCATCAGCTTCACGAACAGGCTGAACGCGTCGGCGGTATACATCCCGCTATAGCCGACGCCGGTGGGCCCCGCGATCACCAACACCGCGGTGAGCAGGAAGGCGCCGACGGTGAGCATCGAGCAGGCCTGGAACATGTCGCGCTTGTTCAGCACGCCGATCACCAGGATCGCCATGCCGCAGCAGGCGAGCACGAGTTCGGGGAGAGCCAGAATCCAGTTCATCGGGCGAAAACCCCGGCCAGTTTGGAGGTAGAGGCGATTGCCGCGTGATGGTGGTCCACCAGGGCGTTCACCGCGGCATCGAAGAAGCCGGTGAAGCTCGAGGGGTAGACGCCCATCCACATGGTGAGGATGACCAGCGGGGCGAACACCATCACCTCACGCGCGGAGAGATCGAGGATGGATTTCAGGTCATCACGCGTGATGACGCCGAAGATCACCCGGCGGTAGAGGTAGAGCATATAGGCCGCGCCGAGGATCATCCCGAGGCTGCCGAGGCCGGCGAGCCAGAAATTCACCTTGAACGCACCGACCAGCACCAGGAACTCACCCACGAAGCCGGCCGTGCCGGGCAGGCCGCAGGAGGCCATGCTGAACAGCATGAAGGCGAAGGCGTATTTCGGCATCCGGCTGGCGAGCCCGCCGTAACGAGCGATCTCGCGGGAGTGGATCCGGTCATACACCACGCCGACGCAAAGGAAGAGCGCGGCCGAAACCACGCCGTGCGAGAGCATCTGGAACAGCGCGCCCGAGATGCCCTGGGCGTTCACGGTGAAGATGCCGATCGTCACCACGCCCATATGGGCGACCGAGGAATAGGCGATCAGCTTCTTCATGTCGGTCTGCGCGAAGGCGACCAGCGAGGTGTAGATCACCGCGACGACCGACAGCGTATAGATGAAGGGCGCGAAATTCGCGGTCGCCACCGGCAGCATCGGCACCGAGAAGCGCAGGAACCCGTAGGCGCCCATCTTCAGGAGCACGCCGGCCAGGATGACCGAACCCGCGGTCGGCGCCTCGACGTGCGCGTCCGGCAGCCAGGTGTGCACCGGCCACATCGGCACCTTCACCGCGAAGGAGGCGAAGAAGGCGATGAACAGCCAGGACTGCATGGTGACGGGGATATTGGTGTGCAGCAGGGTGACGAGATCCGTCGTGCCCGCCTGATACCAGATCGCAAGCAGCGCCAGCAGCATCAGCACCGAGCCGGCGAGCGTGTAGAGGAAGAACTTGATCGCCGCATACACGCGGCGCGGCCCGCCCCAGACGCCGATGATGAGATACATCGGGATCAGCACGCCCTCGAAGAACATGTAGAACACGATGGCATCGAGCGCGGCGAACATGCCCACCATCATCGTCTCGAGGATGAGGAAGGCGATCATGTATTCGCGCACCCGGGTCTGGATGGCGTCCCAGCTTGCGAGGATGCAGATCGGCGTCAGCGCGGTGGAGAGCAGCACGAACAGCACCGAAATGCCGTCCACCCCCAACTTGTAGCTGATGCCCCATTGCGGCAGCCAGGCGGCGTTTTCGACGAACTGGAACCCGCCATCGGCCTGGTTGAACTTCACCCACAGCACGAGCGAGAGCGCGAACACCACGAGGCTGGTCCACAGCGCGCCCCAGCGGGCGTTGCTGGCGACGGTCTCTTCGTCACCCCGCACCGACATGAGGAACAGCACGCCGGCAATCGGCAGCCAGGTGACGAGCGAAAGAAGGGGAAAGCCTGCGGCGTTCATCGCACTCACCGGAAGAGGAGAAATACGCTGACGAGCACGACGAGCCCGATCAGCATCGTGAAGGCATAGACCGCGATGGAGCCGGTCTGCAGCCGCGACGCGCGGGCGGCGCCGCCCGAGGTCAACGAGGCGAGACCATTCGGGATGCCATCGATGATAGTGGCATCGCCCACCTGCCACAGCCCGCGTGACAGCGCGATCAGCGGCCGGACGATCACCGCGTCATACAGCTCGTCGAAATACCATTTGTTCAGCAGGAACATGTAGATCGGGCGGAAGCTCTGCGCGAGCTGCGCCGGCACGCTGGGCATGCCGAGATAGAGCGCATAAGCCACCGCGATCCCCACGATACCGACGACGGTCGGCGCGAGGCTGACCCAGTGGGGCACCTCCTCCATCGCATGCAGCACATGGTTGGCCGGGCCGTTGAAAATGGCTGCACCCCAGAAATGCTGCCAGTGCTCGCCCAGCACCTGCTCATGGAAGGCCCAACCGGTCACCACCGCGCCGACCGCCAGCAGGATGAGCGGCACCGTCATCACCGGCGGGCTCTCATGCGCATGCTCGAAGCTGTGATGGTCGGCGCGGGTCTTGCCGTGGAAGGTCAGGATCAGCAGGCGCCAGGAGTAGAAGGCGGTCAGGAATGCCGCGATCAGGCAGCACCAGAACCCGTAGCTGCCGGCGGCGGAATGCGCGGCATAGGCGGCCTCCAGGATCGCGTCCTTGGAGTAGAACCCGGCGAAGGGCGGCACGCCGGCCAGCGCGAGCGAGCCGATCCACATCACTGTCGCGGTGAGCGGGATCTTGCGGGCCAGCCCACCCATCTTGCGGATGTCCTGCTCGTCTGACATCGCGTGGATCACCGAGCCGGCCGAGAGGAACAGCAGTGCCTTGAAGAAAGCATGGGTCAGCAGATGGAACACCGAGGCCTGATAGGCGCCGACGCCGGCGGCGACGAACATGTAGCCGAGCTGCGAACAGGTCGAGTAGGCGATGATGCGCTTGATATCGTTCTGCACGCAGCCGACGGTGGCGGCGAACAGCGCGGTCGAGGCGCCCATGAAGGTGATGAAACCAAGCGCGCCGGGCGCGAATTCCAGCACCGGTGAGAACCGCGCCACCAGGAACACGCCGGCCGTCACCATCGTCGCGGCATGGATGAGGGCGGAAACCGGGGTCGGCCCCTCCATCGCGTCGGGCAGCCACACATGCAGGCCAAGCTGCGCCGACTTGCCCATCGCGCCGATGAACAGCAGGATGCCGATCACCTCGAAGGCCGGCCAGGTGCCGAACAGCGTGTAGGTGTCGGCCTGGTGCTTGGCCACCGAGGCGAAGATCGTGCTGAACTCGATCGAGCCGAAGGTGACGAACACCAGCGCAATGCCGAGCGCGAAGCCGAGATCGCCCACGCGGTTGACCAGGAAGGCCTTGATCGCCGCGGCGCAGGCGGAGGGCTTGTGATACCAGAAGCCGATCAGCAGGTAGCTGGCGAGCCCAACGCCTTCCCAGCCGAAGAACAGCTGCAGCAGGTTATCCGCGGTCACCAGCATCAGCATCGCGAAGCTGAACAGCGAGAGGTAGGAGAAGAACCGCGCGATCGAATTGTCGTGGCTCATGTAGCCGACGCTGTAGATATGGATCAGCGTCGCCACACAGGTGACCATCGCCACCATCACGGCGGAGAGCGTGTCGTAGCGCAGCGCCCAGGCGACGTGGAAATCGCCGGAGTCGATCCAGGTGGCGATATGCACCGAACCGGCATGCCCGCCGCCATAGACCAGGCTGACGAAGGACGCGACACCGCAGACCGAGGCCAGGATCATGCAGAAGATGGTGACGGCCTGGGCGGCGCGGTCGCCGATGGCCCGACCGAACAGGCCGGCGATGGCGGAGCCGAGGAGCGGCGCGAAGACGGCAATCGAATAGAGCATGCGCTCAGCCCTTCATCATATTGACGTCCTCGACCTCGATCGAGCCGCGGTTGCGGAAGTAGATCACGACGATGGCGAGGCCGATGGCAGCCTCGGCCGCCGCGACAGTGAGGACGAACATGGCCAACACCTGCCCGGCGAGGTCGCCAAGGGCAGCCGAGAAAGCCACGAGATTGAGATTAACGGCGAGCAGGATCAGCTCGACCGACATCAGGATGACGATGACGTTCTTCCGGTTGAGGAAGATGCCGAAAATGCCCATCACCAGCAGCAGCGCGCTGACGGTGAGGTAATGGCCGAGGCCGACCGCGAGCATCAGTGATGTCCCCCAGCACTTGAATGATCGCCATGGTGCGCGTCGTGGTGTTCGTCATGCGCCGCCGCCACCGATTCCGGCGCCTTCGGGCGGTAGATGCCAAGCTCGCCGATACCGGCGCCGCTGCGCGCATCCACCAACACCAGCGTATCGGCCGGCGTGCGCCTGGTCTGCGCGTTGATGTTCTGCTTGCGGGTCAGCCCGCGGTCACGCAACGTCAGCACGATGGCGCCGATCATCGCCACCAGCAGGATCATGCCGGAGGCCTGGAAGATCAGGATGTAGTCCGTATAGATCAGCTTGCCGAGCTGCACCGTATTGCTGGTGTTGGCGGCGATCGGGGCGAAGCGGAGGTTCATCGCCTCCGGCGCCATTTTCCAGCCGCCGAGTACCATGGCGAGTTCCGCCAGCAGCACCACGACGACGGCCAGGCCCACCGGCAGGTAGCGCTGAAACCCCTCGCGCAGCTGGACGAAATTGATGTCCAGCATCATCACCACGAAGAGGAACAGCACCGCGACCGCGCCGACATAGACGATGACCAGCGTCATCGCCAGGAACTCGGCGCCGGCCAGCACGAACAGCGCCGAGGCGTTGAAGAAGGCGAGAATGAGGAACAACACCGAATGCACGGGGTTGCGCGAGCTCACCACCATGGCGGCCGAAGCCAGCAGCACGGCGGCGAAGGCGTAAAATGCGAGGGCTGCGATCATGGCGCGCTCACCGGTACGGCGCGTCGAGTTCGAGGCGCCGCGCGATCTCCGGCTCCCAACGGTCGCCGTTCGCGAGCAGCTTGTCCTTGTTGTACATCAGCTCCTCGCGGGTCTCGGTGGCGAACTCGAAGTTCGGCCCCTCGACGATGGCATCCACCGGGCAGGCTTCTTCGCACAGGCCGCAATAGATGCACTTCGTCATGTCGATGTCATAGCGCGTGGTGCGGCGTGAGCCGTCATCGCGCGGCTCGGCCTCGATGGTGATGGCCTGGGCCGGGCACACCGCCTCGCACAGCTTGCAGGCGATGCAGCGCTCTTCGCCGTTGGGATAGCGGCGCAGCGCGTGCTCGCCTTTGAAGCGCGGCGAGATCGGCCCCTTCTCATAAGGGTAGTTGATGGTCACCTTGCGCTTGAAGAAATAGCGCAGCGTGAGCGCCATGCCGCTGGCAAGCTCGGCCAGAAGGAATGTCCGCGCGGTGCGGTCGAGGAATGCCATCAGCAGGCTCCGTTGCGTGCGGCGAGATCAGGCGACCCGGGGTTAAGCTGCATGGGGCAGCCATCCCATGAACACCAGCACGCCGGCGACGAGGACGAGGTAGAACAGCGAGAACGGCAGAAACACCTTCCAACCCAGGCGCATGAGCTGATCGTAGCGGTAGCGCGGAAACGTCGCGCGCACCCACAGGAAGCAGAACAAGATCATGCAGACTTTGAGGATGAACCAGATCGGCCCGGGGATGAGCATGAACAACTCACCCGCAATGGTGCCCTGGAACGGCGCAAGCCAGCCGCCAAGGAACAGGATGGTCGTCATCGACGACATCAGGATCATGTTGGCGTATTCGCCGAGGAAGAACAGCGCGAAGGACATCGAGCTGTATTCGACGAAGAACCCGGCGACGATTTCCGACTCGCCCTCGGGGATGTCGAACGGCGAGCGGTTGGTTTCCGCCAGCGTCGAGATGAAGAACATGATGAACATCGGGAAGAGCGGAATGGCGAACCACACCGTCTTCTGCGCATTCACGATCGCCGTCAGGTTCAGGCTGCCGGCGCAGACCAGCACGGTGACCATGATGAAGCCCATCGAGACTTCGTAGGAGACCATTTGCGCCGCCGAGCGCAGCGCGCCGAGGAAGGCGTATTTCGAGTTCGACGCCCAGCCCGCGATGATCACGCCGTAGACGCCGAGCGAGGAGATGGCGAAGAGGTAGAGCACTCCGACATTGAT
Source organism: uncultured Rhodospirillales bacterium (assembly GCA_903865895.1). Taxonomy (GTDB): domain Bacteria; phylum Pseudomonadota; class Alphaproteobacteria; order Acetobacterales; family Acetobacteraceae; genus CAIYPH01. Next base: position 10,929 of record CAIPLM010000058.1, on the reverse strand, counting down.
GTCCGCGATCGCCCAGCCGTCATTCACCGGGATCACCGCCCAGGCGATCATAGCGAGGCCGAAGGTCAGCATCGGCGCCATCAGGAACAGTGCCGGGCTGGCGCCCGAGGGGATCACCGTTTCCTTGAAGATCATCTTGATGGCATCGGCGAAGGGCTGGAACAGGCCGAAGGGGCCCACCACGTTCGGCCCCTTGCGGAGCTGCATGGCGCCCAGCACCTTGCGCTCGGCGTAGGTGAGGTAGGCCACGCCGATCAGCAGCGGCACCAGCAGCGCCAGCGCCTTGATCACCGTCAGCACCAGGATGCCGAAGGGCGTTTTGAGGAATTCCAGAACCATATCAACCATCACGCCTACTCCGCCGCGGCCTGGATTGGGGCGACGTAGGTCGCGGTGCACTCAGCCATGGTGGGGCTCGCACGGCTGATCGGGTCGGTCTGGTAGTAGTTCGGCACCGCCTCGACGAAGGGTGCGCCGGAGATGGCGCCCGCTTCCGCCGGGCCGGTGGCATCGGTGCAGCCGAAGCGGGGCAGGATGTCGAGCCGGGCGAAGACGGGGTTCACCGCCTCAAGCCGGGCACGCAGCGCCTCGATCGTGTCATACGGCAAGGGCTTGCCGGTATAGCCGCTGAAGGCACGCAGGATTTTCCAATCCTCCCGCGCCTCGCCCGGGGGATAGATCGCGCGCTGGCCACGCTGTACCCGCCCCTCGGTGTTGACGTAGGTGCCGTCCTTCTCGGTATAGGCGGCGCCGGGCAGGATCACGTCAGCCCGGGCGGCGCCGGCATCGCCGTGATGGCCCTGATAGATCACGAAGGTATTGGCACCGATCCGCGCGGTGTCGAGCGCATCGGCACCCAGCAGCCACAGCACATCCACTCCACCGCCGAGCATGCCGCCGACGTCCTTGCCGCCCTTGCCTGGCACGAAGCCGAGATCAAGCCCGCCGACGCGGGCGGCGGCGGTGTGCAGCATGTTGAAGCCGTGCCAGGTATCGCTGAGCGCGCCCACCTCCGCCGCGAGCTTCCAAGCGGCCGCCAGCACCGCAGCGCCATCGGCGCGCCGCAGCGCGCCCTGGCCGACGATGATCATCGGCTTGCTCGCCGCCATCAGCGTCGCCGCGAAGGGGTGGGTGCCGTCGATCAGCGAGGCGAGCACCGCAGGCCCATCGCCGAGATTCTGCGCCGCATAGGTCAGATCAGCGGCCGGCCCGACCACGGCCACCGGCAGGCGCCCGGCGCGGCTGCGCTTCAGGATGCGCGCATTGACCAACGGCGCCTCGCGGCGCGGGTTGGAGCCGATGATGAGGATGGCGTCCGCCTCCTCGATCCCGGCGATGGAGGTGTTGAAGGTGTAGAAATCGCGCCGCGAGGCGTCGATCGCCGCGCCGTCCACCCGGCAATCGATATTGGCCGAACCGAGGGCCGCCATCAGTTCCTTCAGCGCCAGCATGCTCTCGGCATCGGCGAGATCACCGGCAATGGCGCCGATGCGGTCACCGGAAACGCCTTTGAGCTTTGCATCGATCGCTTCGAACGCGTCCGTCCAGGCCGCCTTCTGCAGCTTGCCGTCGCGCTTCACCCACACGCTGTCGAGCCGGCGGCGCTTCAGCCCGTCGATCGCGAAGCGGCCCTTATCGGCGAGCCACTCCTCGTTGACGTCCTCATTGAGGCGCGGCAGCACGCGCAGCACTTCCGGCCCGCGCGCATCGATGCGGATATTGGTGCCGACCGCATCCAGCACATCGATGCTGTCGGTCTTCTTCAGCTCCCACGGACGGGCGACGAAGGCATAGGGCTTCGAGGTCAGCGCGCCGACCGGGCAGATGTCGATCAGATTGCCCGACAGCTCCGAGGTCAGCGCCTTCTGCACGTAGGTGCCGACTTCCATCGTCTCGCCGCGCGCGGTGGCGCCGAGTTCCGGGGTGCCGGCCACTTCGGCGGAGAAGCGGATGCAGCGGGTGCACTGGATGCAGCGCGTCATCACTGTCTTGACCAGCGGACCGAGGTCCTTGTCCTTCACAGCGCGCTTGGCCTCGGTGTAGCGCGAGCTGTCACGCCCGTAGCCCACCGCCTGGTCCTGCAAATCGCATTCGCCGCCCTGGTCGCAGATCGGGCAATCCAGCGGATGGTTGATGAGCAGGAACTCCATCACCCCCGCCCGGCCCTTCTTGACCATCGGCGTGTCGGTATGGACGACCATGCCCTCGTTCACCGGATAGGCGCAGGAGGCGAAGGGCTTCGGCGGCGCCTTTTCGATTTCCACCAAGCACATACGGCAATTGCCGGCGACCGAGAGGCGCTCATGATAGCAGAAGCGCGGCACTTCCTTGCCGGCGGCCTCGCAGGCCTGCAGTACGTTGGAACCGGGCGGAACGTCGACAACGATACCGTCGACCGTGACCTTGACCATCTGCCTTACTCCGCGGCCAGCGGCATCGACCGCCCAGCCTTGTAAGCCCGAATGCGCTCTTCCATCACCGGACGGAAATTCTTGATCAGGCCCTGGATCGGCCAGGCCGCGGCGTCACCCAGGGCGCAAATCGTGTGCCCCTCGATCTGCCGCGTCACCTGCTCCAGCGTGTCGATCTCCTCGATCGTCGCGCGGCCCTGCACCATGCGGTTCATCACCCGCATCATCCAGCCGGTGCCTTCGCGGCACGGCGTGCACTGGCCGCAGCTCTCATGCTTGTAGAACTGGCTGAGCCGGGCGATCGCCTTGATCACGTCGGTCGACTTGTCCATCACGATCACCGCGGCGGTGCCGAGACCGGATTTGACGGCGCGCAGGCTGTCGAAATCCATCAGCATGGTGTCGCAGGTGGCCTTGTTCAGCAGCGGCACCGAGGCGCCGCCGGGGATCACCGCCAGCAGATTGTCCCAGCCGCCACGCACGCCGCCGGCGTATTTCTCGATCAGTTCACGGAGCGGGATGCCAAGCTCCTCCTCCACGTTGCACGGCTTGTTCACGTGGCCGGAGATGCAGAACAGCTTGGTGCCCGCGTTGTTCGGCCGGCCGAGGCCGGTGAACCAGGAGGCGCCACGGCGCAGAATGGTCGGCGCCACCGCGATGCTCTCGACGTTGTTCACCGTGGTCGGGCAGCCATAGAGGCCCATGGCGGCGGGGAATGGCGGCTTCAGCCGCGGCATGCCCTTCTTGCCCTCGAGGCTCTCGATCAGCGCGGTCTCTTCGCCGCAGATATAGGCGCCGGCGCCGCGATGCACGTAGCAGTCGAAATCCCAGCCGGTGCCGCAGGCGTTCTTGCCGATCAGACCGGCCTCATAGGCCTCGTCGATCGCCTGCTGCAGCGCCACCGCCTCGTTGTAGAACTCGCCGCGCACATAGATGTAGGCGGCATGGGCACCCATCGCGAAGGAGGCGATGAAGCAGCCCTCGACCAGCTTATGCGGGTCATGGCGCAGAATATCGCGGTCCTTGCAGGTGCCCGGCTCGGACTCGTCGGCGTTCACCACCAGATAATGCGGCAGCTTGCCTTCGGTCTTCGGCATGAAGGACCATTTGAGGCCAGTCGGGAAGCCTGCGCCGCCGCGGCCGCGCAGGCCGGAACCCTTCATCTCCTCGATGATGGCGTCGCGGCCCCGTTCGATGATCGCCTTGGTGCCATCCCAGTCGCCGCGCGCGCGGGCGCCGGTCAGGCCAGGGTCACCAATTCCGTAGAGGTTCGTGAAAATCCGGTCGGCATCGCTCAGCATCGTCTTACTCCGCGGCGGGGAAGTTGAGCGTGGTCAGCGTGGTCGGCCCACCCTCGGGCGCCGAGGTCTGGCGGCCCTTCACCGAGCCGGGCTTGGGGTATTCGCCGCGCTTGAGCGCCTCGAGCAGCTTCTCGGTGCTCTCGGCGTCCATGTCCTCGAAGAAATCGTCGTTCACCTGGAGGATCGGCGCGTTCACGCAGGCGCCGACGCATTCCACCTCGGTCATGGTGAACAGCCCGTCGGCGCTGGTTTCCTTCCAGCCCTTGATGCCCGTCACCTTGCGGCAGGTGGCCACCACATCGTCGGAGCCACGCAGCCAGCACGGCGTCGTCGTGCAGAGCTGGAGGTGATACTTTCCGACCGGCTGCATGTTGAACATGAAGTAGAACGTCGCCACTTCATAAACGCGGATCGGCGCCATATCGAGCCGGGCGGCGATGGTGTCCATCGCGACGCGGGGGATCCAGGCGCTGCCGGTCAGGCGGCCCATCTGGCGCTGCGCGAGATCGAGCAGTGGCAGCACGGCGCTTGCCTGCTTGCCGGCGGGATATTTCGCCAGGATGCTGGTGATCTTGGCCTCGCTCTCGGCATCGAACGCGAAAGCGGTGGGTTCGGCATGCTCGGTCATGGCTTACCTGTCGATCTCGCCGAACACGATGTCGAGCGATCCCACGATCGCGACCGCATCGGCCAGCATATGCCGCTTCGCCATCGTCTCGGTCGCCTGGAGATGGGCGAAACCGGTCGCGCGGATTTTGCAGCGGTAGGGGCGGTTGGTGCCGTCGGAGACCAGATACACGCCGAACTCGCCCTTCGGCGCCTCGACGGCGGTATAGGTCGCACCGGCCGGCACGTGGAAACCTTCGGTATAGAGCTTGAAGTGATGGATCAGCGATTCCATCGAGCGCTTCATCGCCTGGCGCGACGGCGGCGAGATCTTGTTATCCGCGACCTTCACCGGGCCGGGCTTCATCTTGGCCAGGCACTGCACGATGATCTTCACGCTCTCGCGCATCTCGGCGACGCGCATCAGATAGCGATCATAGCAATCGCCATTGCGGCCGATGGCGACGTTGAACTCGACCTGGTCATACATCTCGTAGGGCTGCGACTTGCGCAGATCCCACGGCACGCCGGAGGCACGCAGGCAAGGGCCGGAGAAGCCCCAGGCCAGCGCCTGCTCGGCGGTCATGATGCCGATATCGACGGTGCGCTGCTTCCAGATGCGGTTGGCGGTCAGCAGCCCCTCGAGATCATCGATGAACTTCGGGAAGCCGCGCGCCCACTCGCCGATCTTGTCCTCAAGCCCGGCCGGCAGGTCCTTCGCCACCCCGCCGGGGCGGAAGTAGTTGGCGTGCAGCCGCGCGCCCGAGGCGGCCTCGTGGAACTCCATCAGCTTCTCGCGTTCCTCGAAGGCCCACAGCGAGGGGGTGATGGCGCCAACGTCGAGCGCATAGGTGGTGAGGTTCAGCAAATGGTTGAGCACGCGGGTGATTTCGCTGAACAGGGTGCGAATCCACTTGGCCCGCTCCGGCACCTCGATGCCCAGCAGCTTCTCGGTGGCCAGCGCGAAGGCGTGCTCCTGGCTCATCGGGCTCACATAGTCGAGCCGGTCGAAATAGGGCAGCGCCTGGATGTAGCTCTTGTACTCGATCAGCTTCTCGGTGCCGCGATGCAGCAGACCGATATGCGGATCGGCACGCTCCACCACCTCGCCATCCATCTCCAGGATCAGCCGCAGCACGCCATGCGCGGCCGGATGCTGCGGGCCAAAATTGATCGAGTGGCTGTCGATCTCGACGGTCTTGGTCGTCTTTTCCACGGCGTCGCTCACGGCTTCGCACCCCCGTGCGCCTTGTCGTCGCCGGGCAGCGAGGTCATCGCCTCCCATGGCGAGAGGAAATCGAAGTTGCGGAAATCCTGCACCAGCTTCACCGGCTCATAGACGACGGACTTGCGGTCCTCGTCGTAGCGCACCTCGACATACCCGGTCAGCGGGAAGTCCTTGCGCAGCGGATGCCCCTCGAAGCCGTAATCGGTTAGGATGCGCCGCAGATCGGGCTGGCCCGAGAAGATGATCCCGAACAGGTCCCACGCCTCGCGCTCCCACCAGGTCGCGACCGGCCAAACGCCGTGCACGGAGGGAACCGGCGTCACCGCATCGGTGGTGACGATCACCCGGGCACGCTGGTTCAGCGACACGGAGAGCAGGTTGTAGACCACGTCGAACCGGTCGGCCCGCTCGGGCCAATCGACGCCGCAGACATCCATCACCTGCTCGAACTGCATTCCGGCAGTGTCGCGCAGCGCCGTCATCAGCCCGACGAGCCCGTCGCGGCCGGCATGGGCGACGATCTCGCCCTTCTCGATGGCAACCGCGGTCACGCCCGGCAGGGCGGCGATGGCGGCGGCCAGCACCTCGGTGGCGGTCGGCGCCGGTGCGGCCTCGGCCGCTGCTTCCTGCTCAGCCACGGAGGATGGTCCCCGTGCGGCGGATCTTCTTCTGCAATTGCATGATCCCGTACACCAGCGCCTCGGCGGTCGGCGGACAGCCCGGCACATAGACATCGACCGGCACCACGCGATCGCAGCCGCGCACCACCGCATAGCTATAGTGATAATAGCCGCCGCCATTGGCGCAGCTGCCCATGGAGATCACCCAGCGCGGCTCCGGCATCTGGTCGGAGACCTTGCGGAGCGCGGGGGCCATCTTGTTGGTCAGCGTGCCGGCGACGATCATCACGTCGGACTGGCGCGGCGAGGCGCGCGGGATGATGCCGAGGCGATCGAGGTCGTAGCGCGGCATATAGGCGTGGATCATCTCCACCGCGCAGCAGGCCAAGCCGAAGGTCATCGGCCACAGGCTGCCGGTGCGCGCCCAGTTCACCAGCTTGTCGATATTGGCGACGACGAAGCCCTTGTCCTGGATTTCGCCGGTCACCGCGCGGATCACCGCGTCCTGTGCCGCGCCCGGCGGCAGCGCGGTCGCGTTCGTGCGCATGGCCACGTCGCTCATCAGACTACTCCCATTCCAGGGCGCCTTTGCACCATTCGTAGATGAACCCCACCGTGAGCACGCCGAGGAAGCCGAGCATCGAGAGGAAGCCGAACACGCCGATATCCGCCAGGCTCACCGCCCAGGGGAACAGGAACGCGACTTCGAGATCGAAGATGATGAAGAGGATGGCCACCAGGTAGAACCGCACGTCGAACCGGCGGCGGGCGTCATCGAACGCCTCGAACCCGCACTCATAGGCCGTGAGCTTTTCCGCATAGGGCTTCTGCCGCGCGATCAGCAAGGACGCGCCAACCATGGCGAGGGCGATTCCCCCGGCGATTCCCAGAAACACCAGGATGGGGAAGTACTCAGCCAGCAGGGTCGCCATTCGCCGTTCCTCTTTCCTACCGCCGCAGGCACGATTCCGCACCGCAGCGCGGCCGGACATTAGCCGCATCATCGCTCCGCCGCCATAGGGCGACGGAGGTAAACCTCTGCTTTATTAGGAGTAGCTGCTGGCGCGAGTGACGGGGCTCGAACCCGCGACCTCCGGCGTGACAGGCCGGCGCTCTAACCAACTGAGCTACACCCGCAGCAGCGAGGCGCCCGTTTATGCCCGCCGCCTTGTGCCGTCAAGCGGCCCTGGCGAGGAAATCGACATTCGACTCTCAGCCATGCATCGTTGACCCATCGCGCGGCGCTTCCTACCGTGCCGCTCCCGCACCCACGAACGGAAACCCCGATGGCAATCCACCGCTTCCGCCCCACCCGCTATTATAATGTCATCGGCACTGCCGAGCCCGTGCTGCGCGTTGCCGATGGGGACACCATCATCGCCGACACCATCGATGCCTCCGGCCTCGATGCCCAGGAAGCCCAAGCGTCCAAGGGCCCCAACCCGATGACGGGCCCATTCTACGTCGAAGGCGCCGAACCCGGCGACACGCTGGCTGTGCGTATCGACCGCCTCACCCCGAGTCGCGCGACGGGCTGGACCTATTCCCCGCTTGCTTTCACCGTGCTCGACCCCGCCGCCATCCCCGAACGGCCCGCCACCCAGCGGGTGGTGTGGGATATCAGCCCGAATGAGGGCGTCGTCCGCCTGCAGAACCCGCCGCCGGGCCTTGAGAGCTTCACGCCGCCCATCCAGCCGATGATCGGCTGCTTCGGCGTCGCTCCCCCGCTCGGCCAGGCCTTCTCCACCTCCACCTCGGCGCAGAATGGCGGCAACATGGATTATCGCCGCTTCGCCCCGGGCACCACCGCTTGGTTCCCGGTCGCGGTCCCCGGCGCGCTGTTCTATCTCGGCGATGGCCACGCCTGCCAAGGCGACGGGGAAATTGTTGGCACCGGGATCGAGACCTCCTTCGAGATGGAGGTGACCCTCACCGTCCTGAAGCGGAAGATCACCTGGCCGCGCGGCGAGACCGCCGACGATATCTTCACCATCGGCAATGCCCGCCCGCTCGACCAGGCGCTACAACACGCCACCACCGAGATGCAGCGCTGGCTCGGCGAGGATTATGGGCTGGATGCCCGGGCCGCGAGCCACGTTATGGGGCAGGTGGTGCGTTACGATGTCGGCAACGTGTTCAACCCCGCCTACACGGTGGCCTGCCGCATCGCCAAGAAGTGGCTGACGCGCAGGTAGTGCGCCGAAGGGCGGCAATGCGCGTGGCCGCCCTTGCCCGCGTCGCCGGGCATGCCACATTGCCAGACTTGCCAAATTTGACGGCTACGGCGGAGACAGGTGATGCGACTTTCGGTGCTCGATCAATCCACGGTGGTGACCGGGCGCAGCGCGGACCAGTCGATCCGTGAGAGCCTGCTGCTCGCCCGCCATGCGGAGTCGCTCGGGTATCACCGTTACTGGGTAGCCGAGCACCACAACTCCGCCTCCATCGCCGGCTCCGCGCCGGAGATCCTGATTTCTGCCATTGCCGCCACCACAAAGCGCATTCGCGTCGGTTCCGCCGGCGTCATGCTGCCGCATTATTCGGCGCTGAAGGTGGCCGAGCAGTTCCGCGTGCTAGAGGCGGTCGCCCCCGGCCGCATCGATCTCGGACTGGGGCGCGCTCCCGGCTCGGATGGGCTGACCGCCCATGCCCTCAACCCCAACGCTGCCTCCGCCGCCGATCATTTCCCGGCCGCGGTGCGCGATCTCATTGCCTGGCTGCACGGCGAAAAGCTGGTCGAGAAGCATCCGTTCCGCGACGTGCTCGCCATGCCCACCGGGCCAAGCGTGCCGGAGGTCTGGGTGCTCGGCAGTTCCGACTACGGCGCCCAGGTGGCCGCGCATTTCGGCCTGCCCTACTGCTTCGCCCATTTCATCACCGATGGCGCCGGTTGCGCCGAGGCGATCGAGACCTACCGCGCCCTGTTCCGCCCCAGCGCCACGCTCGCTGCCCCTCACGCCGCCATCTGCCTCTGGGCACTGGCGGCGGAGAGCGAGACGGAGGCGGAGCGCCTGTTCTCCAGCCGCGGCCTCGCCCGGCTGTGGCGCGACAAGGGGATCTTCTCCCCCCTGCCCTCTCCCGAGGAGGCTGCGGCCTATGCCTATTCGTCAACCGACCTCGCCCGACTCGCCCGCATCCGCGAGCGCGCCATGTGGGGCACCCCCGACAGCGTCGGCGAGCGCATCCGGGCCTTGGCGAGCGAGCTTGGGGTGCAGGAAGTGGCCGTGCTCTCCACCTGCCATGACGCGGCGGCGCGGCGGCACAGCTACACGCTGCTGGCCCGCGAATTCGGCCTCACCGGCATGACCCTAGCCGCCTGATTACCCGGCGCAGCCCGGCTCCCGGAGTGATCCCCCCTCGCAAAGGGCGGCTAAGCCCATGGAATACATCACGCTCGGGCGCAGCCAACTCAAGGCCATCTTTGCCGGCAGTCACTACCTGCGATAAGCGCACAGCGTGACGGACGCTACGTGCCCAACTGCGCCAATCCCCCTGTTGCCATACCAGCGCGTCCGCTCCAGGGTATCAGGCAGCGCCATCGCCCGATCCCACGCCAGACAGGACCCAGAATGAGCACTATCGACGAGTTCCGTTTCGAGCCGATCGAGGCGTGGGAGCAACCACCGCTCGGCATAGAGCTTGGCGATGTCGCCGGAATCGCGGTCGATTCGCGAGATCGGGTCTACTTGTTCAACCGCAGCGCGCATCCGGTGGTCGTACTCGAACGCGATGGCAGCTTCGTTACCTCGTGGGGCCAGGGCGTGTTCAGCAATCCGCATGGCGCCAGCATCGGCCCGGATGACAGCCTCTATCTGACCGATAACGGCGACCACACCGTCCGCAAGTTCTCGCCGGATGGCAAACTGCTGCTGCAGATCGGCGTGCCCAACCAGCCCTCGCCCTTCATGAGCAACACGCCGTTCTGCCGCTGCACCCATACCGCGCTGTCGCCGACCGGCGATATCTACGTCTCCGACGGCTACTCCAACGCCTGCGTGCACAAGTTCTCGCCCGACGGAAAACTGATCAAAACCTGGGGCCGCCCCGGCACGCGCGAAGGCGAGTTCAACCTGCCGCATAACATCGCCTGCGATGCCGCCGGCCAGGTCTACGTCGCCGACCGCGAGAACCACCGCATCCAGGTGTTCGACGGCGACGGCAATTACCTTCGCCAGATCAACAACCTGCACCGCCCCTGCGGCCTCGCCATCACCAAGGGCGCCTGCCCCTGCCTGCTCGTCGGTGAACTCGGGCCCTACATGGCGGTCAACCACGCGACTCCCAATCTCGGGCCGCGGCTGATGGTGCTGGACAATGATGGCAAGCTGATCAACCGGCTCGGCCAGGACAAGCCAAGCACCGCGCCCGGCGCCTTCGTGGCGCCACACAGCGTGGCACTGGATTCAGTGGGCGATCTCTACGTCGGCGAGGTTATCGCCAATGACTGGGCCGCCGTATTCCCCGGTACCCCGCGGCCAGATAAGCTGCGCCGCATGCAGAAATTCCGCCGCATCATCGCCTGAAGGGAAAGCAAACTGGTAGCGGCGGACGGATTTGAACCGCCGACCAAGGGATTATGATTCCCCTGCTCTACCGCTGAGCTACGCCGCCCAACCGGTCCGACCGGCGGAATAAGCGCGGGCAGCCGAAGTGTCAACGCCGCGCTGAGCCTTGCTGAAGGAAGCAAAGGCGAGGGGGCGCCGCCCCCTCGGCCCCCGCCAGGGGCCGAGCCCCTGGACCTCATGCATTAAGGGCTGGTGCCT
>CAIPLM010000057.1 GCA_903865895.1 uncultured Rhodospirillales bacterium | reverse complement strand
GTAGAACCAGTCTGGCCGGTCGAACCGGTTGAGCCAGTGGCACCCGTCGAACCAGTCTGGCCTGTGGCGCCAGTCAGGCCAGTCGAACCGGTTGAACCAGTCGCGCCCGTCGAACCAGTCAGGCCAGTCGAACCGGTGGCGCCAGTCAGGCCGGTCGCACCAGTCTTGCCGGTTCCACCGGTGATGCCGGTTGCACCGGTCGCGCCTGTCAGACCGGTCGATCCGGTGGTGCCCGTTTGGCCAGATGCACCGGTAAGACCCGTGGCACCGGTCAGGCCGGTCGAACCGGTCGCGCCTGTCAGACCTGTCGAACCGGTCGCGCCCGTTTGGCCAGATGCACCGGTGAGGCCCGTGGCACCGGTCAGGCCGGTCGAACCGGTCGCGCCTGTCAGACCGGTCAATCCGGTGGTGCCCGTTTGGCCAGACGCACCGGTGAGGCCCGTTGCACCGGTCAGGCCAGTCGCACCGGTCAGACCGGTCGATCCGGTGGCGCCCGTTTGGCCAGTTGCACCGGTGAGACCCGTTGCACCGGTCAGGCCGGTGCCACCCGTGGCACCCGTTTGTCCAGCTCCTGTTGAGCCGGTGACACCGGTGGCGCCGGTCGAACCTGTGGCACCGGTCGCTCCGACCACCGAGCCTGCGGAGACGGTGATTTTGGTGCCCGTTGCCCCATCGGGTGTCAGGGAGAGCGTTGCGGGTCCGGTGGCACCGAACGTCCCGTTGATCGTGATGTTGACTGTGCCGCCACGTAAATAGGCGACATTATTATTGATCGTAGTCGTCAGTCCGGTCGTACCGATCAGATCGATCGTATCGCCAGCTTGAAAGCTATTGATAAATCCAAAGAAATATTGCGGCGAAGTTAGGTTGAGAACCTCGGTGGTTCCCATGAAATTGATGCTCTGACCACCGCCGACGAACCCGGTGATCGAAAGTACGGTGTTGTTAAATAGGTCAATTCGGCCAGTCCCAATGACCCCAGTATCCGTAATTGTCGCCGTGCCACCCATGATTTCCATGGCGCCATCGTTGACAAATGTAGAATTTGCGGTGCCGGCGGAAGCTGTGTACTCCTGAAGAAGGAAATTACCGGACCCGACGGCGGTGTAGCTGGCAGTGGATGTATTGATCCAGAGCTGTGATTGGTTCCAAAGTTCAAAGGGATCTTGGCCAGCGACCGCGTCCGGCATGGTCCACGTAATCGGCCCGGCACCGGCGATAAAATAAGGATTGGCAAAAGTCGGCAAGATATCGGCAATGTAAACGCCGTAATCGATACCCGTGACCTTGAAAACCAAGCTCTGCCCGGCAACCGGGATTCCACTGCTCCAAAGCGAGGGCAGGTAGAAGCTGACCGTGGAAAATGACCCACTGATTGTAAAGGTATTTGTCGCCATTAGCCGGGGCACCCAGGGAGCATGCACCCAAACGCGGGCGCCCAGGCGACCGCGCGCAGTTTCTTGTCAGCGGAACGGCAGTCCGTCCAGCAAAACAGGATGGCAGCCGTCACCAAAGTGACGCCACCGGTCTGCGCGCGCAGGCGACGTATCATTTTTCGGGTCAGTCAATCATCCAGTGAGCAGCAATCTTCAAAGCTTTTTTAGGATTCACATGCACATATCGCAACTCGTCGTGATGAAGATAGCGCTTTTTCGAATTTTCTGTATCAAAAATCGTGAGATTTGAGGATCGTGGGATAGTGGGGCATATAAGCGCAGTTTATCTCCACATTCCTTCACAAATCAAACTCCCCGGCGGCGCTTGACCGGGCTTTACAGGCGCGGCATTCGCTCGATCTCCGGCGCCGGCCGAGAGCGGGGTTAGCCATGAATTTCACAGCCGAGACCGGCGCGCAGCCGCACATCACTCTGGTGAGCCTGCGCTTACCGCATTTTCCGCACAGCGCGGCGTATCAAGATCTCGCGTTTTCAGTGTATTATGCCCTGATGCGGGCCGGGCATGAGATCCGTCTCGGCTTCTCGCCGGCGGCGCTCGGGCCGCGCAGCATTCTGTTCGGCGCCCATCTGCTGCGGCATTTCCCCGAGGGGGCCGACGCCATCCCTCACGACACTTTTATATACAACACCGAGCACACCACGTCCGACTACCTGGACGACGCGTATCTCGCCCTGCTGCGCGGCCACCAGGTATGGGACTACAGCGCCGATAACGCCGCTGCGCTGGCCGATCTGCTTGGCATGCCGGTTCGCCATGTGCCGCTCGGCCATGTGCCGGAGATGTCGCGTATCGCCGCGGTGGCGGAAGATATCGACGTGCTGTTCTACGGTTCGCTTAATCCGCGCCGCGAGGCGGTGATCGAGGCGATGCGGGCCGCGGGGCTGCGGGTGGAGGTGGCGTTCGGGGTGTATGGCACGGCGCGTGACGCGCTGATCGCCCGGGCCCGGCTGGTGCTGAACGTGCATTTCTACCAGCCCGGGCATTTCGAGGTGCTGCGGGTCGGCTACCTGATGGCCAACCGCAAGGCAGTGCTGAACGAGGTCAATCCCGGAGAGACGGTAGATGCCGACCTCGAGCGCGGGCTCGCCTGCGTGCCTTATGAGCAGCTTGCGGCCACGGCCGCCGCGCTGATTGCCGATGACGCGGGAAGGCGTGCGCTGGCCGATCGCGGTTATCTCGCCTTCGCCGCGCGGGATGCCGCTGCCAGCATTGCACGGGCTTTGCCGGCGGGATGGCAAGCCGTGGCGGGGCGGGTGGCGCTCCCGCCGGTGCTGCCCGAGGCGATCGTGATCGGCAGCGGCAAGGCGTTCGATATCAACGCGCTCAATATCGATATCGACGCGCGCTGGCACCCCGACATCGTCGCCGACATCACCAAGCCTGGCCTGTTCGAGCAGGATTTCACTGCACGCCGCTTCGGCCGCCTCCGGCTGATGCGCCGGCATTTCGCGGCGATCATGATCAGCCACGTGCTGGAGCATCTGCCCGATCTGGTGACCGCGATGACCAATTGCCTCGACCTGCTGGCCGATGGCGGGTTGATGTATATCGCCGTGCCGTATGACCTTTCCTACGGCGCCTGGCAGGACCCGACGCATGTGCGCGCCTTCAATGAGCGGAGCTGGTGGTACTATACGGATTGGTACTGGTATCTCGGCTGGAGCGAGGCGCGGTTCGATCTGGTGTCCCAAGAGTTCATCGCCTCGCCCATCGGCGCCGCCCTGCGGGAGCAGGGGATGGCGGAGGAGGAGATCCGCCGCACGCCGCGGGCGATCGATGAGATGCGGGTTGTGTTGCGCCGCCGCTCATTGACGCCTGCGGAAATCGCGCATGGCGCGGCGATGCGCGGCGAGCACCGGTCAGGCTGAGGGGATCTCCGCGCCCAGGAGTTGCTCGGCCGCCGAACTGTCCTCATCGAAGGTGACGAAGCCGTAGACCTCGCGGTTATCAAGGTATTGCGGGATGCCGGCGCGGCGGGCGCTATCGGCGAAGATGACGTATTCATGGCGGCCACTGCCGTCGCTGTAGCGCAGGCGGGGGATCGCGTCGGCGCGCACCAAATAGGTGCAGTGCACCACCGCAACCGCGTTGATGCCGCGGACCTGCTGGTTGAACAGCCAGAGATAGGCGTCAGTCGAGCGCAGGTAGCCGTCGCCGTCCACCGCCTCGTGGTAGTTGGCGTAGAGGCTGGTGGTCTGGGTGCATTTGAGGAAAGGGGCGACGATCGGCAGGTCGAGCGACACCAGGCTGCGAAGCGTGTTCGGGCGGACGAAATTATCGACGTCGGCGACGAAGTAGAAGTCGCAGCCATGATCGAGCGCCGCCTGCATGCTGTCCTGGCGGATGCGGCCGAGCACGGAGAAGCGTAGGGGGTTCCACTCATGCTCCGCAAAATCCTGCACCCGCTCGGAGACGTCGGTGCGGTCGAACGCCACGCCGGCGTAGCGGCGGCCGGCGTTGGCGAGCCATTCCTCCAGCATCTCGGCGGTGGCGTCGGTGTTGTTGTTGGTGCGGACGTAGAGGGTGATGCGATCGGCCGGGTAGTCCAGCGCCTCGATGCAGCGGAGGAAAAAGGCGAGTTGGCCGGCTTTCTGCTTGGCGAGGATGGCGAGCAGGATTTTCGGTAAGGGGCGGTCAGGCATGGTTTCCCTGGGCAGTGGTAGCGGGCCGGTTCTACCGCACCGCGGCTGGGCGCGCCATCGCGCGGGGCGGCGGGGCCTTGCGGGATTTCAGCCAGCGGCGCGCGAGGGCGACGGCGAGCACCGCGGCGGCGCTGGCGGCGACCATGGCTGAAGGGCGGCCTGATTCGAGATCGAGATTGGCCAGCAGCACACGGGCGGCGGGGATGCGGGTGGCGGCGCCGAACCAGGCGGCCTCCAGCAGGGCGGTGGCGACCGGGGTGACCACGAGCAGGCCCAGCCACAGCGCCGGGCGGGCCTGGAAGCGCTTGGGGGCGAGGCGCCACAGGCCGAGCCAGACGAAGACACCGAGCGCGAAGGCGGCATCGGCCACGCCGGCCTTGGATTGCAGGAAGTAGTGGAACAGCGCCAGCACGGTGATGGGGAACACCAGACGGTGCAGTTTCTTCCAGCGCTGGCGGAGCTTCTTCTGCCAGCCGTCCGTCGAGGTCACCATCAGCGCGATGAGGCCGAGTAGGGTGACGAAGCCGATGGTGAGGTAGAAGCGGAGCACGATTTCGCTCGCCACGAAGCTCAGGCTCCACCGGCTGTCCCAGGCGTAGAGCACGAGATGGGCGATGGCGTAGCAGGCCGCGCCCACGCCGAGCATGCGGCGCAGGATGACCACGCGCGGCCAGTCCCACACCGCGCGGAGCGGCGTCACCGCGAGGGAGGCGAGCAGGAAGCGCACCGCCCAGTCGCCGCTGCCGTGGATCAGCTGGGTGATCGGGCGGGCACCGAGCATGCCCATGAGATAGGCGGCGGCGAGGTCCACGCCCGGCCACAGCAGCACCAGCAGCACGACCAGTTTGAGGGCGGAGAACCGCCCCGCCGGATCACGCCATACCGCCAATTGCCGCATCATCGCCGTCACTCCTTGCATCTGTTGGGACGACCCGGCTGCACTGATGGTGTTACGCGGGGTAAGCAAGCGGTTCTTTTTTGGAAAAAAGAACCAAAAAACTTTTACCCGATGGCTTCGCACTCTCCCCGGAGAGTACGAAGCAAAACGGATAGAAAGTTATTGCTTCTTTTTTCAAAAAGAAGCGCTTCCTTGCTCCTACACGCCCGCCTTCTGCAAAGCCGCGACATAGCCGCGGTTCCAGGTCGGGCAGATCATCACCTCGTTGATGACGACGTGCTTGGGCAGGCAGGCGATGTAGCGGATGAGATCGCCGACATCCTCCTTTTGCGCCATTTTCGCACGGTCATCGGCGCTGACCGGCACCGGGCGCTTGTCGAGAATCGGGGTGGCGACCTCGCCGGGCAGCACCGCGGTGCAGCGGATGCCGTTGATGCATTCCTGCATGTTGATGGTGTGGCAGGCTGCCACCACGCCGTGCTTGGCGGCGACATAGGCCGGGCCGCTCATCAGGCCGACCCAACGGCCGGCCATCGAGGCGGTGACGATGATCTGGCCGTCCTGCTGCTTGCGCATCATCGGCAGCACGGCGATGGCGCCGTAGAACACGCTGTCGAGGTTGCCGTGCAGCACGGTGTCGATCCCCTCAGGGGAAATCTTGTCCCATGAGCGGTCAAGGATGTTGATGCCGGCATTGGCGACGAAAATATCGAGGCGTTTGAACTTCTTCTTGATCCAGTCGGCAATGCCCTGCACGGCGGCGGCGTCCGTCATGTCGCCGGCTTTGACGTGGGCGGTGCCGCCGGCCTCGGCGATGCGGCCCGCGACCTCCTTCAGCGGCGCGGTACGACGGCCGGTGAGCACCAGGGTGGCGCCCTCCGCGGCGAGCGCCATCGCCGCCCCCTCGCCGATGCCAGTGCCGGCGCCGGTGACCCAGACGATCTTGCCATCAAGCTTGCCCATGAACGCTCTCCCCTGTGCTGCCGCTTGTCGCCGGCGGCCCGCCGTGTTGCAGTGTCTCGCGGCGCGCAATGACCGCCGCATGGAGGAAACATGAAAATCCGCTCCGTTGAAACCCTGCGCGCCAATGCCGGCTGGCGATTATTCTCCTTCCTGAAGATTACCACCGCCTGCGGCATCATCGGCTGGTCCGAATATAATGAGAGTTTCGGCAGTGCCGGGCTTTCGACCGTGGTGGAAACCCTCGCGCAATCGCTGATCGGGCAGGATCCGCGGCCGGTCGAGCGCCTGATCTCCACCCTGCATGTCGCCACGCGGCAATCGCGCGGCGGCATCAACCACCAGGCGATCGCCGCCATCGAGAACGCGTTGCTCGACATCAAGGCGAAGGATCTCGGCGTGCCGGTCTACGCCCTGTTCGGCGGCCCAGTCCGCGACCGCATCCCGGTCTATTGGTCCCACACCGGCACCTACCGGGTGCGCAACGCGGACCTCATGGGCGTAAAACCACTCGTCACCTATGACGATCTCGCCCGCCACTGCGAGGACATCCGCAAGCTCGGCTACCGCGCGCTGAAAACCAACATCATGCCGGCGCGGGATGGCAAGCTGGTGCCGTTCTCGCCGGGGTTCGGGCGCACGCCGGGTTGGCCGGAGTTGAACTGGGACAACGCCATCGTGGATGCGGCTTCCGCCACGGTTGCGGCCTGCCGGGAGGGGGCCGGGGCGGAGATGGGGGTGATGCTCGACGTCAATTTCCACTTCAAGACCGAGGGCTTCCGCCAGATCGCCCGCGCCATGGCGCCGTACAACCTCACCTGGCTTGAGATCGACATGCATGATCCGGCGTCGATGGC
>CAIPLM010000056.1 GCA_903865895.1 uncultured Rhodospirillales bacterium | reverse complement strand
GACGCCGCGCCAACCCAGATTGCCACCATCGCCGCGTGATTCATGGCTACCGCAAACGACACCCGAATTCCCACCATCTTGACGGACGTGACCCACGGCCATCGCGATGGCCACTGACTGGCCTGCCTACGCCAGACTCTCGACGGTCGCTCCGGCAGGCCAGTCAGCGGCCTCCTACACCACGACCGGGGACACGACCAAGCACCCCGGCCGGCGCATCGCTCGAGCTGCTGTCGCTGGTCGCGCGCAAAGGGCTGGACGCGGTGGCGGGACTGCTGGGCACTTGCGGCCACACACGCAAATCCGCTGATATCCCTCTCCGAAATCGACGTTGGTATCAGGATTAGCCGGTATGGCGCATTGCGTGTTCATCCATCGACCGGACTCGATTTACAATGACCACCCAACCGAGCGCTATCAATTCCCGCGTCCATATCTGAGCCGATGCGAAGGCTGCGTCGGCGACTGGATCACCTATTTGGAGCCAACGAAATTGCGAGACACGCGCGGCTATTTTGCCGTCGCAAAGGTGCAGCAAATAATTGCTGACCCCTCGGAACCTGGCATGTTCATCGCGATCATCGAGCCGCGCAGTTACCTCCCCTTCGAACAAAATGTTCCATTTTCCGGTCCGGCCGGGCCGGTGGAACGCGGCTTGTTGAATGAAATGGGGCGTCTGTCCGGCCGTGCCCAGTCTGCCATACGCCCTATCTCACAGGACGACTTCAACCGGATCGTCGAGATCGGGCTTCCCGACCGAAGCTCCGACCTTCCCAGAGTTTCTGATCCTCCGGCGCGCTTTGAATTTTCGGACATTCAGATGCCGCTGGAATATCCGGAAGTTGCCAGAGACCGATCCATGCAGCTTTCGAATCGCATCCTGCGAGACCGTGTCTTCCGCAAGATCGTCCTGCAAGCCTACGATTCCCGCTGCGCTTTTACCGGCCTAAAGCTTATCAATGGCGGCGGGCGCGCTGAGGTCGAGGCCGCGCATATTCGGCCGGTGGAAATGGATGGGCCCGACATCGTCAATAATGGCATCGCGCTATCCGGAACGGCTCATTGGATGTTCGACCGCGGCCTGCTTTCTATCGGAGATGATTGCGAGATATTGTTCTCTTCGAAAATCAACGACATCGACAGCGTACGAACTTTGATAAACTCCTCGGGTCGAACCCTCCTCCCAGGCCGTCCAAGCGAAATGCCCAATCCTCGCTTCCTCAGATGGCATAGGGAGAATATATTTAAAATATAAAATTGAATTATTTATCAATACTTCTGACATAAAACGTGTCTATGCCACATCACGCAGGCCGCCAACGAGCGGCCTGCCCAGATAAAGTTTTTTTGGTTCTTTTTGTTCACAAAAAGAACACCCTTGCTCAAGCCTCGTCATTCTCCCGAATGAAATCCATATTCAGCACCAACCCAAGCCCCGGCAGGTCCGGGATGGTCATCATCCCATCCACCGGCTTCGGCGCATCGCGGAAAACCAGCTCGGTAATCGGCTCGAACAGCTTCAGCCGTTCCAGGAACAGCGCGTTATGCGTCGCTGCCACCAAATGCAGATGGATGTTCTCCATCGCATGCGGCGCGAATTTCACGTTCCAGGCCTGGGTCAGCGCGGCGATTTTCAGCATTTCGGTGTAGCCGCCGGCGCGGGCGCCATCGGCCTGCACGATGTCGGCGGCCTCGGCCAGCAGCAGGTCCCGCACGCCCCATTTGGTGTATTCATGCTCGCCGGTCGCCAGCGGAATATCGGTGGCGCGGCGGAAGCGGGCGAGGCCGGGGATGTCGTCGGCGAAGACGGGCTCCTCGAACAGGAAGATGTCGCACTCCCGGATGGAGTTGGCGAATTGCGCCGCCGTCGCGGCATCCCAGCAGTTATTGGCGTCCAGCAGCAGCTTGATCTCCGGCCCCACTGCGTCGCGCACCTTCTGCACCCGCAGCCGGTCCCGCCGCGGATTGTGCCCGCCCTCCACGCCCACCTTGAACTTGATCATCCGGTAGCCCTGGCCGACCATGTCGACCATCTCCGCCACCAGCGCCTCGTCGCTATAGGAGGTCCAGCCGCCGCTGCTGTACACCGGCACCGAGGTGCGATTGCCGCCCAACAGCCGGTAGAGCGGCATGTCGAGGATTTTGCCCTTCAGATCCCACAGCGCGATGTCGATCGCGCTCAGCGCGCAGAACGTCAGCCCCTTGCGACCGACGCCGCGCAGATAGCCGAAGAACTCCTGCCACAGCGCCTCGGTCTCGAACGGGTCTCGCCCCATCAGCCGCGGCGCGATGTTGTGGCGGATCAGCGCCACCGTCGCCTCGCCGCCCACCTCGTGATAGGTGATGCCGAGCCCTTCCAGCCCCTGATCGGTGGTGACGCGCACCACCGTATAGCCCACCGTCTCCACCGTCCGCGTGGCATCGGCGAAGCCGCTGGCCACCTGGTAGGAAACGAGATGAACGTCGACTTTCGCGATCTTGTGACGCATGGAACGCTCCCTTAACCGGCCTTCACCTTGGCCCATGTATCGCGCAAGCCCACTGTGCGGTTGAACACCAGCCGCGTCGAGGTGCTGTCAGGGTCCGGACAGAAATACCCGGTGCGCTCAAACTGCACCGTCTCCGCCGTGTTGGCCGCCGCCAGCGCCGGCTCCACCAGCGCGCCGCTCAGCACCTCCAGCGAATTGGGGTTGATGTCGGCGAAAATATCGCCGGCAGCGCCCGGGTCCGGCCGGGTAAACAACTGATTATAGAGGCGGATTTCCGCCGGCACCGCCGTGGTGGCCTCCACCCAATGAATGGTCGCCTGCACCTTGCGCCCATCCGGCGCATTGCCGCCGCGTGTCGCCGGATCATAGGTGCAGCGCAGCTCCACCACCTCGCCGGCCTCGTCTTTCACGATGCCGGTGCACGTGATGAAGAACCCGTAGCGCAGCCGCACCTCGCGCCCCACCGAAAGCCGGTAGAACTTCTTCGGCGCGTCCTCCATGAAGTCATCGCGCTCGACATAGATCTCCCGCCCGAAGGTGATCTCGCGCATCCCCTGCTCGGGATCATCGGGATGGTTCACCGCGGGCAGCGTCTCGGTCTGCCCCTGCGGATAATTCTCGATCACCACCTTCAGCGGCCGCAGCACCGCCATCCGCCGCGGCGCCGAACGGTTCAACTGCTCGCGGATGCAATGCTCCAGCAGCGCGTAATCCACCACCGAATAGGCCCGCGCCACCCCGATGCGCCCGGCGAAATCCCGGATCGCCGCCGCCGGCACCCCGCGCCGCCGCAGCCCGGCGATCGAGGGCATGCGCGGATCGTCCCAGCCGCTGACATGCCCATCGCGCACCAGCGTCGTCAGCACCCGCTTGGACAGCACGGTGTAGCCAAGGTTCAGCCGCGCGAACTCATACTGCCGCGGCCGCGACGGCACCGGCAGATGCTGGATCAGCCAGTCATACAGCGGCTTATGATCCTCGAATTCCAGCGTGCAGACCGAGTGGGTAATCCCCTCGATCGCGTCGGACTGGCCATGCGCGAAATCATACGTCGGATAAATGCACCAGGCATCGCCGGTCCGCGGATGCGTCGCGTGCAGAATGCGATACAGCGCGGGGTCCCGCAAATTCATGTTGCCGCTGGCCATATCGATCTTCGCCCGCAGCACCCGCGCCCCATTGGGGAACTCGCCGGCCCGCATGCGGCGGAACAGGTCCAGATTCTCCGCCACGCTCCGCCCGCGAAACGCCGAATCCCGCCCCGGCTCCGTCAACGTCCCCCGCGCCGCCCGCATCTCATCCGGCGACTGGTCATCCACATAGGCCAGCCCCTTGCCGATCAAATGCTCGGCCCAGGCATACAATTGCTCGAAATAATCGGACGCGTGATACAAATGCACGCCCCAGTCGAAGCCAAGCCACTTCACATCCGCCGCAATGGCGTCAATGAACTCCTGCTCCTCCTTGGTCGGGTTGGTATCGTCAAACCGCAGATGACACCGCCCGCCAAACTCGGCGGCCACCCCGAAATTCAGGCAAATCGACTTGGCATGCCCGATATGCAGATACCCGTTCGGCTCCGGCGGAAACCGGGTGACGACCGTTTGCACCCGCCCGGCATCCAAATCCGCCTGGATGATGTCGCGGATGAAATCCCGCGTCGCCTCGCCCGTGCCCTCGTCCGCCATCAACCCAAACCCATCCCACAAAACACGCCAATCCCCGGTCCTTACGGGCACTCCCGCATTGCGACAAGCGCCGAATGCCCAAGGCAGAGGAGCGGAGCCGGATGGGAAGGAAGGCCAGGGCCGATGATTGCCCCGCGTCCGCGCTGTGGGCTCAGAGCCCTGGCCATCCCTTCCCCGCGCACCAGCATCACTCCGGCTCGATGTGGCTGATCCGGGTGAGGTCGGCGAGGATCCGGCCTTGGGCGTCGGTTGCCACCACGTCGACGTAGCGGTGGGAGAAGGCGATATCCGCGGCGCCGTATTGGTGCACGTCATGCACTTGGGCGGCCAGGGCGGGATCGCGGCCTTCGAAGGTGAGGAAGAACACGGGGTTATGGGCGGTGAGCCAATCCGGGCTGATGCCGTGGAGCGGGCTGGTTTCGTCGATGATGTGCATGATGGTCCAGGTCAGCGCGAACACCGGCAGCCGGTCGGAGCGGAGCGTGAGCACATGGGTCATGCGGAAGGACTGCCCCTCGGCGGAGCGGCGCAGAAGCAGCACGGAGAGGCGGGCGGAGGCGTCGGAGATCAGGCCCACGCGGTCATTCCCGATCCTGATCATCATCGTGGGCTTACCCTCATGGAGGGTGACGATGGCTTTCTCGGCATAGGCCACCTTGGCCTTGGGCCGCGCGAAGCGCACGAAGGTGATGCCGGTCATGATGGCGGTGAACCCCATGCCGCACATGATTTCCACCGTGGCGACGATATGGGCGTAGAGCGTCGCCGGCGACATCGCGCCATAGCCGACGGTGGCGAGCGTCTCGAAGGAGAAGAAGAACGCATCCGCGAAGGAGCCCGGCTGGGCGTTGGCGATGCTGCCCGGCACCGCCATGTAGAGCCCGGCGAAAATGAGGTTCATCAGAAGGTTGACGGCGACGAACAGCAGCACGAACTGCAGCCAGGTGATGCGCACCGCGAGGTGATAGGGGTCGTGCAGATCGAACCGCCCGCCTTTGCGGGTGATGGTGTAGGTGGCGGGGATGCGCAGCCCGGGGGTGGCGCGGTATCCGGCGGGCGGGCGCTTGGCCACGCTCAGAACCCGCGGAACTCGGTGAAGTCCCCGGCCGGCACCCGGCCGGTCACCAGCGCATTGGCCGCCACCGCCGTGTCCTCATGCCCGATCGCGAAGCCGCAGATGATCACGTCATCCTCGCTCATGCCGAGCAGATCGCGGATCGGTCCGGGGAATTCGGCGAACACCGCCATCGGACAGGTATCGAGCCCCCGCGCGCGAGCGGCGAGCGAGATATTCTGCAGGAACATCCCGTAGTCGATCCAGGAGCCAATGCGCATGCGCCGGTCGATGGTGCAGATGAGGCCCACCGGCGCGCCGAAGAAATGCAGGTTGTTGACCACCTGCGCCTTCATCTTCTCGGTCTCGCCGCGGGCGATGCCGAGCAGCCCGTACAGGTCCCACCCGATTTTGCGGCGGCGGGAGATATAGGGCTCGAACAGCGGCGAGGGGTAGTAGACGTGGTCGATCTTGGCGTCCGCATCGCCGGCGAGGAATTTGGCCGAAAGCCCGTCGCAGAACGCCTGCAGCGGCTCACCAGCGAGCGCCAGCACCTTCCAAGGCTGCATATTGGTGCCGGAGGGGGCGCGGGCCGCGACATCCAGCAGATGCGTCACGTCCTCTTTCGAGACGGGCGTCGGCAGGAAACCGCGCACGGCGCGGCGCGAGAGGATGACCTCCTCGGTGGCATTGGCGGGAGTAATATCGGCGGCCAGCTTGTCGGTCATTCGGGTTTCCTTCCGCCGCCGACGCCCTCGCCGGGGGGCGGTGGCGCGAAGACGGTGCGTTGTTCAATCGCCAGCACGTCGGCCGGCCGGGGGAATGGGGCGGGCGGCGCCTCGCCCGCCATGCGCGGACGGCCGATGGCGGCGAAGAAGGTCTCCAGCCCGTTCGGCAGCAGCAGCCAGGTGAACACCAGGTCCTCCGCCCCGTCATTGACGAACATGTGCACCCGGTTGCGCCCGAGAAAAAACGTCGTGCCGGGCAGCATCGCGTGCCGCTCGCCCTCGATGATCGCGTGCGCAGTGCCGGAGATCACATGGATGATCTCCTCGCTGCGGTCATGCGCGTGCTCGCGCACGTAGCAGCCGGGCGGCACGGTCTGGCGGCCGAACCCGGCGGGGTTCTCCATCGCCACCGTATGCGGCGCGACCAGCACCTCGACGAACCCATTGGCCGGCACCGGCTGCCAGTGGCTGGCCGCCTCGCCGGGCTGCACGATGCCGAGCGCGCCCTTGTCCATCACCGTCTCCTACAAAAGCCGTTGCAGCGCGAGGTCGATCTTGGCGATCTCCCCCGCGCCCAGCCGCAAGCCAAGCTTGCTGCGCCGCCATGCCACATCGGCGCCGGTTCGCACGAATTCATGCCGCACGAGATAGGCCAGCTCCGCCGCGGTGATCCCCGCGCCATAGACCGCGCCGAGATCGCCCAGCGTCGTCGCGCCATCCAGCAGCGCCTCCACCCGCGTGCCATAGGCCCGCACCAGGCGGCGCACCAATGGCGCCGAGAGATAAGCGTGCCGGCGCTGCACATCCGTCACCAGCGCCTCGAACCCCTCGCGCGGAAAATCCCCGCCCGGCAGCGCGGCGCCGGCCGTCCAGCCCGCCACCTTCCCGGCCCGCGGCACCGGCAGATGCGGGCCGATCTTGGCCAGCGCCGATTCCGCGAGGCGGCGATAGGTAGTGATTTTGCCGCCGAACACCGAGAGCACCGGCGGCTGCCCGGGCGCGCTATCCAGCTCCAGCACGTAATCCCGCGTCGCCTCCTGCGCCGCGCTCGCCCCATCATCATAGAGCGGCCGCACGCCGGAATAGGTCCACACCACATCGGCCGGCCGCACCGGGGCGCGGAAATACGCGGAAGCGCCGGCGCAGAGATAGGCGATCTCGCTCTCCGAAATCGCCACGTCAGCGGGGTCTCCCGCGAAATCCTGGTCGGTGGTGCCGATCAGCGTGAACGCGCCCTCATAGGGAATGGCGAAGAAAATCCGGTGATCGGCGTTCTGGAAAATATAGCAGCGATCATGGGCACAGAGCCGGGGCACCACGATATGGCTCCCCTTCACCAGCCGCACCTTCGCCGGCGTATTGGCCCGCACCACGCCGCCCAGCACATCCGCCACCCAGGGGCCGGCGGCGTTGACCAGCCCGAGCGCCCGCACGATCCGCCCGCCCTCCAGCCGCAACGTCCAGGCCCCCTCCTCCCGCTCGGCCGAGAGCACGGCGGTGCGGGTGAGAATCTCGGCGCCGCGCTCTCGCGCGTCCTGCGCGTTCAGCACCACCAGCCGCGAATCCTCCACCCAGCAATCCGAGTATTCGAAACCGCGGGTGAACTCCGGCTTCAGCGGCGCCCCGCTCGGGTCGCTGCGCAAATCCAGCGTGCGCGTCGCCGGCAGGCGCTTGCGCCCGCCGATATGGTCATAGAGGAACAGCCCGGTGCGCAGCAGCCAGGCCGGCCGCAGCCCGCGATGATGCGGCAGCACGAAGCGCAGCGGCCAGATGATATGCGGCGCGATGCCCCACAGCACCTCGCGCTCCATCAGCGCCTCGCGCACCAGGCGGAACTCGTAATGCTCGAGATAGCGCAACCCGCCGTGGATCAGCTTGGTCGAAGCCGCCGAGGTCGCGCCGCCGAGATCGGCCTTCTCCGCCAGCAATACCGACCAGCCGCGCCCCACCGCATCCCGCGCGATGCCGGCGCCATTAATGCCGCCGCCGATGATGGCGAGATCGACGCTCGTCACAGGTTCGTTCATGGCGCCCTCTTATCTCCCCCGGCGTCGGCGATGGAAGGGGCATGCGCCGCCTCCACCAGCCGCACCGCCGCGGCGAACTCGGCGGCGATGCCGGAGCCGAGCTGGCGGAACACCAGCAGCGCGAACAGCGCCGCCCCGCCGGCCGCCAGCGCCCAGGGCCCGGCCAGCCACAGCACCGCGGCCAGCGCGAAATAATAGCTGCGAATCCCGTCATTGAAGGTCGCCAAAGCGCTGGTCAGCACCGCCCCCAGCCGCTCCGCCAACTCCGCCCGCAGCCCCTCGGGCGGCACCTCCACCGGGATCGCCCCCATCAGCGCCACCGTGTAGTTGAGCTGCCGCAGCGCCCAGGTCAGCTTGAACAGCCCATGCACCAGCACCAGCAGCGGCAGCAGCACCCGCGCCGCGAGCACATGGCGATCTGCGCCGAGCCCCAGCCCCTCCAGCGCCGTCTGCAACCGGTCGAGCCCGGTCAGCACGCCCAGCAGCGCGCCGATGGCGATCAGGCTGGTGGAGGCGAAAAAACTCGCGCTGTGCACGACATGCCCGATCAGCGAGGAATCCGCGATCCGGTTGTCCCGCCGCATCATCGAGTGCATCCACAGCACCCGCACCCGATGCAGCCGCGCGTTGATGGTGGAGGCGCCGAACCAGCGCTGCGCCGGCCCATAGCCGAGCCACAGCAGCACGAACAGCGCGAGGGCAATGAGGTCCAGCGGCGGCAACGGCATCGTCATGCCCGAATGTAACGCACATCCCAGCCGCGCGTCCTCCCTTCAGATCATCCTGCACAAATCCAACTGGGGGAACCGACATGGACCGTATTCTGAAACTGCTGACCTGGCCCGCCGCGCTCTTCATCGCCGGCATTCTGCTGTGGTACGAGCAATTCAAACTCTCCGCCAATCCCGGCTCGGTCGAGTTGTTCACCACGCTGGCGACCTGGCTGCATATCCCGAGCTACGAGGCCCCCTTCCGCCTCACCGTCGCCTGGGCCGAAATCGCCGCCTGCGTGCTGGTAATCAACCAGCCCAGCCGCATGTGGGGCGCCGCCGGCGCGCTCGCCTTGATGTCCGGCGCGATCTTCTTCCACGTGGTGAGCCCGCTCGGGATCGACCCGTATAATGACGGCGGCAAGCTGTTCAAGGAGGCGTGCAGCGTGTGGCTGGCCGCGGCGTTTATTCTCGTCGCCTATCGGGCCGAGGCAATCGCGTTGATCCGGCGCTTCATAACGTAAGTTACACGACTAAGCCACTATGGCGCTGAGAGTCCGTCCAAGCTCATATGGCTTTCTGACAGAGCCGTCTGACCATAAGGCGCACTGAGGCCGATTTCCGGAGCGTATTCGCGTTTTGGTTGAGGCACTCCCAGTCCCTGCCGAGCCGTCGGCAGCGGTTTAGCCAGGCGATGGTCCTTTGGCGATCCATCGCTTGGGCAGGACGACGAACCTGGAGCCGTTGCAACGCCGGACGATCTCGACGTTCACGGTGCGGCAGACACGGGCAAGGCAATGCTGGAACTGTTGCCATCAGCATCACGCCGCCGTTGCGATCCTGGAGGTCGGCGGCGTGAACCATCGCCGTCATCAGCAAGCCCTGCGTGTCGACTAGGATGTGGCGCAGCTTGCCCTTGATCTTCTTGCCGCCATCAAAGCCCGGCGGATCGAGCCGGCGCCCAATTTTTCAGCGCCCTTTACGCTCTGACAGCCGATGATCGCCGCCGTCGGGCTGGCCTCGCGGCCCACCTGCTCGCGACACCGAACATAGAGCGCATGATGCAGCCGATCGAGCGTGCCGTCATCGCGCCAGCGGCAGAAGTAGTAGTTCATCGTGCTGCGTGGCGGCAGGTCCTTCGGGATCGCACGCCACTGACAGCCCGTGCTCGGCACATACATCAGACCGTTCACCACCTCGCGCTCATCCACCATGCGCGTGTCGCCGCCACGTTTGGCGGGCGGAATCTCAGATCCGATCAGCGGCCATTCCTCGTCGGTCAGGTCGCTGGGGTAGCGAAGACGGCTGCGGTCATATCGGGCACGGTTCTCGCCGCTCCACATCGGCAACTCCTGCGGATCGAGGCTGCCGCTAGGGAATCACCGGGGATTCCAGGGACTTAAGATATTCTTGGACGGACACTTAGATCCCTCGCCCATTTTGCGCGTGTCGTAGTGCAACGTAGATCGCCGGAATCACGAGGGCGGTGAGCAGCGTTGATGAGGCGAGCCCGAAAAGGAGGGAAATGGCAAGGCCTTGGAAGATTGGGTCGGAGAGGATGGTTGCGGCGCCGATCATGGCGGCGAGGGCGGTGAGCAGGATGGGCTTGAAGCGGATGGCGCCGGCTTCGAGGACAATTTCAGTCAGGGTCTTGCCTGGGGTGGCGGAGTGCCGGATGAAGTCCACCATTAGGATGGAATTGCGGACAATAATGCCGGCTAGCGCGATGAAACCGATCATCGAGGTGGCGGTGAAGGGGGCGTGCAGGAGCCAGTGGCCGGGCAGGATGCCGACGAGAGTGAGCGGCACCGGCACCAGGATGACCAGCGGCAGCTTGAAGCTGCCGAATTGGGCGACGACGAGGATGTAGATACCGAGGATGGCCACCGCGAAGGCCGCCCCCATGTCCCGGAAGGTGACGAAGGTGATTTCCCATTCGCCATCCCACAGGACGGAGGGGGTGGCTTCGTCGGCGGGCTGGCCGCGCAGGCGGATTTCGGGGCGGAGCAGGTTGCCCCAATCATGCGCGGCGATCAGCTTGTTGACGGCGAGCATGCCGTAGATCGGCGCCTCGAATGCCCCGGCGAGTTCGCCCATCACCATGTCGGCATAGGCGCCGTCGCGGCGGAACAGCACTGGCGAGCCGGCTTCGCGGGTGACGTGGACGACCTGGCCGAGTTCCACCACCGTGCGGCTGCCCGGCATGGAGTTGGCGGGCACCGGGGTGGAGGCGACGCGCTCCGACCAGTTCTGCGCCTCCTTGGGCAGGGCCACGCGGATCAGCAGCGGATCCCGCTCCTCGCCGCGCTGGGAGTTGCCGACGGGCACACCGCCGAACAGCGCCTGAATGGTGTCGTAGACGTCCGACTGCTCAACGCCGAAGAACTCGATCTGATCCTGATCGAGTGCGACGCGCAGCCGCGGGCGGGGCTGGCCGATGCTGTCGTCGATATCGACGATATAGGGGACTTGGCCGAACAGCTTGCGGATTTCCCCAGCCACCGCGCGGCGGGTGGCGGCATCGGGGCCGTAGACTTCCATCAGCAGCGTCGAGAGCACTGGCGGGCCGGGCGGCACTTCCACCACCTTCATCACGGTGCCGGGGGGGACCGGCAACGCCTTGAGGCGCTCGCGCAGATCGAGCGCGATGGCGTGGCTGGCCCGCTTGCGGGTGTCCTTGGCAGTCAGGTTGACCTGCAGGTCGCCGAGTTCCGGCGCCTGACGCACATAGGAATGCCGCACCAACCCGTTGAAATTGAACG
Organism: uncultured Rhodospirillales bacterium; assembly: GCA_903865895.1. Lineage (GTDB taxonomy): Bacteria > Pseudomonadota > Alphaproteobacteria > Acetobacterales > Acetobacteraceae > CAIYPH01. The sequence continues at coordinate 31,214 of CAIPLM010000056.1, read as the reverse complement.
GCGAGGCGGTGCCGGCATAGGCCTGCACGGAGCGCGTCTCGGGCAGCCCGCGGGCCACCTGCGCCGCCGCCAGCAACACACGCTCGGTGTCCTCCAACGTCGCCCCGGCCGGCAGGTCGGCGGTCACCTGGAGCTCGGACTTATTATCGAACGGCAGCAGCTTCACGGTGACGGACTGGGTGTAGAACAGCCCGCACACCGCGAGCGTCGCCACCCCCACCACCAGCAGAAACGTCCAGGCCCGGGCCTTGCTGGCGATCAACGGCGCCGCGACGGCCCGGTACACCCGGCCAAGCGGGCCCTCGTCATGCCCATGCGCCGCAGCATTCGCCGCGCGAACCGGCGCCAGTTTCAGCATCATCCACGGCGCCACCACCATGGCGACGATGAAGGAGAAGATCATCGCCGCCGAGGCATTGGCCGGTATGGGCGCCATGTACGGCCCCATCAGCCCGGAGACGAACAACATCGGCAGCAGCGCCGCCACCACCGTCAGCGTCGCTACCACGGTTGGGTTGCCCACCTCCGCCACCGCATCCACCGCGGCATCGAGCTTGTTCCGCCCGTCCCCCATGCCCCAGTGCCGCGCGATGTTCTCCACCACCACGATCGCATCATCGACCAGGATGCCGATGGAGAAAATCAGCGCGAACAGGCTCACCCGGTTGATGGTGTAGCCCATCAGCCTTGCGGCCAGCATGGTCAGCAGGATCGTGGTGGGGATCACCACCAGCGTCACCGCCGCCTCGCGCCAGCCAATGGCGAGCGCGATCAGCACGACGATCGAGACGGTGGCCAGCCCGAGATGGAACAGCAGCTCATTGGCCTTGTCATCCGCGGTCTGCCCGTAATCCCGCGTCACCCGCACCTCGATATCATCCGGCAGCAGCCGGCCCTTAAGCGTCTCGAACCGCGCGAGAATCGCCTCCGACACCACCACCGCATTGGCCCCGGCGCGCTTGGCGAGCGAGATGGAGGCCGCCGGCACTGGCTGCCAGGCCCCCTGCCCGTCCGCTGCGATATTCCACACCCGGCTCTCCCCCGTGCCCGGCCCCACCACCACGCGGGCGACATCGCGCACATAGACCGGCCGGCCGTCACGGGCGCCCAGCACCAGCAGGCCGACGTCAGGGATGCCGCGCAGGGTCTGCCCGGCCGCCAGCGTGCTCATTCGGTCCCGATCGCGCAGCTGCCCGGCGACGAAGGAGCGGTTGGCATCGCGAACCTTGCCGATCAGCTGCTGCAGCGTGATCCCGTATAGCGCGAGCTTCTCGGGATCGGGCTCGATGCGCATCTCCTCCGGCCCGGCGCCGACCACCTCGCTCACGCCGACATCCTCGACCTTCACCAATTCCGTGCGCAGCTTGCCGGCCAATGCCTGCACCGCCGCCCCCGTCCAGCGCTCCGCCGCATCGGGGCGGGGCGAGAGGGTGAGCACCACCACCGCCACGTCGCTGATCCCCCGCCCGACCACCAAGGGCTCGGGGATACCGATCGGGATGCGGTCAAGATTGGCGCGGATCTTCTCGTGCACCCGCAGCACCGCGTCATCCTCCCGCGTGCCGACCAGGAAGCGGGCGGTGACCATCACGCGGTCATCCTGCGTCTGGCTATACACATGCTCCACCCCGGCGATCGCCTTCACGATCACCTCGAGCGGCTTGGTCACCAGCTCCGCCGCCTCGGTCGCGCGCAACCCATTGGCGCTGATGGAGATATCCACCATCGGCACGCTGATCTGCGGCTCCTCCTCGCGGGGGATCGTCAGCAGCGCCACCATCCCGGCGGCCAGCGCCGCGAGCAGGAACAGCGGCGTCAGCGGCGAGCGGATGCTGAAGCGGGTCAGTGACCCGGAGAGGCCGAGTTTCATGGCATCACCAGCACGTCACCGGCGCGCACTCCGGAGAGCAGTTCGATCCCGCCCTCCGCCGCCGCGCCGCGCTGCACCGGCACCTCCACCGTGGCGCCGTCACGCCGCAGCCGCACGGTATCGAGCCCGAAGCGCGTAGTGATTGCGGCCGCCGGCACCACGACGCCCTGGCGACTACCGGCATCGATCCAAACAAGCAGCCGGTTGCCGACGAAATAGTCGCCAATCCCCGCCACCTCGGCATCCGCCACCACGCGCCCCTCGGCGATCTGCGGATAGACTAGAGTAATCCGCCCGCTGAGCGGCTGGGCGACCCCAAGCTGCCCGGCGTCAAGGCGAATGGCATCGCCGGGCCGCAGCCGCCCGGCATGCGCCTCGGGGACGCGCAGCCGCAGCTTGAACCCCTGCTCGGCGATCTGCACCAGCCCGTCACCCGGCAACACCACCGAGCCAGTGGTCACCGGCACGCCCAGCACCCGCCCGGCCACCGGGGCCAGCACGGCCCCCTCGGCCATGCTCTGCTGCAACACTGCCCGCTCCGCGGTGCGCGCGCGCAATGTGGCAGTGGCGACATCGAACGCCGTGCGCGCCTGGTCCAGCGTCGCCTTGGAGCCCGCCCCCTTCTGCGCCAGCGCATCCGCGCGGCCGAGATCGATCTGCGCCTGGGCCAGCTGTGCCCGCAGCCCGGCGATCTGCGCGTCAAGCGCGCCGAGCTGGAGGGCGAGCTTGTCATCGCCGATCACCGCGATGGTCTGCCCGGGGGTGACTGCATCGCCATCGCGCACCGCAAGCGCAATCACCGTGCCGCCGATGCGGGCGCGGGCCGGCACCACGTTGGGGCTTTCGACGGTGGCGAACACCGCCTTCTGATCGACAATGCTGCGCACGGCAACGGTGTGCAGGGTCTCGGCGTCGGCGGGAAATACGAAAAGGCACACGGCGAGGCCTGCCGCGGAACGGAGCGCGCGCATCAGCAATCTCCCGGAGTGGCGCCCGCTGGCGCGCAATATAGTTCGAACAAGGTCGCCATAATGCGCTGCGCCGCGACGCTTGCGATCGAGTACGAGATCGTCTGCGCCTCCCGCCGCGGCTGCACCAACCCATCCCGCCGCAGCAAGGCCAGGTGCTGCGAGGTAGTGGATTCGCGAATGCCGAGCGCGGCGGCGAGCTCCCCCACCGTGCGCTCGCGCTCGATCATCTGGCACAGCAGCATCAGGCGATGGGGGTGGCCGATCGCCTTCAGGAGGTCGCTGGCCTGACCGGCCATGGCGGCCATTTTTTCCGGTTTCATTTTCATACTTGCGTATCTACGAACATACGTATATTAAATCAAGTAGCAAGTTCGTATCGATGCTTGCTCCTCGGAGACACCCCCATGACCATCGACAACGCCGTCTTCTGCTTCGCCGGCTTCATGGTGCTGGCGAGCCTCGCGCTCGGCTGGTTCATCAGCCCCTGGTGGCTGCTGCTCACTGCCTTCGTCGGTCTGAACCTGTTCCAGGCCGGCATCACCGGCGTCTGCCCGGCCGCGATGATCCTGAAGAAGTTCGGCATGAAGCCGGGCTGCGCCTTCAGCTGACCTCGTGCTCGCCTATGCCGCCGCTTGGCTCGCCTTCGGGGCGATCCATTCGCTCTCCTCCCGCGAGCCCGCCAAGGCGGAGCTGAGGCGGCTCGCGGGGCGGGCGATGCGGCTGTGTTGGAACATACTCGCCATCGCGGAACTCGCCGCCGTGCTGGCCATCGGCCATGCCGCCATCACCCAGGACCCGTTCGACCGGCCGATCTGGCTGGCTGCCGCACAAGCCGGGCTGATCGCCGCCGGCGTGGCAGTGCTGGCCCTGGCCACGCGCAGCTACGACATCCGCCGCTTCCTCGGCCTCGCGCAACTCCGCGGTACCATCGAAGACGACGAACCCTTCCGCGCCGACGGCCTGCTCGCCTTCGTCCGCCACCCCCTCTACCTCGGCGGCCTGCTGCTGCTCGCCGGGCTGGTACGCGACACACAATCCCTCCAGACCGCCCTCTACGCCACTCTCTACATCCTCGTCGGCCTGCGCTTCGAAGAACGCGCCCTGATCCGCCGCTTTGGCGAAACCTACATCGCGTACCGGGCCCGGGTCCCCGCCCTGCTGCCCTGGCGCGGTCGAGCCTGGCCACCGGGCACGATAGCAGCGCGACCGCCCTAGCACATCGACGGGTCAGCAGGGCTCCGGTTGATGTGCGTGGTCGCTCGCGACGTTGCGCAGGCTGACGGGGTCGCATCATAGATTGAACTAGAATGGGATTGAACTAGAGTGGGATTGAACTAGAATGGCCGTCTGCGATGTTACCTATCGGCATCTGCATCCGGCTCCATGCTGCGGTTTGGCCTAGCATGCTGGCAATGATCATCGCATGCAAAGCCTGCGACGACAGCATCTTCCTCAAGGGCCGGTGAATTTGCTATTCGGCGTCTGGGAGTATCACGGCACCGACTTCGCCGTTGATGCAGCCAAGATGGCGGCCGGGCGAGACACGCGCAAGTTCTGAGGTGCGGGCGAGCCGTGCGTTGGTTCGTTCGACACCCGCAAGCCCGGCGGGTGGTAATCGATTATGGACGAAGTCTATCACCTCGACTGCGCCTGCCAAACGACGTCCCGGAGAGTGCCCAATGGCCCGCATAGAACGCGTCGAAATCTTGATGGTCGACCTCAAGCCGAAGGTGGTGCGGACCGACGCCATCCAGTCCTTCGTGTCGCAGGAGACGCCGATGGTGCGCATCACGGACAGCGACGGCGCCGTCGGCACGGGCTACACATACACAATCGGGACGGGCGGTTACTCCGTTGTTGAACTCCTCGCCCGCACCCTCTGCCCGCGCCTCATCGGCCGTGACGCCGACATGATCGAGCAGATCTGGAAGGATCTGCTGTTCACCACCCACGCCACCGCCGTCGGTGCCATCACCTCGCTCGCACTTTGTGCCGTTGACACCGCGTTGTGGGATCTGCGCTGCCGGCGCATCGGGCTGCCGCTCCACAAGGCCGCAGGCGGGGCGCAGGAGAGCGTTCCGATGTACACCACCGAGGGCGGCTGGCTCCATATCGATACCCCGGCCCTCATCGATGATGCCCTGCGCGCCAAGGCGGCCGGCTTCGGCGGCTGCAAGATCAAGGTCGGCCGCCGTCCGCATGAAGATGTCGCCCGTCTGTCCGCCGTACGTGCCGCCGTCGGCCCTGGTTTCGAGATCATGACCGATGCAAACCAGGCCTTCACGGTGGAGGACGCCGTCCGCCGTGCGCGGCTCTACACGCCGATCGACATCGCATGGTTTGAAGAGCCGTTGCCGGCCGAGGATCTCGGCGGCCATGTGCGCTTGTCAGCCTCAACCACGATTCCCGTCGCTGTCGGTGAGAGCATCTACTCCGTCAGCCACTTCCGCGAATACCTCCAGCGCGAGGCCTGCTCCATCGTCCAGCCCGACGTCGCCCGAATCGGCGGCATCACTCCATGGCTGAAGGTTGCCCATCTTGCCGAGAGCTTCAACATCCCTGTCTGCCCGCACTTCCTGATGGAATTGCACGTCGCGCTGACAGCCGCGGTGCCGAACGGCCGCTGGGTCGAATACATCCCACAACTCGACGATTTGACGTCCGTCGGCATGACCATGCGCGACGGCCGCGCCGTCCCGTCCAACGCGCCGGGCCTCGGTATCGCCTGGGACTGGGAGCGGATCGATCGCCAGCGGATTGAGGGAGCGACGCGCCACATAACCTGAGCATCGCCGAGCCCAATCCATTGCGACCGACTGCACAAAATTCGACAACTTCCGCTGCTCGAGTTCGACCGGGAGAATGCCACATAGAGAATGGTCGCACCGGGCTTCGGCTTCTACATGATCCCCTCTGCAAGGCCCCTCTTCAGTGGCAGCGCTAGGCCAGAACACCGAGGGCTCGCTGTGTCTCGCGGTCATGCCAAGCACGACACGCCGCCCGTCGGAGTTGACGCCGGCCGCGACGATCGGCGCGACATACCGCAGGCCGTCAGTCGCCTCCTACACCACCACCGGGGAAACGAACCACGACTACTTCTATAGTTGCGCGTTCACTCCCTCGGTGCGATTGACGGGCGGGCAGGAATCGGCCTGACTTCGGGACGATGGCAATAAGGTCATCTTCCCTGCCGTCATTTTCCCGTCTGGCACGGCACGGCTGACGAGGAGGCCCGGGATCGAAATCTACCGTTTCGCCGATTACACGCTTGCGCCGATGCGACGTGAGTTGCGCCGGGGCGGACGGCCCGTCGAGATCGGCAGCACCGCCTTCGATGTGCTGCTCGCTATGGTTCGCAATCCCGGACGCCCGGTCAGTCATGCCGAATTGATCGCCACAGTCTGGGCACGTCGCGCGGTGGACACCAGCAATCTGCGCGTCCAGGTCGCTGCGGTGCGCGCCGTGCTCGGCGGCGACACGTTCGTGCGCACCATTCCAGGCAAGGGCTATTTGTTCGCCGCTGATGTCACACGCGGGACAGTCCCCGGAAGTGCCGCGCCAGCGGTGAAGCATAGCCTTGAGGTACCATTCATCGGCCGCAGACCAGAACTCGACGACCTGCGGGCCGTTCTCGACGCCAACCGGCTCGTCACCGTTATCGGACCCGGCGGCATAGGCAAGACGCGACTGGTGTTGCGTCTTGCTGAGTTGCTTGCACCGGAGTTTCTTGACGGCGTTTGTACAGTCGATCTGGCGCCGATTGCGGCGTCCGACGAGGTTGCCGATACCGTAGCGACCAAGCTGGGCGCCGGCGCCGGCACGCTAGCCGGCGTGGCCGCAGTGATCGCTGCCCTACGCAGTGCCGCTGTACTTCTGGTGCTCGATAATGCGGAGCACCTGTTGGACGGAGTCCGCCCTCTCTTGTGCGCGATCCTGACCGAGTGCCGACACGTCCCGGTGCTGGTGACCAGCCGCGTTCCACTCGGCATCCCGGGCGAGGCGGTGTTCACATTGGCCCCCATGCGGGTTCCGACCGAAGAAGACACCCCCACGGCGCAAGAGGCGCTGGATTATGACTCCGTACGCCTGTTCTGCGAGCGCGCCCGCTCACTGCTGCCATGCTTCAGCCTGGAAGAGGTTGGGCCTGCCGCCATCGCCGAAATCTGCCGCCGACTCGGCGGCGTGGCGTTGGCAATCGAGATGGTCGCGGCGCGACTGCAAGTGATGAGCGTGGGGCAGTTGCTCACGCTGCTTCGCCACGGTGTCGAGCTGATGGCACCGCGCGCGGCGGATACCGAGCCGCGTGGGCAGACGCTCCGCACCATGTTCGACTGGAGCTGGGCACAGTTGCAGCCCGAGGAACGCCGTCTACTGCAACACATGGCACTATTCTCGGGTTCCGCTTCCCTTGGTGGCCTGGTGGCGATGGCGGAGGCAGAAGAGTGTCCGGCCTGGGCGGTGCTCGATCAACTCGTAGCGGTCGTCCGTGCATCGCTGGCACTCACGCAGGGCAAGGAGGACGAGCCGCGCTACGCCTTGCTCGAGACCACGCGGCAGTACGTCCTCGGGCGACTTCCGGTGGGGGCGCTGGCTCGGCTGCGCCGGGCACACGCACTCCACATCGCGTGCTGGTTTGAGCGCGCCGAGGCGGAATGGCCGACGGAGCAGAGTGCGGTGTGGCTCGCGCGCTACGAGCCCGATGCGGATAACCTGCGCAGCGCCCTGCACTGGGCCTTCGCTGCCGGCGGCGATGAGGGAATTGGAATGCGATTGGTCGCCGCGAGCTACCCGTTGTGGTGGGAACTGCCAACACTGCCACTGCGCGAAATGCGCCGCTGGTTCGATCTCGCGATCGCCCGAATCGGCGCCGATATGCACCCGGCGCTCGAGGCGCGGCTGTGGCTCGGCCATTCCTGGCGCGACGTGGTGCAGGGCGATCTCGTCACATTGCCATCGGCCGAGCGAGCAGCAGAGATTTTCGGCGCTCTCGGCGACGCGGTCGGACGCGGCGCCGCGCTGTGGCGGGCCGGCAGCGCGACACTGCGCCGGGGCCGGCTCGATGCCGCCAATGCCCGGCTAGCCGAGGCCGAGGCGCTGCTACGCGTCGGCCCGCCAACCAAATGGCTGGCCCTCTGCCTGATCCGCCGCGGTGATGTCGAAAATCTGTCCGGCGATCGGGAGGCGGCCGTCAAACGCTACCGTGAAGCAATCGCAATGTGCCATGCGAGCGGCCATTGGTATGGCCTGATGTTGGGGGCGAGCAACATGGCCGATTCACTCTTCGAGCTTGGTCGGGCCGACGAGGCGATCGCATTGGCGTCAAACGTTGCTTCCCTGTTATCGCCGGCGCAGCGTTTGCCGCTGACCTCCATTCAAGTTACGCATCTCGCTGCACTTGGCCGCTACGACGAAGCACACGGGCATATCCGCGACATAGTTGTCGGCGCCGGCGCCGCCGGGTTGGAGACCGTGCTTGGGAGGATGCTGGAAATGCTCGCATTGCTGGCTATAGAGGCGGGCGAGGCTGCGGCCGCGGCACATATGACGGGCTGCGCGATGCGTATCTACGGCACGGAGCGGGAACGCTTCGGCGGCCGGGCCGTGGTTTTCACCCGGCTCACCGAAGCGTTGACGCGGGCTCTGCCTGAAGCGCACCGCGCCCTGCTGACTGCCGAGGGCGCGACATGGTCCGACAGTACGGCGATCGACAAAGCCTCCAGCTTTCTGGACACCGGCGCCTGGTCGGGACACAGATCGCCCCACCGAGTGGCGTAAGAGCGATGAGAACCAGCCAATCACAGTCGAACCCGGGTCGAGGCGGCGCAATAGCCGAAAGGTGAAGTCGCCCCAATGGACACGATGAACCGAGCCTGATTAATCTCAATTGCCTTTTGCGGCGTCGGCCCCATGCCGGAATCGCGATGCCCAAGGAGCGGCCGGCCCACGTCATGGTTCAGGTGAATCCCCGTGCCATATCGCCGTCTGCCGGAGTGGCGCGGGCCATGGAACTGCTGGAAACGGATCCGGCGACAGCAGCGCGGCAGGCGGAGGAAATCCTCAAAGTGCTGCCCGACGACGCCCGCGCACTTTACCTGCTGGGGGCGGCATGGCGGCGCACTGGCCGCGCGGCGGCGGCGCGACCGGTACTGGAAAGTGTCGTCGAGGGGAGGCCAGGTGCAGCAGCTCCGATGTTTGAACTCGGGTTGACGCTGGTGGCGCTCGGGGAGGAGGAAGCGGGGCTTGAGCGGCTGCGGCGCGCGGCGGCGCTGGAGGGGGAGGCACCGCTGGGGCTCGAGGCGCTCCGCGCGGCACATTCAGAGGGAAACGCCGCCGCGGCGTTTCCACAAGCCGCCTTTCCGCCGACGCCGACAGGAGGACTGCCGGCAGCCGAGCAGGTATTGCGAGAGCGACTGACGGCCGCCCCCGACAATCCAGAGTTGCTGTGGCTATCCGGCGAAGTCGCGGCCCGGCGCGGGCACCTTGAGAAGGCCGCAACCCTGCTCCGGCGCGCCCTGGCGCGGGCGGAAGGGCTTCGCGAGGCGCGGCACTGCCTAGCCGTCGTGCTGGCGCGCCAGAGCCGTCACCACGAGGCATTGGCGGAAGTGGACCTACTCCTCGCCGAAACCCCGGAAGATGGCGCCTGCCTGCGCCTCAGGGCCGGCTGCCTTTTCTTCGGCGGCCGTATGGCGGAGTCAGCCGGGTTGGTGGCGCGGCTGCTGGCGGCCGCACCGGATGATGCACAGTTGTGGCTACAGCACGGCTATTGTCTGCGCGTGCTCGGGCAGGCGGAGGCAGCGATGGCGGCTTATCGGCAGTCCCTGGCTTTGAACCCGGGCTCGGGCGATGCCTACTGGGCGTTGGCCGACCTCAAGACAGCACGGTTCACCGCGGCCGAGGCCACAGCGCTCCGCGAGCGGGCGGGTGAAACCACGTCGGCGAAGCCGGATGCGCCCCAATTGTTCTACGCCCTTGCGAAGCTGCGCGAGGACGCTGGCGACTGGGCCGGCGCCTTCACCGCCTATGCCAAGGGTGCCGCCATCATGCGCCGGCGCAGCACGTACGACGCCGACGGGATCACGGTTTGGGCAGCGATGAACAAAGCGCTGTTCACCTCCGATTTCCTAGCCGCACGGGACGATGGCGGCGGCTGCACCGAGGCAGCACCGATCTTCATCACCGGCCTGCCACGCTCGGGCACGACGCTGGTCGAACAGATTCTGGCGGGGCATTCCCAGGTGGAAGCGACGATGGAACTGCCCGATCTGTCTCACATCAACACGGCGTTGCTTCAGTCCGGCGGTGGCAGCGCACTCGGCTTCCCTGAGGCGTTAGCCAAACTGGATGCAGCGGAACGGACGGCGCTGGGGCGCGCATACCTCGATCGCGCACAACGCTATCGCCACACCACCCGGCCACGGTTCATCGACAAGGCGCCTAACAACTTCATGCATACAGGGCTGCTGCGGCTCATCCTGCCCAATGCGCGCATCGTCGACGTCCGGCGTCATCCGATGGCGGCCGGGGTGGCGGCGTTCCGGCAGTATTTCCAATCCGGCCAGGAATTCACCTATTCGCTGCGCGACATTGGCCTCTACTACCGCGACTACGTTGCGCTGATGGCCAATTTCGACGCCGTGATGCCTGGGCATGTGCATCGAGTGATCTATGAGGACCTAGTCGAGGACACCGAGGCCGTCGTTCGGGCGCTGCTGAGCCATTGCGGCCTGGAGTTCGAACCCGGCTGCCTGCGCTTCTGGGAGGGGACGCGGACGGTGTTTACCCATAGTTCCGAACAGGTACGCCGGCCAATCCAGCGCGATGGGCTGAACCATTGGCGGCATTTCGCACCGTGGCTTGGACCGCTGGAGACAGCGCTCGGGCCGTCGCTGAACGACTGGCGGTGACGACCGGAATCGCCGGTATAAAAAGATATAAATTTATAATGCTCACGATTGACCCATCGCGTTGCGGCATGCAACGACCAATCGAGACGGCGCCGATGGGGGATGAACATGGCGGGTACGATCGATTTCAAAGCCAGTTCCCAATCGGTTTTAGGCCTTGGGCTACCGAGCTACACCTACGCCATCCCCTCCTGGCTCTATCCCTCCGCCTCGGCCAGTGGATCAGTCGGCATCGTCTCCGGCGGCATAAGTCTCAATGCGGGCATTACCGGCGGCGCCACGCTGACGCTCGGCAATTACTCGCTCGACTACCCGACCCTCATTGATCCCGGCGTGCCCACCGAGGGGCTGTTGCCCGACGAGGTGTTCGTCGTCGACCCGACGCTGATCTCTGCCGAGGACGCCAGCTTCTCGCTCAACGGTCCGGCGGCGACGGCCAGCCTGTTCATTGGCGTCAAAGGCAGCGCTTCGCTTGACGTCGCAGGGCTGTTCTCCACCGCGCTGCCCTTCACCATCGGCTTCAGTTTCAAGCCGAACTACAAGTTCGATATCGGTGGAGTCGGCTCGGTGACGATCTCGGCGCCCAGCGGGTTCAGCGCCCAGGCGTCTGCCGGCCCGTCGAGCAGCCTGCCATCGCTCTCCGCCTCCGGGCATGGCGGCGCCTTCCTCGGCGCCAGCGTCGATCTCCTGGGGCTGCTGGAAAAGCTGGTCACCGATGGTCTGCCCTCGCTGAGCGGTTCGTTTGGCGGTACAGGCGGGAATGTCAGCTATTCCCTTCTGTCGCTGCCGCTGTCGGGGAGTCTGTCGCTCGATCAGTCGGTGACGATCACCCCCAAATCCATCGGTGTGACGGTGAAGGAGGAGGCGGCGGACGGCACGGTGCTGGCCACCCAGTCCGGAACGCTCGGGCAGGGGTTCACGCTCAGCGCGCCGGGTGGCATCGGCGCCTTCTCGGTGGTCGAGACATACACGCTCAACTACGCCGTGACCTCCACGACAGGGCTCTACGGCGACATCAACCTGACGCTGGACGGGCCTCAGGCCAGCGGCAGTGTCCTCGGCGCCTCCTTCAGCGTCGGCCCGTTGGGCAGCGCCACGCTGTTCGACGTTAACGGCCACCTGGCGAACCTGGATTCGCGGACGATCCAACGATCGATCACCAGCGGGGAGCAGGACAACGGGCTCGCCGCGTCCACCACGTTGACGGCGAGCAATGCGACGCAGCTCGCCGACTATATTTTGGCCATCGACGCGACCACTCTAACCAACACCAATTTCACCATCTCCCTTGCCAATATCATTGGCCTGTCCAGTGATTTACCAAGCCTCGGCGTGAAGCCGGGCAGCGGCAACAGCATTACGATCCAGGGCAACGGCTACTCGATTTACGGACTCGCATCCGCGCTGACGCCGACCTCAGGCAACATAACGTTAAACAATCTCGCGTTCGAACCTTACATCAAAAACTCCGCCACCGCGGGCGCGGGCAGCCTGACGATCGATGGCCCGGGAACCGTCCGGATGGACGACGTGTTCAACAACTACACTGGTGGCACCACCCTGAAGGGCGGCACGCTGGAAGCAACCACCGGCGCGGTGGGCACTGGCGAGATCACCTTCGCCGGCCCGGCCACGCTCAATGTGTTCAACGGCAACACACTGCCGGCAATCGCCGGCTTCGGCAGCGGCGACACGATCCGGCTGAAATATTCCAGCCTGCCGGCGAGCGGCAATGTGCATTACAACGCCAGCACCGGCCTGCTCACGCTCGGCGGCACCAATAAGCTGAACTTCGATCCGGCAAGTGCACCGCAAGCCCTGTATTATGCGCAGGGCGCAGGCGCCATTGTCTCGACGTTGGATGACTATGTCGCGCTGCGGGGCGCGCCGAACATCGCTTTCCCCGTGGCGTCGGTCCTCCTCCACGGGGTTGCGGCGCAGCAGGCGAACCCTGCTTCCGTGTCGGTCATCGTCAGGGAGGCGTTTACCGATCCCGGTGAGACCTACACGCTCAGCGTGCACGACACCTACGGCCTGCTGAGCCTGCCAGGCGCGGTCGGCAACGGCACGACCTCCATTGACCTCACGGGGAGCTTCACCCCGTCCAACCTGAGCACCGTTAACCTGTCGCTTGGTATCACCAGCGGCGTCTCGGGCCACGATAAGCTCGTCTTTGATCTGGTGGACAGCTACGGCAAGGAGGTGGTGGGTGGGCAGGTAACCATCGATCTGACGGTCTCGCCCCTGCAGCCCAAGATCGGCATCCCATCCACCGTCACCATCGACCCCAACGTGCCGCAAACGGTCAGCGGCATTGCTATCACCGAGCAGGGCGCCGTCAGCGGCGAGACCTACACGGTCACCGTCACGAGCGCGACCGGCCAGCTCGCGGCGACCGACGGCAGCTTCGCCGCGGGCACGCTGACCCTGACCGGCGACCTCGCCACCGTGAACGCCGACCTCGCCACCCTCACCGACAACGAGCCGAATGCCGGGCCGGCGAGCCTGGTGATCGGCGCGGTGGATAGTTTCGGCAACGTCGCGCCGGCGAACACCGTCCATCTGGCAGTCAACACACGGAGTCCGGCGCTGAGCGCGCCCGCCTCCGTGACCATCGGCCCTATTCTCGTCTCGCCGATCCCCGGCATCTCGCTGTCAGAGCCGAACCTGGCGGCCGGCGAGACGTTCACCGTGACCGTCACCAGCGCGACCGGCCAGCTGGCCGCCAATGACGGCAGCTTCGCCGCCGGGACATTGACGCTGAGTGGCGACCTCGCCACCGTCAACGCGGACCTCGCCACGCTCACCGATTATGAGCCGGCGAATGGCACCTTCCCGCTGGTGATCAACGCGGTCGACAATTACGGCTACGTCGCGCCGGCCCAGACGGTTGACGTCGGCGTGCAGCGGCTGGCGCCACAGCTCGCCGGGGGCGGCGAGGTCGGGGTCAATGCCTTCGCGCCCCCCGTCACCGCGGCGCCGGCCATGGATGTCAGCCTCGACCAGACCGGTACGCTCGTCTCCGCGACCGTCGCCATTACCGGCGGCTTCCAGCCGGGCGACGTGCTGAGCTTCTTCTATTCGTTTGACTCCAGCTATAATCCAAGCACCGGCACTCTCATCCTGGTCGGCATAGATACCGCCGCAGACTGGAAAGATGCACTGCAGACGGTGCAATTCTCTACCACCGCCCCATCGGGCGGCCAGCGCACGCTGACCTGGGAGGTAAACGACGGCACGCTCGACTCAGCGCCCTTCACGACGACCGTCGATGTCGGAACGCCGATCACCGGATCAACCTACCAGCTGACACCAGGCACTGACACCGTCAGGACCGGACCCGGCATCAACGCCGTCCTTGCCGCTGACGGTGGCCTGTCGGCCGGGGACACGGTTCGTGGCACCGGGCAGGACTATCTGTTGCTGCAAGGCGCCGGTACGTTCGACATGCGGGCGCCGGCGAAGTTGAGCGGCATCGGCACTGTGATAGCCCATGATAATCTGCCATCCGGCCCCGAGACGCTCTATACGCGTGCCGGACAGAACGTGACCATCGACGTATTGAATACACCGAATAGCGGCACGTCAGCGCCCATCACCATTCACGGCAACGCCGACGCTGACGTCTTCAACCTCGATTTTGCCGACCTCGTCTATGTCGGATCCAACAATGAGGTGTTCAATTCGCCATTTGGTAGCAATACGTTCGTGGTGACCGCCAAGACCGCCGGCGCGACCATTAACGGCGCCTTTGAGACGGTCCTCGTGGATGGGGGCGGCGCCGTCACGCTCGACTACAATGATATCGGGATCACCCAGGTGACGCTGGATGCGCGGACTAATCTGACCTTCAACGTGCAGAGCCAGGCGACCATCACCGCCACCACCGGGCGCAATACGGTGACATTCGGTGGTTCGTCGGAGACCTTCATCGGCGCAGCCGGGGGTGATACCGTCAATTACTACTCCGGCGGCCCCGACACCGTGCTCGGCACCGCGGCGGCGGTGAACGGCGATATTCTGAACGGTTTTGTGCCGACGTCCTACGGCAATACGAATGTGCTCTCGATCACCGACTTCGACTACGCCACGACATTTACCTCCATCCTTGAGTCTTCGGCCGGCGCGGTGCTGACCTTGGCCGATGGCGCCAGCAAGACGACCCTGACGATGACCGCCGGCCCCGGCTATGACGGACTCCCCGTGGGCAGTTTCGTGCTGATTGGCAACACCGTCAGCTTCGATCCCGCGGCCAAATTGGTCCTGCCCACCACGCCGTTCTCCTTCGTTGGCTATGGCGTGCCACAGACGTTCGAGGCGGACGGGCCGCTCAACCGCGCGGACAGTATTGTCGGCGCGGTTGGAGCCGGCAGCACGCTCGACCTTACCGGCGGCGGCACCTACAATCTGGCCGCGCTCGCGGCACTGTCGGACATCGGCGTGGTCAACGTATCCGAGGTCGCTGGCGGCACGAAGCTCACTCTGCGAGCGGGGCTGGACGCCACGGTGAATGTCGTCAACGCATCCGGTGCCGCCGGTGCTGCTATCACGATCGTCGGTGCAATCGGCGACTCCTCGACCATCAATCTCGGCGACGGAGATGATACCGTGGTCGTTCTCAGCAATACCGAATCCGTGTTCGGTGGCGCCGGCACCGACAAATATGTCGTGAGTGCCAACAGTACCGGCGCTGCAATCTCCGGCGGCGCTGGCGTCAACACGCTGGTGATCGCCGGTGGCGGCACCGTAACGCTGGGGGATAGCATCTCCAATATGCAAGCGGTACGCCTCAAGCAGCCGGCGGTGCTATCACTTAACGGCATGCAATTCGTCCGCGCTATCGGCACCAGCGGCGCAGATACGCTGATCGCCGGCGGTGCCGATCAGACGCTGAGCGGTGGTGGCGGAGGTGATGTGCTGATCGGCTCCGCTGCGGGCAGTGACACTTTCCTTGACCGCAGCGCTAACCTGGATGGGGCGACGATCCAGGGACTGGTGGCAAGCGATCGCATCGACATCACTGACCTCTCCTTCGCTCGCGCCACTCTGACGTCGGTTGCAGGCCCGACCGGAATGACGCTCAACTTCGCCGATGGACGGCATGCCGGCGCAATCACGCTTGACGTCGCTCCGACCACGAATTTCGTCATGGCCAGCGACGGCCAAAACGGCACTCTGATCTATCTGGCATAATCTTCGGCCACGTTCGCGCCGGCAGCTCTGCTGGCGGCACGAACGGGTGTTGCCTTGTGGCTGACCAAGCTATTGTCTCATAAAAGCAGCCGAGTTAACCGCTGGAGGAAACACCATGTCTGATCGGTCGAACCCTGTTCTTGCCCGGACCCCACCGCAAATCCTGGGGCCGTTCTATCCCATCGCGCGTACCCCCGAGCTCGGCGGAGACTTGACGCGCCACGGCGGCGGGAAGGCCTCCGGAACGGTGTTGTACCTGTCGGGCCGAGTGACGACGGTCGCTGGTGATCCGGTGCCCGATGCCCAGATTGAGATCTGGCAGGCCAACGCGAACGGGCGCTACGATCATCCCGGCGACGAGAACCCAGCGCCACTCGACCCACATTTCGCGGGTTATGGCCTACTGCGCACCGATGCTGACGGCCGCTATGCCGCGAAGACGATAAGGCCGATCGCGTATCCGGTCGCCCCGGGTGTGATCCGGCCCGCCCACATTCACTTCATGGTGACCAGCCGCACGGAACGCCTGGTCACTCAAATGTACTTTTCCGGCGATGCGTATAACGCTATCGATCCGTTTCTCGCCAGCGCCCGGCGCAAAGACGCGCTCATCGTCACGCCCTTTCCCGCCGGGAGAGCCGACGATCCTGGTGCAGAAATGGCCGAATTCAATATCGTCATTGGAGCGTAGCAATGCCGGGGAGGGCCTTCAGCAACGCGATATGGGTGCATGAGCCC
Source organism: uncultured Rhodospirillales bacterium (assembly GCA_903865895.1). Lineage (GTDB taxonomy): Bacteria > Pseudomonadota > Alphaproteobacteria > Acetobacterales > Acetobacteraceae > CAIYPH01. The sequence goes on along the minus strand of CAIPLM010000056.1, from coordinate 14,538 downwards.
ATTCCGGTGCAGGCCGCCGCACGGGAATCCGAGGTCGCGGTCCCCGGTAGCTCATTGCGCTACTGGGACACTGGGGGCGATGGCCCGGCTGTTGTGCTGCTCCATGCCGGTACGCAGAGTGCTGACGGATGGGTCTACCAGCAACCGGTGCTGAGCCAGGCGGGCTATCGGGTAATCGCCTATTCTCGCCGCGGCTATGCCGGCTCCGGCCCAGATTCGGCCACCGATCCTGCAGTTGCCTCGGACGACCTGCATTGCCTGATCCGCCATCTTGGCCTGACCAGCATACATCTGGTGGCCGCTGCACATGGTGGCTTCTTTGCTATCGACTACGCCTTATCCCACCCTGATTATGTTGCCACACTCAGCGTGATCTCCTCACTGATGGGCATTCAGGAGGAAGATTACCTAGTCATAACACAGCGCCTGCGGCCGGCATGGTTCGCAAACCTGCCGCACGATTTCCAGGAACTCTCACCGTCCTACCGTGCTGGCGATCCCGAGGGACTCGCGGCATGGAACCGTCTGACGGACGCAGCGGTGTCCGGAGTGCGCGTCCCACCGCGTCTTCGCCACCATTTGAGCTGGGCGATGCTCGAAAGTCTGAGGATGCCGATTTTGCTGATGACCGGCTGCTCGGATCTCTTCGTGCCGCCGAGTTTGTTACGCATGCAGGCGGCGCATCTCCTGGGAGCCGAGGTCCATGTCATCGCCGAGGCCGGCCACAGCCCTTACTGGGAGCAGCCGCGACTTTGCAATGATGTGCTTCTGGATTTCCTGCGACGCCAGCGCGAAGCCGGTTGAGACGCAACGATTTGCCGGAGAGTTTGCCTCGTTTTCCACCATCATCTGGCAACAATCGGCGAACCCAGCCAGCCCTCTTTCAGCGCCTCCACGTTCATCGCGTCAGAAGTGCGACAATCCCGGCTCACGCCGTAAGCACTGCCCTGCACGGCCACGACCCGCCGTTCGTCGACCAGGGCCGATGTAAAGTCAGCGTCATGAAGTTGACCCGCTTTGATGGAGCCATCCAGGCTTTCCCCGGAGGTTCATGCAATGCCCAAATCCCGGCCGCCCTACTCAGCTGAGTTTCGTCGTCAGATGATTGATCTGGTTCGCGCCGGCCGCGATCCGGAGGATCTTGCCCGGGAATTTGAACCGAGTGGGACACGATCGGGTGCTTTTCGCCGCGTTCCCACTGGCTCACCAGGCCCGGCGTGACGTTGAGGTAGCGCGCGAACACCGCCTGGCTGGCGCCTTCGCGGTCACGCAGGGCGCGGATTTCGGCGGGCGATAGCGGGGTGATCGGCGTCAGGCAGGCCGCGTCGAACTGGCGCAGCGTGCGGCGGTCCATCACACCGGCGGCGTGGAGGTCTTCCGCGGTGGCGTGGATCGCCGCCATGATGCGGCTACGGTATTGCTGGGTCGTCGCCATCACGCAACTCGATTGGTCTCCATATCGGGATGAGGTTGGGGAAAGGAAAGCGGTTTTGGGTCGTACGGAGGAATCGGGCGAGGCCAACCGCCCCCCTCACCCAACCCTCTCCCCCCGCAAGCGCGGGTGGAGAGGGTTTTTTTGGCCAAGTGCGATCGTTCAGGTGAGGGCGCCTCCCTGACCTCTGTGGCTCTGTGGTGAGGCTTGCTTTCGCCGAACGTGGCGGGACGGTGCCGGTGGGAGGGATGGATTGCTTCGGCGGCGCCTCGCAATGACCCGGGGGGAATGGGGATTTGCCGGGCGGCGTGAGATTTTGCTTGCGCAAAACACGTCAGTCAATTATAATTTTCTCATAGATAGAAGGAGTGACCGAGACCCGATGTGCCCCGCGCGTTCCCCTCAACCCGAGCTCCCTATCGGCATCGCCGCCTTGATTGGCGCGGTGTTGGGGGTGCTGCTGTGTGCGGTGTTGCGCGGGCTGCTGGGGCGGCGTGGGCCGGAGCTGGAGGGGAGCCTGGCCGGCGTGATGGCGGCGGAGGCGGCGATCACGTTTGAGGTTGAGCCGGAAATCGAGTGGGAGTGGGTGCCGGCGCCGTGGCGGAATGCGTTCTGGTGGGTGAAGCCGCGCCGGGGTGCGTTCATGGCGGCGAGTCCGTGCCGGCTTGGGCCGCGTGCGGCGCGGGTGCGGGCGCCGCCGGGCGGTTTTGCCCTTCTTAGTGGCTGAAAACCGTCGCGGCAGATGGCGTCGCGCGGGTGCTTTTGTGCGCCTGGTGTTCTTTGACACATGAATCCGGCTGGGCTCAGCGCGCGCCGCGGCTTGATGGCTGGGCGGCGCGGCCCTGGAACAGCGCGATGCCCTGGGCGCGGCCCCAGGCGATGGCGCCGGCGGTGTCGGCGCGGCTCAGGATCACGGTTTCTGGGGCGAGGCTGGCGGGCAGGGCTGCGGTGGCGATGATGGGGGTGTAGCGGAGCTGCACCAGGTCGAGCCCCAGTTTTTCCGGCGGCAGCAGGGCGATCTGCTCCGCCGTCATGTCCTCCAGCAGCAGGCGGTAGCCGCGGGCGGCGGCGAAATCGCGGGCGAAGCAGAAGGTCGCGAGGTCCGCCACGATGTCTTCCGCGCGCAGGTTGATCACCACGCGGCCGCGCAGCGCGGCGGGGAGATTGGCGTCAAAGCGGAGGAATTCGGGGCCGATGAGGTTGCCGATGTTGAGATCGATGCTGAAGGGGGGGACGCCGCGCAGTTCCTCGGAGGCGGAGAGAAGCGCGAGCATGCGGCGATCGAGCGTGCGTGTGAGGCGGCGGAACAGCCATGGGTCGGCGCGGGGGGCGCGTTCGGGGAGGATGGTGTCGAACAGCTCGGTGTCCGAGAGGTAGCGGCGCTCCCAGGCGAGGCGGAAGCCTTCGGGCCAGGGGCGGCAGACCGGTTCGCGGCGGGCGAAGCGGCTCATGTCGGCCTGGGCGATGGCGCGTTCCAGGGCTTGCAGGGTTGCGGGATCGAGCGGGAGGCCGGGGCTGCGCGGCGGGGGCGGGGGCTGGCGGGGGCGGAGGCTCTCCTCGACGGCTTGGAGGAGCAGTTCGGCGTCATCGGGGAGGGCGAGCACGGCGGCGATTCCCATCGGGTCGGTGCCGAAGGCAGGATCGTCGGAGAAGAGGTGTTCGATGGTGGCGAGGCTGGTGGCCAAGGCCGCGGTTTCGCCGCGCCAGACGACCACCAGGTCCTGGTTCGGCAGTTCGAAGAGCTGGGCGCGGGCGGCGCCGGTGAGCGGCAGCAGGGCCTCGCGGGCGAGGGTGAAGTGGTGCGGGCGGGTGCGGCCATCCGGCAGTTCGGAGAGGCGCAGGAGCAGGACGTGACGGGCGATGCCGCTGGCCTCGCAGTCCCGGATGAGGGTGGCGAGGCGGCGGGCTTCTTCGGGGCTGCCGCCGCGGGCGAGGTCGGGCGCAAGCTCGCGGCGGGCGATGGCGGTGCTCATTGCAGGGGGCCGCGCGGCGGGGCGGTGCCGTCGAGCATCGCGGGGGCGAGGCAGCCGAGGCGGCCGGCTGGGGCGACGGCGAGGGCGCGTTCGCCGCATTGGCGCAGCGTGCAGCCGGCGGCGTGGCGGCAGGCGGCGAGGCGGCCGGCGGCCAGCATGGCGTCGACGTGGCGGCCCTGGAAGCGGCGGAATCCCTGGAGGAGGCCCCATTGCAGCGCCTCCTCATGGTCGGCGCCGGCGAGGATCAGGCGGTCCGCCCCGATGGCGTCGAGGGCGAGGCGGGTCTCGCGCTGCTCGGCGGCGGTGAGGCGGGCGAGGCGGGGGGACCAGTCGAGCTTGACGAAATCTGCCGCCAAAGCGGCGGGGGCGGTGAGGCGGAGCGCGAGGGGGGAGACGCCGTCGATCACCAGGGGGATGGCGGCTTCGCGGAGGAGAGATCGGGCCTGGGCAAAGCCGTCGGGGTCGGCGGCGGCTTCGACCAGGCTGATCTCGACGCCGATTGCGGCACCGTGGGTGCGAAGGGCGGCGAGGAGGTCGGCGAAGGCGGCGCCGGTGACGCTGGCGGGAGCGAGGTTGAGGTGGAGTGGCGGGCCGGATGCCGGGTCGAGCGCGCCATGGCGGTTGATTTCGCCGGGGAGGGCGGCCAGCACCCGCTCCTCCAGCCGGGCGGCGAAGTGGCGGACCATGAAGGGGTCGGGCTCCATCGCCTCGCCGCCGGGCTGGGCCTGGAGGGCGGCCTCGGCGTAGGTGATTTCGCGGAAGAGCGGCTGGATGCGGACCCCGCCGCCGCCGCCGATCAGCACTGCGGTTTGGCGGTGCAGCAGGTCCGGCAGGAGGCGGGCCTCGGCAGCGGCCAGCGCGATGGGGAGCTCGGTCTCGGCGACCGCATGGTCGAGCGGGGTGAGGCCGCCATCGGCGAGGCGTTCAGCGGCGTAGGCGAGCAGGCGTTCGCGGGAATCGGGCAGCGGCCAGACGCTGACGGGGGCAACGGGCTCGCTGCCCTCGGGGCGCAGGAGACGGGCGAGGAGGGCGGGGAGGGCCTCGCTGCTGCCGGCGGGCCGCGTGGCCACCGGGGCGCGCAGGCTGGCGGAGGGGCAGAGCAGCACGAGGTCGCCATTGCGGAGCGCGAAGACCTGGCCGCCATGGCGTTGGGCGGAGTCGTCGAGCAGGGAGCGGGCGATGCGGCGATGGTGTGGCTTGGGGGCGGCGCGATCGCCGAGATGCACCACCAGCGCCGACCAGCCTGGCGCGGTGCTGCGGCGGGTGGCCTCCAGGAGCTGGCGTTCGCCTGGTGCGTAGTCCGCCGGGTCGCCGTGCAGGGTGGGCGGCAACGCGGGTCTGCCAATCCAGGTGTTCATGCCCGGCGGCCGGTGTGGGCCGGATTTTCCGGCGGAAGGGCCATATTCATCCTCTTTTCAGCGGATCCGCCGCGTTCCGGCTCTCGCGCCGGGCGGATCGCGGCGCTAGGTTGCCCGCAGATGGTTACCGATCCATTACCCGCCGCCTCATCACCGACTGGCCCCGACTATGATGGCGCCGATTTTCCGGGCTGGCTGCCGCCGGGCGTGCGCGTCTACGCGATCGGCGACGTGCATGGCTGCGACGACCGGCTGGCGGCGATGCATGCGATCATCGTGGATGACCTCGCGGCGCATCCGGTGGCCAACCCACTGGTGATTCATCTCGGCGACTACATCGATCGAGGCCCGGATTCGGCTGCCGTGCTGGAGCGGATCGCCCGGCCGATCGATCGGGCGCCCGGGCTGAAGGTGGCCAATCTGATGGGCAACCATGAGGACATGCTGCTCACCGCGCTCGGCGGCGGGCGGCGGGAGGAGGCGACCCACTGGCTACGCAATGGCGGCGGCGAGACGCTGATGGCCTGGGGCCTGTCCTGGCGCGATCCGCCGGCTTCCTGGGAGGCGGGCATCCCGCCCCGCCAGCTCGGCACGATGCGGGGATTGTCGATTGCGCAGCGGATCGGCACTTATGTGTTCGTTCATGCCGGGCTGCGGCCGGGCGTTGCGCTGCACAGCCAGACCCGCGAGGACATGCTGTGGATCCGCGAGCCCTTCCTCTCCTTCGATGGCGCCAGGGAGTGCGTGGTGGTGCATGGCCATACGCCGGCGCATGAGCCCACCGTTCGCCGCCATCGCATCGGCATCGATACCGGCGCGGTGCTGGGCGGCGATTTGACCTGCGCGGTGCTGGAGGGCGGCGACGTCGCGTTCCTGCGGAGTTGACGCCGCTTGCAACGGCCGGCGCGGAGGGGTACAGCGGGGCGATGGCAGGCCGGCAACTGCCTGTAAAACAAGGGTATGCGGCGGGATCGCAGCGCTTTCCCGCCTGAACGCCGAAAGGGCCGGAGCATGACTTCAAGCGCCGCTGGAGACGCCGACTCGGTCGAACTGAGTGCCGGGGTGCGCCGTCTGGCCAATGCCCGCGTTCTGGTGGTCGGCGACGCCATGCTGGATCGCTACGTCTATGGCTCGGTGGATCGCATCAGCCCGGAGGCACCGGTTCCGGTGCTCAGGATCGAGAATGAGCTGGCGCTTCCCGGGGGGGCGGCCAATGTGGTGCGCAACCTCGGCGCGCTCGGAGCCGCCGTCGCCTTCGTCTCCATCATCGGCGATGACGAGGCGGGGGGGGATCTCACCGGCCTGGTCGGCGGGCAGCAGGGGGTGGAGCCCTGGATGCTGGTGCAGGGGCGGCGGATCACCACGCTCAAAACCCGCTTCGTCGCCCAGGGGCGCACCGTGCAGGGCCACCAGATCATGCGGGCCGACCGCGAGGACAACCGGCCGGTGCACCCGAAGCTCGCCGAGCGGATGCTCAAGATAGCGCGCGACGCGATGGCCGCGACGTCGGTGGTTATTCTCTCCGATTATCGCAAGGGCGTGCTGGCGGGGGAGACGCCGGGCCTGCTGATCGCCGCCGCCCTGGCCGCCGGGCGCCGTGTGGTGGCCGACGTGCATGGCTCCGATTATTCGCGCTACGCCGGGGTGCATGTGGTGCTCGCCGCCGCGCGTGACCTCGCCGCCGCTACGGGCATGCCGACCGAGGGCGATGGGCCGGTGGCCGCCGCCGCCGCCGTGCTGCGCGCCCGCCACAGCTTCGGCGCCGTGCTGGTCACCCGCGGGGAGGATGGCATGACGCTGGCCGATGCCGAGGGGGCGGTGCATTTCCCCGCCGAATCGGCTGAGGTGTTCGACATCGCCGGCACCGGCGATACCGCGCTCGCCACGCTCGGGGCCGGGCTTGCCACCGGGCTCTCGCTGCGGTTGGCGACCCGGCTCGCCAACATCGCCGCCGGAATCGTGGTGGGCAAGATCGGCACCGCGGTGGTGCGGGAGAGTGACCTGCTGGCGGCGATCTCGCCCTCCGCCGGAGCGCTGCGCAAAATCGTCACCCGTGAGGTTGCCGGCCGGCTCACCGAGCGCTGGCGGCGCAGCGGCTGGCGCACCGGCTATACCGATGGCGCCTTCGATCCGCTGAAGCCCGGCCATGTCCACCTCATCGAGCAGGCCCATGGCGCCTGTGACCGGCTGGTGGTCGGCGTGCAGGGCGACGCGATGCTGCGCCGCGCCAAGGGCGAGACCCGGCCGCATCAGACCGAGGCGGTGCGTGCCGCCCGGCTGGCGAGCCTCCCCGCGGTCGATCTGGTGGTGGTCGATACCGCCGAGGCGGCGGAGGAGATGATCCGCATGCTCCGGCCCGATGTGGTGGTGAAGGGGACGCCCGCGGAGCGCGATGCCGCCGCGGCGGTGATGCGGGAATGGAGCGGCACCGTGCTGCTGGCCGACATGCTGCCGGACATCGCTTCCGACTAGAATCGGCCGGCGTGCCCTTGTGACGCCGCCGCCACTGCGCTAGATGCGCCCGTTCACGGTCGCGGGCAGGGATTTCGCGGGCGGGCGTGGTGAAATTGGCAGACACGCCAGATTTAGGTTCTGGTGGCGCAAGCCGTGGGGGTTCAAGTCCCTCCGCCCGCACCACCCTGGCCGTACCGGGCGTACTTACTGAGGGTTTTCTAGGACATGCAGGTCACCGAGACGCTTTCCGACGGGCTCAAGCGCGCCTGGAGTGTGGTTGTTCCCGCCGATGATATCGGCGCGCGCCGCTCCAAGCGCCTGGCCGAGATCGGCCGCACCGCCAATATCCCCGGCTTCCGTCCGGGCAAGGTTCCGGCCGCCGTCATCACCAAGCGGTTCGGCACCGCCGTCATGGCTGAGGTGCTTGAGGAGAGTGTCAACAGCGCCACCCAGCAGGTGCTGACCGATCGCGGACTGCGCCCGGCGCAGCAGCCGAAGGTGGACGTGGTCTCGCTCGACGAGGGCAAGGACCTGGCGTTCAACGTCGAGGTTGAGCTGCTGCCCGAGATCAAACTGCCCGATTTCGGCGCCATCGAGCTCACCCGCCTGAAGGCCGCTCCGGACGCCGAGGCGGTGGACAAGGCGCTCACCGAGATCGCCACCCGCAACGCCGATTCGGTGGTGGTGGACGAGGTTCGCCCGGCGGTAACGGGTGACATTCTCTCGGTTGACTTCATCGGCAAGATCGACGGCGAGCCCTTCCAGGGCGGCACCGCCGAGGGGATTGACGTCGAGGTCGGCGGAACGGGCTTCATTCCCGGCTTCACCGAGCAGGTCGAGGGCATGTCGCCAGGCGAGAGCCGCACGATCAACGTGACCTTCCCCGAGGAGTACGGCGCGAAGGAACTCGCCGGCAAGGCCGCGACGTTCGATATCACCGCCAAGGCGCTGAAGCAGCGCACGGTGCCGGCGATCGACGACGAGTTGGCCAAGCGCCTCGGCTTCGATGAGATCGCCCGCGTGCGGGACCTGATCTCCGGCCAGATGCAGCGCGAATACGACAACGTCTCGCGCAGCCGCATCAAGCGCGCATTGCTCGATGCGCTGGCCGGCCTCGCGACCTTCCCGGCGCCCGAGAGCATGGTCACCGCCGAGTTCGACACCATCTGGCAGCGCGTCGAGGCCGACAGGGCCCAGGGCGAGATCGATGAGGCCGACAAGGCGAAGGACGAGGATACCCTGAAGGCGGAATATCGCGCCATTTCCGAGCGCCGCGTGAAGCTTGGCCTCATGCTTTCCGAGATCGGCCGGGTGCACAACATCACGGTCGCTCCCGAGGAGATGACCCGGGCGATGCGGGCCGAGGCGGCGCGCTACCAGGGCCAGGAACAGATGGTGATGGATTTCTTCCGCAAGAATCCGCAAGCCGCCGAGTCCCTGCGCGGCCCGATTCTCGAGGAGAAGGTGGTCGACTTCGTACTCGAGCTCGCCAAGGTCACGGAAAACGTTGTTTCCGTTGAGGAACTCACGAAAGAGCCGGAACCCGCCGGCTGATCCTCCGCCCGGATAAACGGCGGGGCGGCGCCCCGCCGGGCTGACACGGCGCGATCGGGGCCCTATTTACGTAGCATTGACCCCATTCGGCGCAATGTGCACGGCATCGGTGCACCGCCGGATCGGGGTTTCGTGGAGCCAGGGGTTAGAGCATGCAGGATCGCAGTCCGGTCGAGATCTACAATAACGGTCTCGTTCCCATGGTCGTGGAGCAGACCGCTCGCGGCGAGCGCGCCTACGACATCTATTCGCGCCTTTTGAAGGAGCGCATCATATTCCTCACCGGCCCGGTCTACGACCAGGTGGCGAGCCTGCTGTGCGCGCAGCTGCTGTTCCTGGAGAGCGAGAACCCCTCCAAGGACATCTCCTTCTATATCAATTCCCCGGGCGGCGTGGTTTCGGCCGGCCTCGCGATCTACGACACCATGCAGTACATCCGCAGCCCGGTATCGACGCTGTGCGTTGGCATGGCTGCCTCGATGGGCTCGCTGCTGCTCACCGCCGGCGCCAAGGGTAAGCGTTTCGCCCTGCCCAATAGCCAGGTGATGATCCATCAGCCCTCCGGCGGCGCTCAGGGCCAGGCGACCGATATCGCCATCCAGGCGCGCGAGATCCTCAAGACGCGCGAGCGTCTCAACAAGATGTATGTCCACCACACCGGGCAGAGCATCGAGGAGATCGAGAAGAACATGGAGCGCGACACCTACCTCACCGCCGATGAGGCCAAAGCGTTCGGCCTGATCGACGAGGTGGTGGCAAACCGCCCGCTTCCGTCCGATTCGGACGCGAAGAGCTGATCACATTGCTGATTCCACTGCTTGTCGCCCCTCGTGAGGGGCGGCTACACTCGCCGTCTTGCGCGCCCGGAGAGCCGGGCCAGGGGTGCCCATGAGCAAATCCGGCGATTCCAAGAACACTCTCTACTGCTCGTTCTGCGGGAAGTCGCAGCACGAGGTCCGCAAACTCATCGCGGGCCCGACAGTGTTCATCTGCGACGAGTGCGTTGAACTTTGCATGGATATCATCCGCGAGGAGCACAAAACGCACCTCGTCAAATCGCGCGACGGGGTGCCGACGCCGAAGGAGATCTGCAAGGTTCTCGATGACTACGTGATCGGCCAGGCGCACGCCAAGAAGGTGCTGAGCGTGGCGGTGCACAACCACTACAAGCGGTTGGCGCACGGGGCGAAGAACAACGACATCGAGATCGCCAAGTCCAACATCCTCATCCTCGGCCCCACCGGCTCGGGCAAGACGCTGTTGGCCCAGACTCTCGCCCGCATCATCGACGTGCCATTCACCATGGCCGACGCGACGACGCTGACCGAGGCCGGCTATGTCGGCGAGGATGTCGAGAACATCATCCTGAAGCTGCTCCAGGCCGCCGACTACAACGTGGAGCGCGCCCAGCGCGGCATCGTCTACATCGACGAAGTCGACAAGATCAGCCGCAAGTCCGACAACCCCTCCATCACCCGTGATGTGAGCGGCGAGGGCGTGCAGCAGGCGCTGCTGAAGATCATGGAAGGCACCGTTGCCTCCGTGCCGCCACAGGGCGGGCGCAAGCATCCGCAGCAGGAGTTCCTGCAGGTCGACACCACCAACATCCTGTTCATCTGCGGCGGCGCCATCGCCGGGCTCGAGCGGATCATCTCCGCCCGCGGCAAGGGTGCTGGCATCGGCTTCGGCGCCGAGGTGGTGAGCCCCGATGAGCGGCGCACGGGCGCGATCCTGCGCGAGGTGGAGCCCGAGGATCTGCTGCGCTTCGGCCTGATCCCCGAGTTCATCGGCCGCCTGCCGGTGATCGCCACGCTGGAAGACCTCGACGAGGCGGCGTTGATCGAGATCCTTACCAAGCCGAAGAACGCGCTGGTGAAGCAGTATGGCCGCCTGTTCGAGATGGAAGGCGTGAAGCTCAACTTCACCGACGACGCGCTCTCCTCGGTCGCACGCCGAGCCATCGCCCGCAAGACCGGCGCCCGCGGCCTGCGCTCCATCATGGAAAGCATCCTGCTGACCACGATGTTCGATCTCCCCGGCCTCGACTCGGTCGAGGAGGTGGTGATCAACCGCGAAGTGGCGGAAGCGCGCGCCAATCCGGTGTTCGTCTACGGCAAGCAGGCCGAAGAGAGCGCCTGACCGCCCAAACCTGCCGCCATGTCCCGGCATGGCAGCAGCGCTGAGTTCTAGGTCTTGTGGCACGTCCGGGGCGTGCCGATATCCGGGCTGTTCAATTCGCTGGCCGGCGTTTCCGGTGTGCCCAGGAGGGGCGCCGGGTTCCACCATCGAAGATGCGGTTCGTGCCTGATGCCAGGGCGTGCTGCGAAGGACTGTCCTGTAGGAGGTCGAGTTATGTCGGATCAGAAGAAGCCCAAGCCCGCGACCACCGATGACGTTGCGAGCGACGCTGCCCCCGAGGCTGCGGCGAAAGTCACCGCGCCCAAGGCCGCCGCTCCCAAGGCGAAGGCCGCTCGCGCGCCCCGCGCCGCGACCAAAGCCGCCGGCGATGCCGCCCCGGTGACGGGCGAGGCGATGGCCGTGCTGCCGCTGCGCGATATCGTCGTGTTCCCGCACATGATCGTGCCGCTGTTCGTCGGGCGCGAGAAATCCGTCCGCGCGCTGGAAGCGGTGATGAAGGAGAACAAGCAGATCCTGCTGGTGGCGCAGAAAAATGCCTCGCAGGACGATCCTTCGATCGAGGACATCTATCGCATCGGCACCGTCTCCACGATCCTGCAGCTGCTCAAGCTGCCGGACGGCACGGTGAAGGTGCTGGTCGAAGGCGGCCGCCGCGCGCGCATCGCCGCCTTCAAGGAAACCGAGAGCTATTTCGAGGCCTTCGTCGAGGCGATGCCGGATATCGGCGGCGTCGCGAAGGAGCTGGAAGCCCTCGGCCGCACCGTGGTCACCCAGTTCGAGCAGTACATCAAGCTCAACAAGAAGATCGCGCCTGAGGTGCTGGTATCGCTCAACCAGATCGAGGAGCCCTCCAAGCTCGCCGATACGGTGGCCTGCCACCTCAACCTCAAGATCAACGAGAAGCAGGATCTCCTGGAAATCCAGGGCATCGGGGACCGGCTTGAGCGCGTTTTCGCGCACATGGAATCCGAGATCGGCGTGCTCCAGGTCGAGAAGCGCATCCGCAGCCGCGTGAAGCGGCAGATGGAGAAGACGCAGCGCGAGTACTACCTCAACGAGCAGATGAAGGCGATCCAGAAGGAGCTCGGCGAGGGCGAGGACGGCAAGGACGAGACGGCCGAACTCGAGGAGAAGATCAACAAGACCAAGCTCTCCAAGGAAGCGCGCGAGAAGGCGTTGGGCGAGCTGAAGAAGCTCAAGGGCATGAGCCCGATGAGCGCCGAAGCCACCGTGGTGCGCAACTACCTCGACTGGATCCTCTCGATCCCCTGGAAGAAGCGCAGCAAGGTCAAGAACGACGTCAACGCCGCCGAGAAGGTGCTGGACGCCGACCACTACGGGCTCGACAAGGTCAAGGAACGCATCCTCGAATACCTCGCCGTGCAGTCCCGCTCGGACAAGATGCGCGGCCCGATCCTCTGCCTGGTCGGTCCGCCCGGCGTCGGCAAGACCTCGCTTGGCAAGTCGATCGCCAAGGCCACCGGCCGCAACTTCGTGCGCATGTCGCTCGGCGGCGTGCGGGACGAGGCGGAGGTGCGCGGCCATCGCCGCACCTATATCGGCTCGATGCCCGGCAAGGTCATTCAGGGCATGAAGAAGGCCAAGACCTCCAACCCGCTGTTCCTGCTCGATGAAATCGACAAACTCGGCGCGGATTGGCGGGGTGACCCCTCTTCGGCGCTGCTCGAAGTGCTCGACCCCGAGCAGAACAGCACCTTCGCCGACCACTATCTCGAAGTCGATTATGACCTGTCGGACGTGATGTTCGTCACCACGGCCAACAGCCTGCGCATGCCGCAGCCGCTGATGGACCGCATGGAGATCATCCGTATCGCCGGCTACACCGAGGACGAGAAGGTGGAGATCGCCAAGCGGCACCTTATCTCCAAGCAAATCGAGGCGCACAGCCTGAAGGCCGACGAGTTCTCCATCAGCGAGGACGCGCTGCGCGATCTCGTGCGCTACTACACGCGTGAGGCCGGCGTGCGGAACATGGAGCGTGAGATCGCCAACCTCGCCCGCAAGGCGGTGAAGGAGATCGTCACCGCCAAGGCCAAGAAGGTCGCCATCACCGTCAAGAACCTCGAGAAATACGCGGGGGTTCGCAAGTTCCGCTTCGGCGAGGCCGAGGCGGAGGACATGGTAGGCGTGGTGACGGGGCTGGCCTGGACGGAAGTCGGCGGCGAAATCCTCACCATCGAAAGCGTCATGCTGCCTGGCAAGGGCAATGTGAAGCACACCGGCAAGCTCGGCGATGTGATGCAGGAGAGCGTCTCGGCCGCGCTCAGCTATGTGCGCAGCCGCTCCATCAGCTTCGGCATCAAGCCGACGCTGTTCGAGAAGCGGGACATCCACGTCCACGTGCCGGAAGGTGCTACTCCGAAGGACGGACCCTCGGCCGGCATCGCCATGGCCACCTCCATCGTCAGCGTGCTGACCGGTATTCCGGTGCGGCGGGACGTGGCGATGACCGGTGAGATCACGCTGCGTGGCCGCGTGCTGCCGATCGGCGGGCTGAAGGAGAAGCTGCTCGCCGCCCTGCGCGCCGGTATCAAGACGGTCTTCATCCCGAAGGACAACGAGAAGGATCTCGCTGAAATTCCGGACAACGTGAAGAAGCATCTGCAACTGATCCCCGTCGCCCATGTGGACGACGTGATCAGCCAGGCCCTCGTGCGCAAGCCCGAGGCGATCGAATGGGTGGAGCCGGCCGAACCGGCCGTCACCCAGGCAGCGCCGGCCACCCCGGCCCTGCCGCACTGACAAGCAGGCAGCCCTTGGCGCGGCGCGCCGGGGCTGCTACTTGCCGTTGTCATTATCCATGTAATTAGCCATAAGCGACCTCGCTTATTGTTGATTTGACCAGTCCAGGGGGCTTCAGACGTGAACAAGATGGATCTCATCGCTGCCGTTGCGGCGCGTGGCGACATGCCGAAAGCCAAGGCGGGTGAGGCGGTTGATGCCGTGCTTACCGCCATCGAAGGCGCCTTGAAGGCGGGCGAGGAAGTGCGTCTGGTCGGTTTCGGCACCTTCGCCGTCACCCAGCGCAAGGCCTCCAAGGGGCGCGATCCGCGCACCGGCGCCGAAATCGACATCGCGGCCACCACCTCGGTGCGCTTCAAGGCCGGCAAGGGCCTGAAGGACGCGCTGGTCTAACCAGCAGGATTGCTTCGTGTCGGGCGGTTAGCTCAGCGGTAGAGCGTCTCGTTTACACCGAGAGGGTCGGCGGTTCGAAACCGTCACCGCCCATTCCCGGACGGCTTTCACCGTTACGCATTATGCGCCATGCTGATCTCCGCAAGGAGGATCGGTATGGCGCGTATTGTTTTGACCGAGACGGGAACGCATGACGTTCCCGATGGTGAGGGGCTGTGGCTCGATGCCGCGGATTGCCTCGCCGCCACGGGCTGGGAGGCCAAGCCCGAGGGCATGTGCCGCGATGAGGTGTGCATCCCCATCCCGCCGAGCATGCGCCGCGGTGACGCGGTGGATGTCGCGGCGTTCTGGCGGCTGATCGAGGCGCCCGCGGTGTCCGACGCCGGCGGCCAGGTCTGGTCGCTCGGCATCGCCGCCGATGCAAGGCGCCAGGCGCTGGAAAGCCTCGATGCGCCGGATTTCGCATTGCCGG
>CAIPLM010000055.1 GCA_903865895.1 uncultured Rhodospirillales bacterium | reverse complement strand
CGCCATCCGAAGCCCGGCAGCATCAAAATCAACCCGAAGTGCAAGCGGCATGGCGAACCTCCATCGTTCGCCGGATACAGAATCACACCAGCACCGCGTCGCGGAATCCCCCCGGAGTCACACTCTCGGAGCCTTGGTATGAGACAAACCGGCACAGGCGCTCGCCGCCCTGAGAGGAACGCGTGTTTGTCGTCTTGCTCGGCAGAGCGCCATCCTAATCATGAGTTAGAATCTCCGACAAACCTGGGGGTGGTTCGAACCAGGGCGGTTCGATGCATTGCTTCTCCCATGCATTTCTCGTATTTGAAAATGAGGATAGGCCTAATTGGAACGGAGCTTTACAATGCGCGTCGAGAATCTTAGGGCAAAGCCTTGGAAAAATTTTGCTGCGCCACCAGAGGTGCATTTGCCCAAGGGCATGCTTGGTGCTGAGGAACGCACCTGCTTTTATTGGTTGGGGAGATTTTGGTTGTCCGGGGCTGGATGTGTGGTAGATGCAGGAGCATTTATCGGCGCGTCAGCTTATTGTTTTGCCTCCGGCGCCCGAGATGGTGGGAAGCAAAGCTTCAAAGGCGGGCGCCTTGTTCATTCATACGATTATTTTGAGGTTATAGACGAGTATGTAGGCCAATCGATAAGTAAGGAAATCCGACCAATCAATCTAGGGGACCCTTATTTGGAGATTTTTAAATCTCAGACTGCCCCCTATGAGCGCATGATCCAAACTTATGCCGGGGATTTTTTGACGAAAAAATGGAATGGTTTACCGATTGAAATTCTGTTCATTGATGTCGCGAAAACTCAAAATTTGAATTCGCATTGCTGTGCGCAGTTTTTTCCGCAATTAATCCCCGGCCGGTCTGTAGTTATTCAACAAGATTACTATCATTGCTGGCATCCGTACATCCACGTGAGTATGGAGTTTTTCTCGGATGAATTTGAATTGATCGATGAAAGGGTTCCTTTTCAAAGTCGTGTGTGGCTGCTGACTAAGCCGTTATCGCGCGAGAAGATCGCTCGGATCTCAAAATATGATCTCTCCGCGTCGGAGAGAATTGGCTTGATTGACCGTCTCATTGAGAAATCATCGCCTGAGTCCCGTGCCATGTTGGAGGTCGTGCGGGTGTGGCAGTTGTGTCTCGATAAGAATATATCGCTTGCGCAGACATATATCGAAGAGATCCGGAAAAATCACGACGTCGATCAGATCAACGATCTGTGGGCTCGGCAACTGCGTGAGATCGAAACTGTGTCAATTCGGAAATTGTCAGGAAATATTGGTCGGCAGTCAGGTCAGTCGCCTGTGCGGGGGTACATTGACAGCGGCTCGGTTCAACAACCGCAGGCCGATCTTTCGTATTTTGAGAACGTGCCCGAGAAAGTCGAATTTGTAGTCTCGGGTATTCGGCCTGGAACTTGGCCTCTCTTTCCAGGGTGCACCGTGCGCAATCCACATGGTACTGGTTTTGGTGGGGGGGGGATTAAGGTTAAATTTGCTGAGGCATCTCCCGGAATGCTCCTGACGATTCGGGCGATTGATGATATTATGTTAGATGGTTCCGATGTTTATGTCGGGAACCGTCTTGTCGGACGGGTTCTGGAGGCACCGAAGGATCAGAGCTGCATTGAGGTGTCTTTCGTTGAAGGTGTCTATTTTGAACTTGCTAGTAAAATTGTTGGCTCACTGGCGTTGACCTGCGGGCCGGTCCGCAAAACGCAGAGCTCTACTATTTTAGTGTCTGTGACGGACGCCGACGGCGATGTCACGGATACATCCGTACAGGTGTCCGTACAAGGGCGGAGGTAGTCCGAGCCATGTTCAGAAGTGCCTGTTGCATGAAAGCGGTCGCATCGAGTTGAAGCCGACCAGTCTGGATCGTGGCCTTCTACGGCGAACACATTGAGCGCTCCATGAGTGTGATGAGGTCGATAGGGTGATCGCATCACACTCTGGTGTCTCGGCATGGTCGCTACTACTATCTTGCCGCGATGAAGGGGCGATTTAGGTTGTGGCGTGCTTGCCCTGACGGCCTTGTCCGGCTAGGTATGGAGGGAGGTACTAGGATCTTACTATGTCCTTTTTTCAGAATGATTGTCATTTGACTTACTTCGAAGTGCGCGCCCGATGAGCGATTTTTCCCGCATAGCACCTACGAGTGCCGCGCCATCCGTGGAAGAGGGCCGGGATTCCTTGGCGATCGCGCACTCCACATTGCCCATTGCTGTGGATGCTGAGAGGCGTATCGCAGCCCTTGAAACTGCTGTAACGCTCATCCGTGGTGAGCTGGATGTGCTCCTCGCGGTCATTCGGCATCAAGACGCAATATTGCTACGCCACGGTGCGGGGGGGGCGTTTCCGAACGCTATCCGACTTATGGCAAGCGAGTTTGTCCATGGTGCGAGTGGCTTCTATGGGCTGGAATTCAGCAGTGATGGACGGGCATATCGCTGGACTGGGCCCGTTGCTGAATCGAGACTCCTGATGTGGGTTGATCGATCGGCGCCATCGAAGCTCACCATGTCGTTTGTAACCTTTGGCTCCGCAGAATTGCTGCTTGTCACGATCGACGGCCGGCAATATCCGTCCTCGACAGCCGGAAGCGGTGCTCCGCTTGTAGTTGGCCCTATCCCACCGCGGTCTTCCGATGGCCCGACAGAAATTAGGTTCTCTGTTGACACGATGTTTTCGCCATCCGACCATGGCGGTGGGGACAAGCGGCGCCTTGGCGTCGCACTTTCCTGGCTCGAATTCGGACCCTTGGAGACATGATGACTCGGCGTCCGGGCAAAGCCTCGAGGACCATGCAAAACCCGCCGGTGGATGACGTGGCTCAAAATCTCCCAGTCACCAGGGATAACCCGCAAACGGTATCCGGCGCGCTGTTCGACGATAGCGTGTCGGGCTTACTCGCTGCGGTCGCCGTGTGCACCTATGAGCGCTATGACCTGTTAGCCGAATGTTTTGATAGCTTGGTTGCGCAAACATTGCCTTTCGACGAGTTTGAAATTCTTGTCATCGACAATTCACCGGATGCTACGCGGTCCTCGGAAGAGGCGCGGCTTTATGCGCACATTCCGAACTTGCGCTGGATCCATGAGAAGATCCCGGGGCTGTCAAATGCGCGTAACGTCGCTGCCCGCGAGACCACAGCACCAATTATCGCCTACATTGATGACGATGCTGTGCCGCACCCCACCTGGCTAAGAGAATTGCTTGCGGCCTATGACGAACTTGGTGACGAGGTGTACTCGATTGGCGGTCGCGTGCTGCCCCGGTTCGGCCAGCCGCGTCCGCCATGGCTCAGCGATAAGCTTCTGGCCTATTTGTCGGTGATCGATCTTGGTCACGAAACGCGCATTCTTCGGCCGGGAGAGTGGGTAGCAGGCGCCAATATCTCCTACAGAACGCCGCTCCTGCGCGCCGTTGGCGGTTTCAGCCCTGCACTGGGCCGGATTGGTAGCGGCATCGCACTCATGTCGAATGACGAAACGGAGCTTGCAGAGCGACTATCGGCCCGCGGTGGAGTAACCGGATATGCGGGCCTCGCCGTCGTCGATCATTTGGTGGACCCGAGCCGTGTTCGGCAGGACTGGTTCCGACGCCGGATGGCATGGCAGGCGGTATCCGACTATGTGAGGGCGCCGGGAGAACAGTTCGCGCGAAGTGAGGCGGCTTGGTTGGATCTAAAGAGGTTCTTTGCCCAACAGCCGCCGCACGTTCGCACTCAGCGTGCCCTGGTCATCGAGCAGGCCGACCCGTCCGCGATGGAGTGGCAGTTGGCTGCCATTTATGAGGCGGTCATCAGCCTATTGAGCGGCATTAGCGAAGCCGATGATTGAGCCGACCTGGAAAGGTGCACGCGTTCTGGTGCTTGCGCCCACGCCGACTCACCCGCAGGACCACGGTAACCGCCTGCGTATTCATACCGTTTGCGCCGATTTGAAGAAGCGGGGCGCGGAAATTCACTACGTTCACTATGCTGCTGAGGCAGATTGGCGGCGGGGGATTCCATTCGATGCCGCGCAATCCATGGCGGCGATGTGGGATTCCTATTGGACTGTGCCACCTTCGCGGCCTCTCCACAGCAATCCCGACGGTGCGCATCACCAACTCGATGAGTGGTGGGACCCCTCGATCGGTACGTTGCTGACCTGGCTGTTCGCCCAGACTGCGTTCGATGTCATGCTGGTCAACTATCCGTGGCTCTCAAAGGCTTTCGAGTTCGCGCCGCGTGATGTGTTGAAAGTGCTCGACACTCATGATCGGTTCTCCGGCCGTAAGGAATTGTTCGAGGCCCAGGGGCTGGCGCCAGAGTTCTTTTACCTGACGGAAGATGCGGAGCGCGCTGCCCTCGACCGCGCTGATGTCGTCTGGGCCATCAAGGAGCAAGAAGCGGCGTTCTTCGCTACCCTGACTAAGCGGGCGGTGTACGTGATGCCGTTCAGCGAGCCCATTCGCGCGCTGGATCGCAGTCGGCCGCCGCATGATATCCTTCGGTTTGGTATCGTAGGCGCACGCAACACGATCAACTACATCAATACACGCGCCTTCCTCGAAACGGCCAAGGAGTATATCGACCGCAGCTTGTTGCCGTGCGAGTTCCATATCGCTGGGAATTGTTGCGAGGATCTTCGCCACGAACGGCTGCCTCCCTACGTTCGTCTCCATGGAAGGGTCCCGGACCTGACGGAATTCTACCGGGCCGTCGATGTCGTTCTTGCGCCGATGACGTTTTCGACCGGCCTTAAGATCAAGGTTGGCGAGGCGCTGCACCTCGGAAAAGCGCTGATTGCCCACGCGCATGCATATGAGGGATATCCCTCGCGGCATCCCTTCCATACCCTTGACTCGTTCGAAGATATGTTGCGTGCGTGCCGCGATGTGGTCCGTGCGCCCGAATTGATCGTGGAGTTGGAGGACGCTTCGACTCGGGCAGCGAGCGCAACGGCCCGCGTAGCGGCGCAAACGTTTGAAGCGACGGCTAATGCCCGAGAGCAACTTGCACCTGGCGTGATCATATCAATCAGCGCGGCGGACGTAGAAACTGGCAACCTCCGGTTCGACCATGCGTGTGAGGTGGCTCAGTATCTTGGGTGGATCGGGACGGTACACGTCCGGTTGCACGGCCCTCTCGGCGTCGTTCCCGATGTCGATGCATTTTATCGGTTGGGGAGGCTGCCGAGCGTTATGATAGCCCCAGAGTTGACTGCTCAAGGAACTGAAATCGCCAAATTGGCGCGCCGGGCCAGGCTTCGCCGTCGCTCCTGGAGTGACCTCGCCGAGGAGGGCCACGCAGCCGTATGGTTTGTGGGGCCGACGAGTAAGACGGACGAGATGCCGCGAAACATGCCTTTCGACGGTTACATGCACCTTGGTGCCGCGCTGTGCGCGGCGGCCAGTGCGACTGTCGCAGCATCCCTTGATAGGTTGGCAACCAGGATGCGCGGGATGACGTTAATCGCGACGGCAGATGGACCGGAGGTCGCCGAACTTCGGCATGACCGGAAGGCGCGGTTCCTTAGGATCCCGCTGATGTTCAAGGGCCACCAGGCACAGGCGTGCTGGGCGTTGCGGGATGCCCGGCCAACAGGCGTCGTCATTCTAGCCGACGAAACTGGTGACCCACTCGTCAGCGCTGTCATCGATACGCTTCGGATCAGCGGGGTGTTGAATCCGACTGTCGTTGTTCCGGCGCGATCAGAGTCTAAGTCGGCGCTTGGTCAGGACGTGCGGGTGTTCGATCAGATCGGGTACATTCGCGAGGTAACATCCACACGGGAGGGCCCCGCTCTGGTATTTGACGTTTCGCGTGCAACTGCACTTGACGGATTTCGCGAGGCGCTGGATAGGAATGGCACCCCACGAATTGCCTTGTTCCAACCCCCGTATGTTAGGCAATCCCGACCCGGGCGACCGGCCTTTATTGCACATGGTGTCTTCGAGTCTCTCTCACTTGCCCGCGATGTCGTTGCTGATCTAGCCACATATCACAGTGAGGCGCGGGCTCTTTCTGGGGTCTGGGCTGGACATGGCGATCCCGGATGGGCGCTTATCTGGAGTGAGATGAACTGGAAATTGACGAGCGCCGTGAAGGCGCGGGCAGCCTAACCCCGGCGCTGATCTTGGGTGACGTCAACACCACTTCCATGCCACCCGTCACCAAGTATCGACATAAGGATATTTCTTCGTCGTCCGCGGCGCCACTGGCGGCACCCGTTTCAGCCCGCGGGCGATCCAGCCGCGCGTCTCGGCGGGGTCGATCACATCATCCAACCCACCACCGACCACAGCGTTGACGGCGCGGGCGCTTTCGTAGGCGCGGGACACCCGGCGATCGAACTCGGCGCGGCGCTTCTCGGGGTCGGCAATCGCGGCCAGCTCATTGCGGTAGCCCAGCTTCACCGAACCCTCAATGTTCATCCCCGCGAATTCGGCCGTCGGCCATGCCACAGTGAAGAAGCCGATCAGCGTTGAGGCGCCGCACATCGCCTGGCCGCCCAACCCGTAGGCCTTGCGCACGATGACGCAGAACAGCGGCACCGTCAGGTTGGCGCCCACGTTGAACAGCCGCACGCTGTGGCGCACCAGCGCGGTGCGCTCGGCATCTGGCCCCACCATGATGCCGGGGCAATCCATCAGGCTGAGCACCGGGATGTCGAAGGCGTCGCAGAGTTGCAGGAAGCGTGCGGCCTTGTCGGCGCCGTCGGAGTCGATCGCTCCGGCGAGGTGGTGGGGGTTGTTGGCGATTACCCCCATCGGCTTGCCCTCGATGCGGATGAAGGCGGTGATGATGCCGATGCCGAATTTCTCCCTCAGTTCCAGCACCGAGCCCTTGTCGGCGATGGTGTGGAGGATTTCCCGCATGTCGTAGAGCCGCAGCCGATTCTCCGGCACTGCGTGCCTCAGCATGCGCTGATCATTGGCCTCCCACTTGTCCACCGGTCCCTGGAAGTAAGAGAGGTATTTCTTCGCGACCTGCACCGCCTCCTTCTCGTCCTTCACCAGGATATCCACCACCCCATTGGGCACCTGGAAGGACATCGGGCCGACCTCCTCCGGCGTGTAGACGCCGAGGCCCCCGCCCTCGATCATCGCCGGGCCGCCCATGGCGAGCGTGGTGCCTTCGGTTGCGATGATCACGTCGCAGCAGGCCACCATCGCGGTATTCCCCGCGAAGCAGCGGCCATTCACCACCGCCACCATCGGCACCAGGCCGGACAGTTGGGACAGCGTCGTGAAAGTGTGAGTGTCCATCGCCACGCGCGGGCCGTTATTGTCATCGCCCGGCCGCCCGCCGCCGCCCTCGCCGAACAGCACCAGCGGCAGGCGGAAGCGATGCGCCAGCTCGTACATGCGGTCCTGCTTGTAGTGGTTGCGCCCGCCCTGGGTGCCGGCCAGCACGGTGTAGTCGTAATGCACCAGGGCCACGCGGGCGCGTTCCTCGCCGAAAAGGTCGGCGTTGATGGTGCACATGCCGGCAATCAGACCGTCCGCGGGCGTGGTCTTGCGCAGGGTCTCCATGTCGTAGCGCTGGTGCTGGCGGGCAACGACGAGCGGCCAGTATTCATCGAAGCTGCCGGGATCGACGAGTTCCGCGATGTTCTCCCGCGGCATACGATAGCCGCGCTCCTTGCGGCGGCGCACCGCCTCGGGGCGGTTCTCGTCCAGTGTGAAGGCGTGGCGGTCGATGTTCTCCTGCAAATCGCCCCGGATATGGTCGGGGTCGAGCGTCACCACCGCGGCGATTACCCCACCGGTGACGTCGGCCGCCTCGACGAAGACGATCGGGTAGCCCTCGCGCACTACGTCCCCAGCCGCCATCGTCACGCCGCGGACGATGCCGTTATGGGGTGCGGCGATGACGTGCTCCATCTTCATCGCCTCCACCACGGCGACCTGCTGGCCCTGGCGCACCTCATCGCCGATGGCAACGGAGATGGCGACGATGGTGCCCTGGATCGGACTCGCGACTCCCGCCGAGCCATCCGGGCCGACCATCTCGGGTGCGGCCGGCTTCTCCACGGTCGCCTGCTCGGCCTTCACCTGCGCGTCGTGCACGAACAGCGCCAGCGGATCGCGGCTGGTCACCCGCGCCCCGGCGAACCCGCCGGAGGCCGGCGCGGCGGCCGGTGCGGGGGCGGTCGCCGGAACGAAGCGGTCACGCTGCGCCGGGGGGGCCGCCAGCTCCTTCAGCATCTCGTCCACCCAGCGCGTGTGCACTGCGCCCGCCACGAAGTCAGCATGCCCCAGGATGTTCTGCAGAAAGGGGATGTTGGTGCCGACGCCATCGAGACGGAATTCGCTCAGCGCGCGGGCGGTGCGCGCGGCGGCTTGGGCGAAGTCCCGACCGTTGGTGTGTACGATGACCTTGGCGAGCAGGCTGTCGAACATGTTGCTGGTGCGATAGCCGGCATAGCCGAATCCGTCCGTCCGCACGCCCGGCCCGTTCGGCGGATCATAGGCGGCGAGCGTACCGCCGGCCGGGCGGAAGGTCCCGTCGGGCCGCAGGGTTTCCATGTTGACGCGCACCTGAATGGCGAAGCCGCGTGGGGTGGCCACTCCCGCCTCGTCCAGCCCAAGCTCGGCCAGCGTCGCCCCCTCGGCGAGGCGGATCTGGGTCTGCACCAGGTCAACGCCGGTGACTTCCTCGGTGACGGTGTGTTCCACCTGCAGGCGCGCATTTGCCTCGATGAACACGAAGGGCTGAGCACCGGGGCGGCCGGTGGTGTCGACCAGGAATTCGAAGGTGCCGAGATTGCCGTAGCCGGTGCTCTCGGCGAAGCGGACGGCCGCGCCGATGATCTCCTGGCGCAGACCGGCGTCGAAATGCGGCGCGGGGGCGATCTCCACCACTTTCTGGAAGCGCCGCTGCACGCTGCATTCGCGTTCGCCGAGATGGGCCACCGCGCCGGTGGTATCGCCGAGGATTTGCACCTCGATATGCCGCGCGCGGGGGATGAACTCCTCGACATAGACGTCCTCGCGCCCGAAGGCGGCCTTGGCCTCGGACTGGCAGCGCTTGAAGGATGGCTCGATCTCCTTGGCCTCCAGCACCGCCCGCGTGCCCCGCCCACCGCCGCCGGCCACCGCCTTGATAATCATGGCGCCGCCCGGGCCGAGCGCCTCGAAGAACGCCGTCGCCTCATCCAGAGTTACCGCGTGGTCAAGCCCGCGGATCACCGGCACCCCGGCCGCGATCGCCGCGGCGCGCGCCTGCGCCTTGTCGCCGAACAGGTCGAGATGCTTCGGCGACGGCCCGACGAAGCGCAGCCCGGCTTCGGCGCAGGCGCGCGCGAAATCGGCCCGTTCGGAGAGGAAGCCATAGCCGGGATGCACCGCATCGCATCCCATGGACTGCGCTGCGGCGACGACGGCAGCGATATCAAGATAGGCGGCGGCGCCCTTGCCTGGCAGCAACACCGCCTCGTCGGCCACGCGCACATGCAGGCTCGCCGCGTCATCCTCCGAATACACCGCGACCGTCGGCAGGCCGAGATCGGCGGCGGCGCGGGCGATGCGGATGGCGATTTCGCCGCGATTGGCGATCAGCAGTTTCTTCAGGCGCATGGACGTTCCTTCGATGGCGGCGGCTCAGATGGCGATATTGCCGATGATTCCATCGGCGTGCAGAGAGGCAATCTCCGACGACGGCATGTTCAGCACATCATGCAGGATCTCGGCATTGTGCTGGCCGAGGGTCGGCGCGGGGCGGTGGAGGGCAGGGGCCGCGCCATCGAGCCGATAGGGCGCGCGCGGCAGCACGTGGGTGCCGACGTAGCGCCGCTCGGCGTAGAACCAGAAACCGGTGGCAGCGAGGTGTTCGTCATGCAGCAGCGCGGTGCCTCGCAGCACCGGGGCGGCGGGGATGCCAGCTTCCTGCAACGCCTCCGCCGCCTCCGCGGCCGGCCGTCCGGCCGCCCAGGCGGGCAGGGCGGCCGTGATATCCTCGCGGCCGAGCAGCGCGGTCAGCGCCGCACGTTGCGCTTCGGTCTCGACGTCCACCGCGAGCCAATCCTCGGTGCCCGCGCTGGCAACGCAGCCGCGATAGAGGCTGGTCGCCCGTGCGCTGCCGGTGCGCGGTGGCGCGGCCCCAGTCGCGGATTGGGCGATCACCCCGTCGGCGGCGAGTTGGAACAGGCATTCGACCTGAGAGAGATCGATTGTCGTGCCGCCGATGTGGCTGCGGCCCCAGAGCGCGATCAGCGAGGCGGATGCGGCGTAGATGCCGGCGATCGGGTCGCCATAGGCGGTGTGCTGCATGGTTGGCGGCCAGTTTGCCTCACCTTGCAGGAACGGCATGCCGGCCGCCTGCTCGGTGGTGGAGCCATAGGCGCGGAAGCCGGACCAGGGGCCGGCGCTGCCGAAGGCGCCCATGGAAATGTAACTCAGCCGCGGATTGATTTTCGCCATCGCCGAGGGCGAGAAGCCGAGCCGGCCCAGCACGCCTGGCGCGTAGTTCTCGATCAGCAGGTCAGCGTTCTCCGCGAGTGCGTTGAGGATGGCCGCGCCCTTGGGGTCGCGCAGTTCGATAGCGATGGCGCGCTTGTTGCGGTTCACCGCGTTGAAGTTGGAGCGCGTCTCATAGGGCGGCGGATCAGCGGCGACGAGGGCGTTCCAGCCGCGCCACCAATCCACATGGGCGCAGCCCTCGATCTTGATCACCTCGGCGCCGAGATCGGCGAAATGCCGCCCGGCGAGCGGGCCGGACCAGCCCATCGAGAGATCGAGCACGCGAATGCCGGCCAGGGGGCCATCGCCGGGGGCGCCGGCGGGGGTTGCGCCCTCACCGCGACCGTGCAGCCGGAACGGCATCGCGGGCGCTTCGACCGCATCGCCGATACCACGGAAGCTTTGCCGCTCCCGCCAATGGGGCGTGGCCAGCACGTCCTCCATGCTCGGCACCGGCGCCATCGGCACGCGGCGGCGTTGGCCCTCTTCCAGCAAATAGTTGGAGTTCAATTTCAGGAAGGCGGGGGCAAGGATGGTGTCCAACTCGGCGGCGGCGGCCATGCGGAGGTCAGTCGTCTCGTATCGCGCGTCCTTCGCGAGGTCGGGCAGGCCGATCAGCGCGCAGAGTTCCTGCCATTGCAGCGGCGTCAGCGCGGTCACGCCGATCCAGCCATCCGCGGCCTCGAATATGGTTTGCGGATAGACCGGGCCGAACAGGTTCACCCCATGGCGCTTTGAGTGGATGCCGCTGGCGTGGAAGCCGGGTCCGCCATGCTCAGTGAGGCACATGAAGGCCTCCAGCACGTTGGTGTCGACCCGGCGTATATCCTGGCCCTGGCGCCGCCCCATCAGCGCGCCCATCGCGCCGATGAAGGCGGTAACGCCGCCGACTACCTGCGGCGCGTGGCCCTGCGGCAGGCTCGGCGGCCCTTCGCGCGGCCCGATCATGTAGGCGACGCCGCTCAGCGCCTGGATGATGCCGTCACTGCCATGCCATCCCGCTCGCGGCCCGATGGCACCGAACCAGGTGAGCGCGACGAGCAGAGGGCGGCCGGGAAGGCTGGCGGCGATGCGCTCGGCGGCTTCGATATCGCCGGGGTCTTGCCCGGCGATCACCACATCCGGCGCGAAGCCGGCGGGGATGGCGCCCGCCATTTCCTTCCCGAGGTCGAGCCACCGCGCATAGGCGGAAGCCGAGGCGCCGCCATAGGCGAGGCGGTCATTCGCCGGCGCGTAGGCGCTGACCACGCGGGCGCCATGCTCGGCGAACATCTTGCCGCAATAGCGGGTGGCGATATCGCCGGAGAGTTCCAGCACGGTGAGATCGGCGAGCGGGGTGCTCATGGAAGTGAGGTCCTCGGCAAATGGCAGGCGGTGATGTGCGGGGAGCCCGCGGCGAGCGGCCTGGTGGTGCGGCAGATGTCCATCGCGTGCGGGCAGCGCGGGTGGAAGCGGCAGCCGGCGGGCGGGTCGAGCGCGCTGGCGATTTCGCCCAGCGCGGCGGCCTCGCTCAGCACATGGTCGGGGTCCGGCAGCGGCACGGCGGCAAGCAGCGCCTGGGTGTAGGGGTGGCGCGGCTGGGCGAAGACCTGCTCGGTGGGCCCGGTTTCGGCGACGCAGCCGAGATAGATCACCGCGACATCGCTGCTGAAATGCTCCACCAGCGCGAGATCATGGGCGATGATGAGGTAGGTGAGGCCGTATTCCGCCTGGATATCGGCGAGCAGGTTGAGGATTTGCGCGCGGATCGAGACATCGAGCGCCGAAACCGGCTCATCCAGCACCATCAAGCGCGGCCGCAACGCGAGGGCGCGGGCGATGGCGATGCGCTGGCGCTGTCCCCCTGAGAATTCATGCGGGTAGAGCCGCGCGGCGGTGGCGGGCAGCCCCACCACGTCCAGCACTTCGGCGACCCGCTTGTCGAGCTCCGCGCGCGAGGGCCGCTCATGCGCCAGCACCGGCTCGGCGATGATGGTGCCGACACGAAGGCGCGGGTTGAGCGAGGAATAAGGGTCTTGGAACACCGCCATCACCTCGCGGCGATAGGCTTGCAGCGCGGCGCCACGCATGGCCGCGACATCCTGCCCCTCGAAGCGGATGGCGCCGGCGGTGGGGCGCTCCAGTTGCAGGATCATCCGCGCCAGCGTGGTTTTGCCGCAGCCGGATTCGCCGACCAGCGCCATCGTGCTGCGGGGCTGCACCGCGAGCGAGACGGATTCCACCGCCCGCACCACGCCCCGCCGTGTCGTGTAGTGCTTGGTGACGCCGTCCAGCTCCAGCATCGGGCCACTCATGAGGCGAGCTTCCAGCAGGAAGCGCTGTGGCCGTCGCCGAGATCCACAACCGGCGGCGCCTCGGCGCATTTCGCCATGCGGGACGGGCAACGGGCGGCGAAGCGGCAGCCGGTCGGCGGATCGATCAGGCTCGGCGGCTGACCGGCAATGGCGGTGAGGCGGCCGCGCTTGGCGCCGAGCCGCGGGATCGCGGCCAGCAATGCCTGGGTGTAGGGGTGCGACGGCGAGCGGTAGATCGCCCGCACTGGCCCGGTCTCTACGATCTGGCCGGCGTACATCACCGCGATGCGCCGGCACAGGCTGGCGGCGACGCCGAGATCGTGGGTGATGAGGATGATGCCGGCGCCGGTGTCGTCCTGGATGGTGCGCAGCAGGTTGATGATCTGCACCTGGATGGTGACGTCGAGCGCCGTGGTCGGCTCATCGGCCACCAGCAGGCGCGGCGTGCAGCCGATCGCCATCGCCGCGACGATGCGCTGGCGCTGCCCGCCGGAGAACTGATGCGGGTAGTCGCCCAGCCGCTCGCCGGGGGAGGGGAGGCGGACGCGGCGCAGCACGTCCACCACCGCGCCGCGCAGGGCGGTGCCTCGGGCGATATCATGGTTGCGCAGCGGTGAGCCCACCTGATCGCCGATGGAGAACACCGGGTTCAGCGAGGTCATCGGGTCCTGCATGATCATCGCGATCCTCCTTCCCCGAATATCCCGCGCGAGCTGCGCCTCGGAGAGGGTGGTGAGTTCCTGGCCGTCGAGCTGGATGGAGCCGCCGGCGATGCGGCCGGAGCCCTTGGGCAGCAGGCGGAGAAGGGACAGGCCGGTCATCGTCTTGCCCGAGCCGGATTCGCCGACGAGGCCCAGCGTCTCGCCCTCGGCGACCTCGAGGCTCACGCCATCCACCGCGCGCAGCAGGCCGCGGCGGAGGTGGAGGTGGGTTTGCAGGTTCCGCACGGAAAGCAGCATCAGAGCTGCCTCAAATGCGGGTCGAGCCGGTCACGCAGCCAGTCACCGAAGATGTTGGAGGCAAGGCAGGTCAGCATGATCGCGATGCCCGGCATGGTGATCGCCCACCAGGCGTTGGTGATGTATTGCCGTGCGTCCGCCAGCATCAGGCCCCAGGAGATGTCGGGCTGCTGGATGCCGAGGCCGAGGAAGGAGAGCGAGGCCTCGAACAGGATCACCTGGCCCACCTGCAATGTCGCCAGCACCACCAGCGTGTTGAAGATGTTGGGCAGCAGATGGCGCAGGAAGATGCGCGCGGTGCCGACGCCGGCGACGCGGGCGAAGGCGATGTAGTCGCGGCCCTTCAGCGCCATGATCTCGCCCCTGATGATGCGGGCGTACCAGGCCCAGTAGGTCAGCACGATCACCAGCACCACCGTGGGCAGGCCGGGCTCCAGGGCGGCGGCGAGGATGAGGGCGAGGGCGATGGCGGGGACGGATTGCTGAATTTCGATCAACCGCATCAGCACGGTATCGACCCAGCCGCCGAAATATCCGGCGACCATGCCGGCCACCGCGCCGATGCCGCCGGAGAACAGGATGGCGTAGAAGGCGACGATCACCGAGACGCGTGAGCCGGCCATGATGCGGCTCAGAATGTCGCGCCCGAGGTTGTCGGCGCCCAGCGGGCTGGCCCAGTCGCCGGAGATCCAGGCCGGCGGCTTGAAGGCGGCGCCGAGGTCGAGCTCTCCGGGTTCAAACGGCAGCAGCGCCTCGCCACCCGCCGCGCAGATGCCGACGGCGGCCAGCACCAGCAGCGCCAGCCACGGCACGCCGCGGAACATCTCAGCGCGCATCGCGGATCCTCGGATCGACCAGCCCGTAGGAGAGATCGACCAGCAGGTTGGAGGCGACGAACAGGATGGAGGTGAACATCACGCCGGCCTGCACCACCGGGAAGTCGCGCGCGAACACCGCCTCCACCACCGTGCGCCCGACGCCCGGCCAGGCGAAGATGGTCTCCACCACGAAGGCGCCACCCAGCATCGCCGCGAAATAGACGCCGAGCATGGTGAGCAGGGGGATGGCGGCGTTGCGCAGCGCGTATTTCCATACGATCAGCCGCTCCGGCGTGCCGAGTGCGCGGGAGAGGCGGATATGGTCGCTGTCCAGCACGTCCAGCATCGCGGAGCGGACGATGCGGGTCTGGGCGGCTACCGGGTACCAGCCGAGCGAGATGGCGGGAAGGACGAACTGGCTCGCGCTGCCATAGCCGAAGGCGGGCAGCCAGTTGAGCTGGATTGCAAAGAGCAGGATCAGCAGCAGACCGACCCAGAAGGCCGGCATGGCCTGGCCGAGCATGGCGAACACCCGCCCGACCCGATCGACCCAGCCGCCGCGGTTGACCGCCGACATCACGCCGACTGGCACCGCCACCGCGACGCTGAACAGCAGGCCGCAGACCGCCAGTTCGATGGTCGCGGGCAGGCGATCCATGATGAGTTGTAGGGCGGGCATCTTCCAGCGGTAGGAATTGCCGAAATCGCCGACCAAAGCGTGCTGTATAAATATAAGGTACTGCGCCCAGAGCGGCCTATCGAGCCCGAGGGTGCGGCGCATCTCCTCGATCGCGCTCAGCGGTGCGTCATTGGGCAGCATCATCACGATCGGATCGCCGGAGAGGCGGGAGATCACGAAGATGATGATGCTGGCGCCGATGATGCTGAACAGCCCCTGAAGCAGGCGCCGGCCGAACAGGCGGAGCATGGCTGCTACTGCTTCAGGCCGATCTCCTGCATGGAGCGCCAGAACGCCATCGGCCAGGGCTTGAACGTCACCTTGTCGCGCCAGGCGAAGGTGACGAGCGGGCGGTAGGTGGTCAGGCCGCCGGCGACGCGCTCATGCTTGATGCGGGCGATCTTCTTGATCAGCGCCTCGCGCTTGGGGATGTCCATCTCGCGCTTGAGGTCCTCCACCAGCGCGTCCATCTCCGGGTCGGAATAGGTGGAAGTGGCGCCCCAGCCCTTGCCCGGCACGTAGCTGTGCAGATGCCCGGCCCAGGGTGTCCCGGGGTCGCCGGGCAGGCCGTGGCCCCACATATTGCTGTAGAGCCCGTCGACGTAGCCCTGCCGCTCGCGCCGGCCGAAGCTGATCCAGGTGCCGTATTCCATCCCCACCACCTTGCAGCGGATGCCGACGGCGGAGGCATAGGCGAAATAGGCCTCGCCGACCTCCTTCTGGTAGGGCTCGCGCGGGGTGGTGAGGTTGTAGCAGGGCGTGTCGAAGCCGTTCGGGTAACCGGCCGCCTTCAGTAATTCGCGCGCCTTCTTCGGGTCATACGGGTAGGGCTTGAGGTCCGGATCATAGCCGAGCTCACCGATGCCGACCTCGACATAGCGTTGGCCTTGGCCGAACAGCACGCCCTTGATGATGGCGTCCACGTTGATGGCATGCGCCAGCGCCTGGCGCACCCGCACGTCATAGAACTTGGACTCTGGGGTCACGCTGTCCATCGTGATGTACATGTTGTTGGGCGCCACGTAGCTCGCCGTCACCACCCCCGGCAGCTTCTTGAACTCTTCGGTCATCGCCGGCGGCACCGCGTCGATCCAGTCGACCGCGCCGGTCTTGAAGGCGGCGACGCGGGTGA
The DNA here is from genome assembly GCA_903865895.1 of uncultured Rhodospirillales bacterium. Lineage (GTDB taxonomy): Bacteria > Pseudomonadota > Alphaproteobacteria > Acetobacterales > Acetobacteraceae > CAIYPH01. Next base: position 31,572 of record CAIPLM010000055.1, on the reverse strand, counting down.
GGTCCTCGGGGATCACCTTGATGGTGAGGTTCTTCACGTGCGGCCGCTGCTCGGCGTTCCAGTAGTCGTCGAAGGCCTCGAAGCGGATTTCCTCCTTCACCGAGCGCGAGACGAACTTCCACGGCCCGGTGCCGACCGGCGCGCGCTCGAACGCCTCATCGCCTACCTTCTCCATGTAGCGCTTGGGCATCGCCCATAGCGTGAGGTCACTCGCGACGTAGGAGCCGTCGCCTTCCTTGAAATGGAGGCGGAAATGCAGGGGATCGACGATTTCGAAGCGCTCCACCGCGGCCTGCAAATGGGTCCAGATCGAGATCTTTTTGTCGCTCTGCCGCTTGAAGGCGTACTCGAAATCCTCCGACGTCAGCGGGTCCCCGTTGTGGAACTTCACGCCCTTGCGGAGATGAATATCGATGACGGGCTTGCCGCCGGCATCCTGTACCGACCAAGTCTCGGCCAGCCAGTTCAGCCGCTTGAGATCGGGCCCGGTGCGGACGAGCTGCTCGAACATCTGGCCGAAGAAATACTGGTCCACCCCGGCCGAAGAATGCGTCGGGTCCAACACGGTGGCTTCCGCGCCGAAAGCGACGGCGAGGCTGCCGGTGGCGGGCTTGGGTGCTTGGGCATGTGCGAGGAACGGCAGGCTGAATACCGCAGCTGCGGCAATACGCTGGAGCGATTGGGCCATCGTCGCTTCCTTCCCTTGTGACCGTCGCTTGTCGCGCGGGCCATTGCCATCACAGCAGCACCGGACCCCTGTCTCGTCAAGCCGCTATTGTCGACAATCGTGCGGCTTGCAAAGTATCACCGTCCTGCGCAAGGAAGGATTGTTGCCCAGGGATGCGCGGAGGACCCGGAACCAGGTGAATACGATTTTCCTGCCTGCCGATGATGAGGTCGCGCCACGCGCGCCAGCCCGGCGGCGCGGCGAGCGGACGCTGACGATCCCCGAGCAGATCGCCAATCACGTCGCCGCCGCGATCGTCAACGGTGAGTATGTCGACGGCGAGCGCCTGCGCGAGATGGAGCTGGCGGCGATGTATGGCGTGAGCCGCGGGCCGGTGCGCGAGGCGATCCGCGAGCTTCAGAAACACGGGCTCGCCGTGCTGCATCCCCGCCGTGGCGCCTATGTCGTCGGCGTTTCGCTCGATCTGATTGCCGAATCCTTCAACATCCGGGCGGCGCTCGCCGGCGTGGCCGCCCGCCAGTTCACCCGCCGCCGCACGCCCGAACATGTCGCGGCGCTGGCCGGTTGCATCGAGACGCTGACCGCCATGGCGGCGGACGAGGGCGGGCCGACGGAATTCGCCCTGACGATCGCGCTATGTGCCCGGGCGATCTACCACCATTGCGGCGCCGGGCATTTGGAGCGGATGCTCCGGGAGCAGTTCCATGGCTCGATCTGGGGCCTGATGTGGCGGGCCCAGCCGCTCGACTATCTCACCCAGGAGCGCAAGCGCGCGACGGTGGATTACTGGACCCGGATGCTGGCGGCCATCAGGCGCGGCAACGAGACGTTGGCCGAGCGGCTGTTCCGCGAGGAAATCCAGGCGACGCGCGATAGCGTGCTCGCGACTTTGTCGGCCACGCGCGGCATGGTCGCGGACCCCCGGTTGCTGTTCCACGATCGCGCCGCGCCGGCGCGCTGATCCCTCCCGCCGCCATTCACGAGGTGCCCCTATGACGCTGACCATCACGCCGCTCACGCCTGGTTTCGCCGGCGAGGTCATGGGCCTCGATTGCCGCGCCCCGCTCTCGCCCGCCGAGGTCGCGGCGGTGGAGGCGGGGATGGACCAGTTCGCCGTGCTGGTGTTTCCCGGCCAGGCGCTGAGCGATGCCGAGCAGCTCGCCTTCACGCTGCAATTCGGCGTGCTCGAAAAATCCGGCCATGGCAGCGGGATCGGGCGGATCCATTTCCGCACCGACCAGGAGGCGCGCAGCCTTGGTGCTGGGATCGGCGATTTCTCCAATATCGACGGGCAGGGGCGCCCGCTGGCGGCGGATACCCGCGCCTATATGTTCAAGCTCGCCGACCGGCTCTGGCACTCCGATAGCTCCTTTCGGCCGGTGCCGGCGAAATACTCCCTGCTGTCCGGCCGCGCCGTGCCGTCCTGGGGCGGCAATACCGAGTTCGCCGATATGCGCGCCGCTTATGACGCGCTCGACGCGCGCACCCGCGCCATGGTGGAGGACCTCGTCTGTGGCCATTCGCAGATGTATTCGCGCGAGAAGGTGGGTTTCGCGGAAATGAGCGAGGCCGAGCGCGCCGCCTTCGCGCCGGTGCGCCAGCGTTTGGTGCGCACCCATCCCGTCACCGGCCGCAAATCGCTGTTCCTCTCCTCCCATGCCGGGACGATCGAGGGATGGTCGATCCCCGAGGCGCGCATGTTCCTGCATGAGTTGACGGAGTTCGCGACCGGCCCGCGCTTCGTCTACTCGCATGCCTGGCGGGTGAATGACCTCGTGGTGTGGGACAACCGCACCACCATGCACCGCGGCCGCCGCTTCGATCCGGCCGAATTGCGCGATGTGCGGCAGACCAGGCTGGCCGGCGATGCGCCAACCATCGAGCAGATGGCTTGAATCAGCAGGCCTCGCCGGGGTGTTGCCAAATCGCGGGCCATGCCATCGTCGGGTAACCGTGCAAGACGGAGGAGACGGCGATGTCCTGGCAAAAAGAAGTCGATGAGCTGAACCGGCGGCTCGAAATGGCCAAGGCGATGGGCGGGGCGGAGAACATCGCCCGCCACCATGCCCGCGGCAAACTCACCGCCCGCGAGCGCGTCGACGGCCTCGCTGACCCCGGCAGTTTCGATGAATTCATGGGGCTGGTCGGGCAAGGCACCTATAACGGACCAGAACTCGCCGCCTTCACGCCCAAGCCGACCGTTGAGGGCATGATCCGCCTCGATGGGCGCAAGGCGGTGGTGGTGGCCGGGGATTTCACCGTGCGCGGCGGCTCTGGCGGCATGTCCGGCGGGCTCGGCCGCGAGTCGCGCGCTTCCGAGCGGGCGCTGGAGTGGCGGCTGCCGTTCATCCGCCTGCAGGACGGCGCCGGCGGTTCGGTGCGCACCTTCGAGGAAGCCGGCCGCACCTATTTGCCGGATGGCAATTCCTACACCCAGTATGAGGTGCAGTTGCTCTCCAAAGTGCCGGTGGCGTCCGCAGTTCTGGGCTCAGTGGCCGGGATTCCCGCGGTGGTCGCCTGCCTTGGGCATTTCAACGTGATGGTGAAGGATATCAGCCAGATCTTCCCCGGCGGGCCGCCGGTGGTGAAGGCGGCGCTCGGCATCGACATTACCAAGGAGGAGCTGGGCGGCGACCAGATCCATACCCGCATCTCCGGTTGCATCGACAATCTCGCGGAGACTGAGGCGGATGCCTTCGCGCAGATCCGCCGCTTCCTCTCCTACATGCCGCTTTCGGTGGACGAAATGCCGCCGCGTGGACCGGTGACGGATGATCCGGAGCGGGCCGATGAGGCGCTGCTGTCGCTCATGCCGCGCAATCCGCGCCAGGCGCATAATGCCCGCAAGCTGATCGAGCACGTGGTCGACAAGGACTCGTTTTTCGAGATCGCCCCCCTCTACGGCCGAGCCCGCATCACCGGCCTCGCGCGGATCGATGGCTACCCGGTGGCGCTGATGGCCAACAACCCGCGCTTCAATGGCGGCTCCACCGACGTGGCGGAGGGCAACAAGGTGATGCGGCTGATTTCGCTCGCCGACACTTTTCATCTGCCGCTGATCTCGCTGTGCGACGAGCCAGGCTTCATGGTCGGCCCCAATTCCGAACGCATGGGGATTGAGCGGGCTGGTGCGCGGCTGTTGACCTCGGTGTGCAGCAGCCGCATGCCGTGGCTCACGGTCGTGGTCGGCCGTGCCTTCGGCGTCGCCGGCCAGTGCCACCATCGGCCCTCCGGCATGTATCGCCGTTATGCGTGGCCCTCGGCGAGTTGGGGCTCGATGCATATCTCAGGCGGCGTCTCGGCGGCGTACCGGCGCGAGATCGAGGCGGCCCCCGATCCGGCGGCGAAGAAGGCGGAGATCGAGGCGCGGTTGCAGGCGATCGCCTCGCCGTTTCGCACCGCCGAGGCCACCGGGCAGGACATCATCGACCCGCGCCACACCCGCCGCAAAATGGTGGATTTCGTCCATGACGCCCAGCGCGTGCTGGCCACCCAGGTGGGGGTGCCGTGGATACCCTACATGCCATGACCAATGCCACACCCCGACCTCAGCGAGACCCGACATGAGCGAAGTTCGCGTACTTTCCGACATCGACGCCCGCGTGTGGAAAATCGAGGTCGCGCCCGGCGACAGCGTCGCTGTGGATGATGTGCTGCTGATCCTGGAGGCGATGAAGACGGAGATCCCCGTTGAGGCGCCCAAGGCCGGGCGCGTCAAGGAGATCCTGGTGAAGGAGGAGGAACCTGTCAGCGAAGGACAGGCCCTCCTCATTCTCGAGGTTTAGCCCCGGCGGATTAGGTGGAGCCTTCGAGCAGGCCGCCGAAGCGGTCCCAGAACTCGCCGTTCCAGCGCGTCAGCTGCATCTGGGTGATCGGCCGGAAGTTGGTCGGCGAGGTGTTGACGAGGATGCCCGGGAACAGCACGCCGACATCGAGGTTCTTGATGTTGGCGGCCTGGCGCATGATGTTCTCACGCGAGAGATCATCGCCGCATTGGCGCACCACCTGCAGGCCGGTGCGGGCGTAGCCGAGGCCGACGAAGCAGTTGACGTCATTGCCGTCGAGCAGGCCTTCGCCCCATTTCTCCACGAAGGCCCGCCATTCGAGCATCGCCGGGTCCTTGGCCCAGCTCGGGTCGTTGGGGTCCTTCACGTAGGTGGAGGTGATGATGCCGATGCCCTTCTGGGCGCCGGCCGGCTTCATGACGGTGGAGACCGAGGAGGTCACGTTGGTCATGCAATGCAGGGGCTGCCAGCCGATGTCGTAGGCCTTGCGGATGAGCTGGGCGCCAAATTTCGGCGTCGAGGCGCTGATCAGGCAATCCGCCCCGCTATCGGCGAGGCTGGCAACCTGGCTGTCCACCGTTGCATCCGTCACCTCATAGGAGACGGCGCGGATCACCCGCTTCTCGTAGTCCTTGCCCAGCACGTCCCGCACGCCATCGACATAGTCGCGGCCGAGGTCATCGTTCTGGTAGAGGATGGCGATCTTGCCGTTCGGGCGCTCGCGCAGCATGTACTTGGCGTAGATCTGGCCTTCCGTGCGGTAGTTCGGGTTCCAGCCGATCGTCCACGGGTAGTGCTCGGGATCGCCCCATTTGGCGGCGCCGGTGGCGACGAACAGGTGCGGGACCTTCTTGCCGTTGACGTATTTGTGGATCGCCGAATTGGGCGCGGTACCGAGCTGGGCGAGGAGGAAGGCGACCTCGTCCTGCTCCACCAGCTTGCGGGTCATTTCCACGGTTTTGGCCGGGTTGTAGCCGTCGTCATACATCAACAGGTTGATTTTGCGGCCGTTGATGCCGCCTTCGGCGTTGATCTTCTTCATGTAGGCCATCACCGCCTTGGCGCCGATGGAATAGGCCGAGGCGGGGCCGCTGAAGGCGGTGGTGCTGCCGATTTTGATCTCGGTCTTGGTCACGCCGACAGTGACGGCGCGGGCTGGGCGGATGAGGCTGGCGGTGGCGGCTGTGCCGGCGAGGCCGGCAAGTACGGTGCGGCGCTTCATGGTTTCCCCTGCTTCTTGATTATCGTTTCCATCGCGGCGGTTGCCCCGTGCCGCGACGGGATCGCCGGAGAGGCGATCCGCGTCAGGACGAGGGGGGCCGTCGAGACCCCACCACGATGCGGCCAGTCTGGCCTCCGGCGCCAGAAGAATTTCGCGTCACCGGAATAGGCCGCCGGGTTGCCTGCTTGCGGCCAGCCTGCAAGCCTGCCTGAAACGCGCGCAACCGATCGGAGCCGCCCATGCCGGGAATAATCGTCGTCAGCTTCACCCTGAATGTCGCCGAACGCGCCTTGGTGGCCGAGACGGTCGGCGGGGCAGGGGAGATCATCCATCTCGCCGATTGCGATGACGCTGGCCGGGCCGCCGCGCTCAGCCGTGCCGATGTGCTGTTCGCCGCCAATACCGCGCAGGAATTGCGGCCAGGCGAGGCTGGCTTGCTCGCTGGGGCAAAGCTCATCCAGTTCATGCCCGCGGGCATCGATTTCATCCCGATCGGCGATCTGCCGCCGGGCGTGAAGGTGGCCACCAATGCCGGCGCCTATGCCGAGCCGATGGCGGAGCATGCGGTGGCGATGGCGCTGGCGGCGGCGAAGCGGTTGGTTGTGGAGCATGGCGCGCTCACGCGCGGCGCCTTCAATCAGCAGATACCCAACCGCATGCTGTCGGGTGGGGTGTGCGGAATCTTCGGCTACGGCGCAATCGGCCGGGCGACGGCGCGGTTGCTGCGGGCGTTTGGCATGCGAATCCACGCCATCAATCGCGGAGGCCGGGCGGAGGATGGGGTGGATTGGATCGGCACGCCGGATCGGCTGGATACGCTTCTAGGGGCGTCCGACGTGCTGGTGATCAGCGCGCCGCTGACCCGGGCGACGGAGCGGCTGATTGGTGCCGCGCAGTTCGCGGCGATGAAGCCGGACGCCATTCTGATCAATCTCGCGCGCGGCGAAATCATCGAGGAGGCGGCGCTTTACGCGCATCTCCAGGCCAATCCCGCATTCACCGCCTGTATCGACGCCTGGTGGATCGAGCCGGTGCGCCATGGCCGTTTCGCGATGGATTATCCGTTCCTGACGCTGCCCAACGTCATCGGCTCGCCGCATAACTCGGCCTCGGTGCCCGCGACGCGGCCGACCGGGCTGCGCCGTGCTGCCGAGAACTGCGCCCGGGCCCTGCGCGGTGAGACGCCCCTCAACCTGGTTGGCGCCGGCGACCGTTACCTCTGAGGACGATCCGCCGCTCAGGCGGCGGAGGCATGGGTGGTGGCGATGCTGGCGAGTACCGCTTCCACCGGGGCGTGCGTGGCGAAGGCGACGCGGAGGCCCTCCTCCGACATCTCGATGGTGTGGAATGGCAGCGGGGCGTGCGATGGCAGGCGCAATTCGCCGCTGCTCGGAATTTCAGACGGCGCTGGACCGTCAAGCCGCAGCTTGGCGCCGCCGGCCGAGATATCGGTGACGATAGCGGTGAAGCTGCCACCGGGAGTGGTGATGTTGGCCGGGGCGTCGATCGTGAAGCGCGGATGGTTGCGCCGGTTGAGGTGGGGGGCTGCACTGCGGACCACCTTCACCAACACATGCTGCAAGGCGATGATCTGGCCGCGCATGCCGACGGACTGGAGTTTTACCGCTTCGACCGCGGTTTGCGTGCGGGTGGCGATATCGGCGACGTCCGCGGTGCGGCTGGAGACGACGCGCGCGGCGTCGGCGGCTTCTTCCAGCCGGGCCGCGATTTCGCTGGTCGCCGCGCCTTCGCGCTCGATGGCGCTGACGACCTGGGCGGAAATGCCGTCCATGTCACGCACGGTGGCGCCGAGCTCGCCCATGGCGCCCACCGCCTCATCCATGATGCGGCGGATTTCGCCGATATGACGGGTGATGTTGGTGGTCGAACGGGTGGTCTGCACTGCCAAGTTCTTCACTTCGCCGGCCACCACGGCGAAGCCGCGCCCGGCCTCGCCGGCGCGGGCCGCCTCGATGGTGGCATTGAGCGCGAGCAGATTGGTCTGGCCGGCGATGCGGTTGATCATGTCGGCGATGGCGCCGATCTGACCGAGAACCTCGTTCAGCTGGCGGATCGCCCGCTCGGTGCGCTCGCCGGCGGCGACCGCCTGGCGGGTGATGTCGGCCGAGCCTGCCACGGTGGTGGCGATCTGCCGCATGGCGCCGGCGAGATTGGCGGCAATTTCTGCCACCCGGTCCACATTGCTGGAAGCCTCCATCACCGCACCGCTCACCTCGGTGGTGCTGCGGTGCACCTGGAGGGCGGAGCCGGCCATTTCTTCGGCACGGTCGAGCATATCCGTGCTGCTGTCGGCGACAAGCCGCACGGCGCGGGTCATCTCGTCCTCCAGCGAGTCGGCGAGGTGCCGCAGCGCGTCCGCCACGGTGGCTTCCTGCGCGGCTTGCTGGCGCTGCTCGGCCTCGTGCATCTCATTGAGCCGCGCCAGATTGGCGGCGATCGAGGCCTGGAGGGAGGCGAGGGCCGCCATCAGGCGGCCAGCCTCGCCGCGCCCGAGGCGGACGGGATTGTCGAGCCGCCCCTCCGCGATGCTGCCGGCCAGACGCACGGCGCGGCGGATTGCCGGCACCACCGCGCGTTCCAGCACTACGCCGATCAGCACGGCCAGGGCGAAGCTGCCGATGACCGCCATTTTGAGCACGGAGGTCGCGTCTTCCACCGCGGCCTCGGCATCATCGCGGGCCTCCAACCCGTCTGCGGTGAAGCGCTGCACAACCTGGTTCATCATCGGGCCGATGCGCGCGAGATGGGCGGCGATATCCCCATCCTTCCCGATATCCCGCAGGGCCAGCACCGCACCGCGGGCGGCCAAGGTAAGCTCGCGCGCCCTCGCCGACATGGCGCGCTCGGCGGCGATGGAGAGATGGTCGGCCGTTGCGCCGAGTGCCTTGCGGGCGGCATCGTCCAACCCGCCAGCTGTTACGTTGCGCTCGATGCGCAGCAACTCGGCCTCGGCGCCGCGGGCGTAGTTGATGCCCATATAGGCGCCGTCATAGATGCCGATCGCCATGGCACCGAGGCGCTCGGCGCTGCGCAGTGCGAATTGGCCGAGGCCGCCGAACAGCGCGAGGAGCGCGGCGCAGGCGAGTATGATGATCAGACGGAAGGACATGGGCAGCTATTCCGCCATCACCGTCATTTTCATCTTGGGGTGGATGCTGCAGCGCACGGTGAATTTGCCGGCCTTATCGAACAGCACCTCGATATTTTCGCCGGGCTTCTGCAAGCCCATGTCGCGCGAGAGGTCCGCCGCGTCGATCACGTTGATGTTGTGGATGGCGTCGTCGCCGTTCTGGTAGCGGATGGCGTCACCGGCGTGGACGGTCATCGTCTTCTTGCTGAATTGCTGGCCGACCTGGTCGATGGTGCTGACCGAGGCCTCGGCGGCGACGGCGAGGCCGAGCAGGAGCGGGGCGAGTAGGAGTGGGCGCGGGATCATGGCAAGGTCTCCGTGGTACGGCGTCTGGCGGGATTCTGTCCGAGGGGAATGAATGCGGGGTAAACGGCCTGCGGGATCACAGGCCGCACCAGGCGAGCGGCATGCCGTTGCGGAGCGCGAATGCGACCAGCGCGGCCTGGCGGAACAGCAGGTCGATCTGGCGGAACAGCCCGTCCAGCCGGCTCGCCATCGTGGCGTCCACAACCTCGATACTCGCCATCATGCCGCGGTCCTCATGCTTCAGGACGTGGCAGTGGAAGACGAAGCGCCCGACCATCAGCGCGCCGGTGAAGGGGATGATCACCGTCACCGAGCCGCGCTCGGGGATGCGCACGGTATCCACATGGCCGGTGAAGGCGGCCGGGCGGCCGTTCACCGCGACGACCTGGAAGTGCAACTGGTGGATGTGGAAGGTGTGGATATCGTCGCTGTCGTTGCGCAGCGTCCAGCGTTCGACGGTGCCGTGTTGCACGGTGACGTCGGTGCGGTTGTGATCGAACACCTTGCGGTCAATGTAGAAGCGGCTCTCATCGCGCTCCTGGGTAAAGGAGAAGCTGCGCTCGGCGGCGATCTGGGCGCCGCGCAGATCGGCCATCGTGGCGGTGACGGGCGATACGGCCGCCTGCTCCGCCGGCGGGCCGCGCACGACGAGGCGGCCGAGTTGGCGGTCCTTCCGTGCGCCAGTGAGCACGCGATCGGAAATCAGGTCGTATTCGCCGGGCGGCCCGGCCTCGACCAGCACATCGACGCGGGCGCCGTGATGAAGGTGCAGCGCTTCTTCGACCGCTTCCTCCCGGAGTGCACCGCCATCGACCGCGATAACCCGAAAACGGTGTCCGGCGAGGCGAAGATGGAAGAGCAGGTTGGAACTCTGGTTGCCGATATGCCAAAGCTCGGTCTCGCCTGGCGCCATGGCTAGATCGATGTGGCGCCGCCCGTTCACGGATTGGATGATGCCGTGGAGCTCGTCCTCGATGAGCGGGTCCTCGCTGTCCTCGACGATGTAGTCCTTCAGCACGAGCACCCGCTCGCGCAGCCCGGCGAGTTGCGGGGGCGGGGAGAGGGGCTCGACGATGATGGCCCCGCTCAGCCCGCCCATCACCTGTGGCTCGGACAGGCCGTGAACATGGGCGTGGTACCAGTACATGCCGGGCGGCTGGTTCGCCGGCACTGGTACCTCATAGCGGAAGTCCGCCCCGGGCGGCACGAGGATGGCGATGTTGTCGCCACGCCCGCGCGGCGTGGTCTCGATACCGTGGAAATGCAGGTTGGTGGGGGCGGTGAGCCGGTTTTCGAGATTGATCCGCATCAGGTCGCCCGGGCGCACCCGGAGCACCGGGCCCTCGTAACGGCCGTTATAGACCATGCCGGGAAAGCGCACGCCGTCGAAGGCGACTTCCTGCGCGGCGGCGGTGAGGGTGACATCGAGCACGCCGTCACGGCTGGTGTGCTCGACCAGCGCCGGGCCGACCCCTGCGGCTGCCGGGCTAGCGGCCAAAGCGAGGCCGATGAGAGCGGGCAGCAGATGCTTCATGCGGGGCATCAGAACCTCAGCGCCGACCAGATGCTGAGATAGAGCGCGTTGTTGCGCGCGGCGCCGCGGGTGCTACCGTCGAACTCGGTATAGGCGACGTATTGCGCGGCGAGGCGGACGTTGAAGCGATCGCTCCAGGAATCGGGCTTGCCGAAGGGAACCCAGGCGAGCTCGAACACCGCGCCGGTGCTGTTGCCGCGCCCGTTCGGCGTCGCCCAATAGGCGGCATCGCGGGTGCCCTGGCTGTGGAAGACCTGCACGGTGGGCGTCCATGTCGCCGCGAAGCTGTAGGAGACGTCGGCGCGCATCACGTCCAGCTTGTTGGTGCCGCGGCTGCCGACCAGGATACGGCTGGCATCAAGTGCGGCGGTTTCATGGATGAAGGTGGCGTGGGCGGAGATCATGTCGCTGACCACCGATTTTGGGTCGGCGATCCACTGCCAATTGGCGTCCAGCGCGATATCGGTGAAGGTGTCGGTGCGCCCGGCCGACTGGTCGCCGTTCGGCCAGATCGCGGCGCGCAGGCCGTAAGTGCCGATCTGGAAGGCGTGCTGGCCAGCCTCATGCTGCAGGGCGAGGCGCCAATAGGGGATGGCGCCGGAGATGCGGTTCACTTGGGCATAGGGGTTTTCGCCAAGGGTATTCCGTAGGTCCCGCCCGACGGGCTGGTATAGGGCGAACTCGGCGTAGATCGTCTCATTCCACAGCCCATAGCCGCCGAGGCCGATCGTATGGCCGTCAATGTCGCCGTCGGAGAGCACGGCGGCCAGCGGCGTGGGCGCCAGCTTGGAGGCGTTGTAGGGGAAACCCCAGGCGGGCGTGGAGTTCCACAGGTCCGATACGGTCGGCGTGTTGTTCACGGTGAGGCCGAGGACGAACTCCTGCTCGAACAGCGTGGCGTCCCGGGCCAGGCGGATATCGGTTTTGCCGAGGCTGATCTTGCGGGAAACGCCGTCGTAATTGCCCTCGATGAAGGCGCCGATGCTCTCGCTGATGCGGCCGGCGTAGTAGATGGATGCTTCGTCGGGCGCGGCGTTGTTGTTGGCGCGGAACCCCGGTGCGGCGCCGCCGGGCTGGTCGGAAGCGGTGTGGGTGAAGGAGGCGATGGCGGTGGCGGCGATCGGCGGGAAGTGGGGTTTGCCGTCGGTCGCGGTGTAGCCGTAGAGCTTGAAATCGCGCCCGAACGGCTTCAGCTGCGGGCCGAAGGCGCCGACATGGCAGGCGGCACAGGGCTGGTTGGTCTGCGCGGCGAAACTCGGCAGGGCCGCGGCAAGGCGGGGGGCGAGCAGGATGGCGAGGGTGAGTGCCAGGCTGAGCCCGATTTTCCATGTCACCGGGGCGGGCGTGATCGTTCGATGGGCGGCGCGCATCCACCTCTCCTGTTTTAGGATGGAGCCGGGCACAGCTGCCCGTTCCATGCCCAAGTAGGCCGGAGAGATGAATCGCCGGTTACCGGCGCGCGCCGGCCCGGTTCAGCCGACGCGGTGCGTTAGCTGATGACGATGCGCGGGCCTGAGCGCGCGGGCTCGCCGCTCACCTTCTGCCAGAGCCGCGCCGCGATCGCGGCGAAGGCCTTGGCGGGGGCGCTGTCGGGCGCCGAGGCGACCACGGGGGTGCCGGCATCGGCGGCAGTGCGGATATCGAGCACCAGCGGCACTTCGCCGAGGAACTCGCAGCCGAGCTTTTCGGCTTCCAGCCGCGCCCCGCCATGGCCGAAGATTTCCGAGCGGTGATTGCAGTTGGGGCAGCAGAAATAGCTCATATTCTCGATCAGCCCGAGCAGCGGCACCTTGGTGCGCTCGAACATCTTCACCCCGCGTCGGGCATCGAGCAGTGCGATGTCCTGCGGTGTGGAGACGATCACCGCGCCGGCCAGCGTCACCCGCTGCGCCATGGTGAGCTGCGCGTCGCCCGTGCCGGGCGGCATGTCGACGATCATCACGTCAAGCGGGCCCCATTCGACCTGCCCCATCATCTGCTCCAGCGCGCCCATCACCATCGGGCCGCGCCAGATCATCGGCGTTTCCTCCTCGACAAGGAAGCCGATCGACATCGCTTTCAGCCCCCAGGCCGGCAGCGGGATCATCTTGTCGCCACGCACCTCGGGCTTGCGCGACAGCCCGAGCATGCGCGGCAGGCTCGGGCCGTAGATATCGGCATCGAGAAGGCCGACGCGGAGCCCCTGGCGGGCCAGCGCCACCGCGAGATTGACCGCGACGGTCGACTTGCCGACGCCGCCCTTCCCTGAGGCGACCGCGACGATCGCCGTCACGTCCGGCAGCAGCACCGCCTTGGAGGCCGAGGCGGGCTGGGCATTGCCGTGGCTGTGGCCATGATTATGCGCCGCCGGGGCGGGGGCCGGAGCGGGTGCTGCGGCGCTGGCGGCCTTGTGCGCGGTCAGCACCGCGGTGGCGTTCTTCACGCCGGGCAGGGCGGCGAGGATCCGCTCCGCCTCGGCGCGCACCGGTTCCATCGCGGCGGCATGCGCGCGGTCAGTCAGCAGGCTGACATGGACGAGACCGCCTTTGACCAGCACCTCCTCCACCAACCCCGCGGCGACGATGTCCTGCCCGGAGGCCGGATCGCGCAGGCCGCGCAGCTTGCTTCGCAACAGATCGGGAGTGGGATCGCTCATACGCTTGAAAACCTTCAGGAGCCGGTCAATATGCAGGCGGGACATGAGCAGCGATATGGCCCGGCCGTGCCGTTCTGCCAATGCCGCATTTTTGCCGACCGGCATAATGTCCCCCCGATGATCGAATGAGGAGCTTGCCGCGCCGATGCCCTGGAACACTGGTGAGCCTGGCGGCCCCCCGAAAGACGGCGCCGGCGGCGGCGATTCCGGCGGCAATCCGAGTCCCTGGGGAAACCCGGGCGGCAGCGGCCCGCGTCCCGGCCCCAATCGTCCCGAAGGCCCGCAAGGCCCGCGTGACCCGTGGGGCGGCGGCGGGCGCGGCCCCTATCGCGGCGGCCAGCCGGATTTCGACGACATCGTCTCCCGCGCCCAGGGCTTCGTGCGCGGCATGCTGCCCCCCGGCTTCGGTGGCGGCGGCGGCTCGGGCGGCGGCGGCGGCTTCTCCAGCTGGCGCGGCCTCACCCTCATCATCGTGCTCCTCGCACTCGGCTGGCTGTCGAGCGGCTTCTACCGTGTGCAGCCGGATGAGCAGGGCCTCGTGCTCCGCTTCGGCGCGTTCGACCGCAAGACCCTCCCCGGCCTCAACTACCATCTGCCCTGGCCGATCGAGGGCGTGAACAAGCTCGCCGTCACCCGCATCAACCGCACCGAGGTCGGCTTCGCCTCGGGTGGCGAATTCGGCCTGGCCGCCCGCGGCTCGGTGCGTGAGCCGCTGCGTGACATCGCGGTGGAAAGCCTGATGCTGACCGGCGATGAGAACATCATCGACATCAACTTCGCCGTCTTCTGGCGCATCCGCGACGGCGTGCAGTTCATGTTCAACACCCGCCGGCCCGACTACACCGTGAAATCCGCCGCCGAGAGCGTCATGCGCGAGGTGATCGGCCGCACGCCGATCCAGCCGGCGCTGACCGACGCCCGTGCCCGCATCGAGGCCGAGGTGACCAAGGGCGTGCAGGCGATCCTCGACCAGTACCAGTCGGGCGTGGAAATCACCCAGGTGCAGCTCCAGAAAGTCGATCCCCCCGCCGCCGTCATCGACAGTTTCCGTGACGTGCAGCGCGCCAATACCGATGCCGACCGCGCCCGCAACGAGGCCGAGTCCTTCAGGAACGACATCATCCCCCGCGCCCGCGGCGATGCCGCCCGGCTCGTCGCCGAGGCCGAAGGCGCCCGGCAGACCTCCATCGCCCAGGCCGGCGGTGAGGCGCAGCGCTTCCTCTCCGTGCTCAAGGCCTATGAGGCCGCCAAGGACGTCACCCTGCAGCGCCTCTACATCGAGACCATGCAGGACATCCTGACCCGCACCCCCAGCGTGATCGTGGATAACCAGCTGCAGCGCGTCGTGCCCTTCCTGCCGCTCGGCGATACCAACCGCGGCCAATCCGCCGTCCCGCCGCCCATCGCGCGGCCGGTGCCGATACCGCCCGCACCCACCCGGGGGACCGCGCCATGAATCGCGCCGCCACCATCGCCTTCGCCGCCCTCACCGTCATCGTGCTCGGCATCGGCTCCAGCCTGTTCACCGTGCAGCAGACCGAGCAGGTGCTGATCACCCAGTTCGGCAACCCCGTCCGCGTCATCACCGCCCCCGGGCTCTATGCCCGTATCCCCGTCATCCAGACGGTGATCAGCTTCGATCGCCGCCTGCTCGACTATGAAGTGCAGCCCGAGGAAGTCATCCTCGGCGACCAGCGGCGCCTCATCGTCGACAGCTTCACCCGGTTCCGCATCACCGATCCGCTGCGCTACTATCAGGCCGTCGGCCCCACCGAGGAAGGCATCCGCGCCCGCCTCAACTCCGTGGTCTCCTCCGCCCTGCGCCGCGTGCTCGGCAATGAGCAGCTGCTCAACGTGCTCTCCTCCAACCGCGGCCGCATCATGGGTCTCATCCGCGACCACGTGAACGAGGAGATGAAGGATTTCGGCATCCGGGTGGATGACGTGCGCATCCGCCGTGCCGACCTGCCGCAGGAGAACACCCAGGCCATTCTCTCGCGCATGCAGTCCGAACGCCAGCGCGTCGCCGCCCAGGCCCGCGCCGAGGGCGCCGAGGCTTCCGCCCGCATTCGCGCCGATGCCGAGCGCGAACGCACCGTGCTGCTCGCCGAGGCCCGCGCCAAGGCCGACCAGCTGCGTGGCCAGGGCGAGGCGCAGGCCATCGCCGTCTACGCCGACGCCTTCCAGCGTGATGCCCATTTCTTCCAGGTCTGGCGCACGCTGACCGCCTATCGCGAGGCCTTCGCGGCCGGCAATTCCCGCCTGGTGTTGACCCCGGGGGCCGACTTCTTGCGGCTTCTTAATGAGATGCCGCAAGCTACGGTAAGCCCGAAATGATAATCTCGGCCATCGCCTCTGCTGAATGCTCCTGGAGCCCAAATTCATGCGACTGACCCGACCCGTTCTCCGCTCCACCGCCATCGCCCTGGCACTCGCCTTCGCGAGTCCGCTCGCGGCGCCGCTGCTGGCGCCCCCGGCCTATGCCCGCGCCGCTCCCGAAAGCTTTGCCGACCTGGCCGAGAAGCTGCTGCCCGGTGTGGTCAACATCTCCTCCAGCCAGACCGTCCAGGCGCGTGACAGCCGCGGGCCGGACATGCCGCAATTCCCGCCCGGTTCGCCCTTCGAGCAGTTCTTCAAGGATTTCATGGAGCGCAACCGCCCGAACGGCCCCAATGGCGGGCCGCCCGGCCGCAACCAGGCGCCGCGCCGGGCGCAGAGCCTCGGCTCCGGCTTCATCGTCGACGCCTCGGGCATCGTGATCACCAACAACCACGTGATCGACGGCGCGGATGAGATCAACGTCATCCTGCAAGACAACACCAGCCTCAAGGCCACCCTGATCGGCCGCGACGAGCGGACCGACATCGCCGTGCTGAAAGTCGAGAGCGACAAGCCGCTCCCCGCCGTGCAATTCGGCGACTCCGACAAATCCCGCGTCGGTGACTGGGTGATCGCCATCGGCAACCCCTTCGGCCTCGGCGGCTCGGTCACCGCCGGCATCGTCTCCGCCCGCGGCCGCAATATCGAGCAGGGCCCCTACGACAACTTCATCCAGACCGATGCCGCCATCAACAAGGGCAATTCCGGCGGCCCGCTGTTCAACATGGATGGCGAGGTGATCGGCATCAACACCGCCATCTACTCGCCCTCCGGCGGCTCGATCGGCATCGGCTTCTCCATCCCCTCCAACATGGCCAAGACCGTGGTCGCCCAGCTCCGCGATTTCGGCAAGGCCAAGCGTGGCTGGCTCGGCGTGCGCATCCAGCAGGTCTCGCCGGAGATCGCCGAAAGCGTCGGCCTCAAGGAGGCCAGCGGCGCCATGGTCGCCGGCGTCAACGATGACGGGCCGGCCGACAAGGGCAAGGTCAAGAGCGGTGACATCATCCTGAAGTTCAACAACCAGGCCGTGAAGGAGATGCGCAACCTGCCGCTGATCGTCGCGCAGACCGATATCGGCAAGGAAGTGCCGGTCACCGTCTGGCGCGACGGCAAGGAGGTCACGCTCTCGGTCAAGGTTGGCGAACTGCCGGATGACCAGAAGCAGGCCGCCGCCGGTAGCAAGGCCGCCCCCGCCCCCGCCGGCAAGCCGGTCGAACTCGCCGGCCTCGGCATCAAGCTCGCCGAACTCACCCCTGAGCTGCGCGCGAAATTCTCGATCCCGCAGGAGCAGAAAGGCGTGGTGATCGTCGACGTCGAGGGCGGCTCCCCCGCCGCCGAGCGCGGCATCAAGCCGGGCGACCTCATCGTCGAAGTGGCGCAGGAGGGGGTCACCACCCCCGCCGACGTCAGTGACCGGGTGGAGAAGGCCCGCAAGGCCAACCGCAAATCCGTGCTGATGCTGGTGCAGTCCGGCGAATCGCCACGCTTCATCCCTCTGCCGGTGACGCCGAGCCCGGACAAGAAACCGGGCTGAGGCGGGGGCGAGCCCGCCGCGCGCGCCCAGATGCGATTTTGAAAGAACGATAGAGAACTCCCCCCTCCCGCGTTTGCGGGAGGGGCAGGGTGGTTCCACCCGCCGCAATCTTTCGGCCGACTCCAGAAGCGATGGGACCCCGCCCCCACCAGGGCGCACTAAAGCCCCCGCGCATCGCCCGTCAGGCCATGCCGGTTATGCAACCCTAACAGTGCAGTGCGCCCAAGGGCGGCCCATGCAGCAGCGCCCCCGGCCGCGCACGATGTGGCGGCACGCGATGCGGCGGTACAATCGCGTGCCAAGGGCGCAGCAACTTCCCATTCCGCCACGGCGCCGGCACGGCGACCCATTCCACATAGGGCTCGAAAATCATCTCAGCATCGGCCTCGGCCTGCAGCACCACCGTCATCACCCCCGGGCGCTCAAGCGCGCGCCGCCGCGCCCCGGCCAGCCCGAACAGGGCGGCCAGCAGCACGCAAAGCATCGCGCCGATCACGGCGGCGATGACCTGCGCGGCGCAGGGCGGATGGGTCGGCGTCTCGGTCATGCGGCTCAGTCATTCCAAATGTCATAGATTGGAAAATAGATGACTGAAACGCGAATTGCAAGTCATTTTTACCAAGCGATGGAAATTTTTCACGCTGTTTGCGGCTGGAGGTGGAAAAAAAGTGAGCGCAGCGACGGCGCGGTAGCGCGTGTGCCGAACCCTCCACCCGCTTGCCTTACTTAAAGCTCTCCGGCCGCTCCGTCGGCGTCGTCACCTCGAGCGGCCCACCACCCGCCCGCAGCCGCGCCAGCGCCTGGAACTGCAACGCATCACGCCCCATTTCCATCAGCTCGATGCGCGTCCCATCGGGGTCCTCGATCCAGGCCTGCCGGTTGCCGTCCACCCCCATCTTGAGCGGCCTAGTCAGCGGAACGCCGGCGGCCTCGAGCCCGGCGATGGTGGCGTCGAGGTCCTCCACCGTCAGGCAGACATGGTTGATCGCGACCACCTCGCGGCCGGGCGTGGTGCCCTCGCCATAGGGGAAAAGTTCGAGATACTGGTCGTCGGTGATACGCAGATAGACCAGGAACAGGCTGCCATCCGCATAGTTCAGCCGCAACATCTCGGCCATGCCGAGGCGCTGCGTATAGAAGGCGACGGAACGCTCGACGTCGCGCACGCGCAGCGCGACGTGGCCCAGGCTGGCGAAGGCGACCATGGTTATTTCCTCGACTTGGTGTCGCATAAAACTGGTGTGCTTCCCCCCTCCCGCGTTTGCGGGAGGGGATGGGGGAGGGTGGCTCCGCCCGCACCATCGTAGGGGGCGGCCGACGCGCTGTCAGCTTGCGTAGTCCGGCTCTTCCTTGTCGAGGATGCGCCGCCAGGCGTCGAGATAGAGGCGCGAATCGAGTGCATCGCCCCAGCGGCCCTTCATGTTCCAGCGCAGATGGTCGGGCTGCTCGCGCAGCTTGCGCCCGGTGGACATCGCCTTGAGCTGGTTCTCGCAGGTGCCCTCGACGACGGCGAGCTCGTGGAACGCGTCCTCCACCGTGGGGCCGACCACCAGCACGCCGTGATTGGCCATCACCATGATGGTCTTGTCGCCGAGCACCTCGGCCAGCCGGTCGCCCTCGGCCTCGTCATTCACCGCCGGGCCGGTCATCGCGTCGTCATAGACCACGCGGTCATTGACGATGAGGTTGTTGTGATGCGCCAGCGCCAGCCGTCCATCCTCGATCAGCGAGAGCGCGGTGATGGCGGGCGGATGCAGATGGATCGCGCAGCGCGCGGCGGCATTGCCGCGATGGATCGGCGCATGGATGTTCCACGCCACCTTGCGCACCGGCCGGTCGCCCGCGAGCACCGTGCCGTCGAAATGCACCAGCACCAGGTTGCTCGCGGTGATCTCCTGGAACAGCAGCCCGCGGGCATTGACCAGGAAGCGATCGTCATAGCCCGGCAGCATCAGGCTGAAATGATTGCCGAGCCCGACATTGTAGCCCATCCGGTAGGACAACCGGAACGCGGCGGCGAGGTCGCAGCGCGCCTGCCATTCCGTGATTTCGGCCATGTTACCGCCGTCGACCGTGATTCCCTGCATCTCTGTCTCCCATTCCCTCAGGCGAGATCGCGCGCCCGCACCGTCGGTGCCGCGTGGCTTTCGATCATCACATTGACGCAGGCTGGCTTGCCACTGGCAATCGCCCGCGCGATCGCCGGCTCCAGGTCTTCCAGCCGCTCCACCAACTCGCCATGGCCGCCGAGTGCGGTGACCACGAGGTCGTAGCGGGTATCGTTGAGCTCGCAGCCATAGGCGCGCTGGGCGCCGTAGTCGCGGATCTGGATGTTATGCTCGGCATTCCAGCGCGCATCGGTGCCGACCACGGCGACGAAGGGCAGGTTGCAGCGTATCGCGGTTTCGAACTCCGCCATGTGGAAGCCGAAAGTGCCGTCACCCAGCACGGCGATCACCGGCGCGCGTGGCTCGACCTTGCGGGCGGCGGCCCCGAAGGGCAACGAGACGCCGATGGCGCCGGCCACACCGTTCACCAGCCGGCGCTCGCAGCGCAGCAGGCTCTGCGCCCATTGCGCGTATTCGCCGCCGTCGCAGATCAGGATGGTGTCGGGGTCGGCGTCCACGAAGGGCTTGAGGCCGCGGGCGACGTCGATGGCGTGCAGGCGGCCCGGGGTTTTCGAGGCGAGGCTGGCCCAGGCGGCGGGGCGGGCGTGCAGCAGGCGGCGCGCGGTGGCCAGCCAGGCTGGGTCTCCGCTCGGGGGCGCGGCGGCCAGCAGGGTCTCCCCGGCGGCGTGGCTGTCGGCGAGCAGGCCGAGGGCGAGGCGGGGGCCGAGTTCGCGGGCGCCACGGGCGAGGGTCTCGGCATCCGGCTCGAACATCAGCACGCGGGAGGCGGCATCGAAGGTGGGGGCGGAGCCGAATTTCAAGGTGAAATCGAGCTTCTTGCCGAGCAGCACAACGAGGTCGGCCTGACTGATCGCCTCGCCGAGGGCGCCCCAGGTGGCGTCATTGGTGGTGCGCGGGCTTTCCATGATGCAGGCGGGAAGATTGAACCGCTCTTCCAGCCGGGCGAGCAGGGCGCGGCCGGGGCGGGTGGCGAACTGCGGCCCGGCGATCAGCAGAGGCCGTGCGGCGGCGGCGATCAGCGTGCGAGCGGCACTGGCGGCGGCTTCGGGCAGGGGCGTCGGCGTGGCGGCGAAGTCCTCCGGCGTCGGCCAGATGATGGCATCGAGCGGCACGTCTTCGTCCAGCAGGTCCGATGGCAGGCTCAGATGCACCGGGCCGGGGCGGCCGGAGCCGGCGATGCGGAAGGCGCGGGCGACATCCATGCCGATCGTCGCCGCCGATTTCGCGGTCCAGGACGCCTTGGCGACCGGGGCGGCGAGCGCGGCCTGGTCGATCTCCTGGAAGCCGCCGCGCCCTTCTTCCCAGGTGGCGTGGCTGCCGGCCAGCAGCACGAGCGGGCTGTCCTGCGAGAGGGCGGTGAACAGGGCGGGGACCGCATTGGCCTGGCCCGGTCCGCCGGTGACCATCGCGACGCCGGGCTTGCCGGTCAGCCGCCCCCAGGCGTCGGCCATGTGCACGGCGGCGGCCTCCTGGCGGACGTGGATCAGCTCCAGCGCGGTGCCGATCGCCGCGTCGAACAGCGACATGATATGGTTGCCGGAGAGCGTGAAGATGGTGGTGGCGCCGGCGTGTTCCAGCGTGCGGGCCACGATGTCGGCCCCGCGGAGAGTTTCGGTCATGTTTGGTCCTGAACGTCGATCCGCCCAGGTTTCACCGGGTGGCGTGGCGATGCAAGGGGCGGGTGGCGGCCCAGTAGGTGCCGCGCGCGGTCAGCCGCAGGGCGAGATCGCGCACGCCGGGCAGCAGCAGCCCGGCATCGCCATCGGTCCAGCGCCAATCGGGTTCTGCTGCGTGCCAGCCGGAGGCGAGGCGGGGATCATCGAGCGGGATCTTCCTCCCATCGGCCCAGAGTGCGGCGATGGCGACGCCGAGGCGGCGGGTGTCGGTCTCGTCCGCGGTGGTCTCGGCGGGGATGAAGCGGCGCGAGCGCAGCCGCACCCGCTCGGCGCCGCGGGGGAGGCTGGCGATCACGAGGTCATCGCTGAAGCAGAGCGGCAATTCACGCCCGTCGCACGTCACCGTCAGTGCCGGATCATCGGTGCGGGCATGGCCAAGCGCGCCCGCCCGAGCGAGCAGCTCAGCCCGCGCGGCGATCACCTCCGCTCCCTCGGTCACCAGCCGCGCACAGCCCTCCGCCGCCCACACCGCGCGGGCGAAGTCCGGATGCAGATCAAGCGCCGGCCCGCCCCCCTCGAAGGCGCTGCGATTACCGGTGTCGAGATAGCTCTCGCAGGGCAGCCCCTCGGCCAGCACCACGCCGTGGCGCGGCAACTCCACATGCCAGTAGGTGATGCTCTCCACCCGCTCCTGCACGATGGTTCGCCCATTGGCGAGGTAGCGGATCGGCACCAGCACGCCGCCCACGAATACCGCGTGATCGGGTGAAAGCAGCACGTCCCGCGCCGGCACCCCGGCCGCGAAGGCCCCCGCCCGCACGCGCACCGGCATTACATCCTGCCGCCGCCGGTGCCGCCGCACGTCGAGCCGCCGCCGCCCGACCCAGATCACCGGCGCCACGCCCCCCTCGGCGGTGCGCAGCATCTGCCCCGGCCGGATCGCCTCCACCGGCATCCGCCCCTCCGGCGCCAGCAGATGTGTCCCCTCGGCGAAACAGGCGGCGACCAGCAGACCATTGGCGGTGGAGCTGAGATGAATCGCCCCCGTCGTCGCCACCAATGGCAGCGCGATGCTGCCGCTCGCGGTGATCACGCTCAGCGTATGGCTCGGCGTGTCGTAGCTCGCAGCCGTGACGCCGAGGAAGGACAGCGTATCCCCACTCGCGAAGCCACTGATCGCGGCCGCGAACCGCGCCGGCGCGCTCACCGTCAGCGCCCCCGGCCCGTCGGTAAAGCTGATCGTCGTCCCCGCCGCCACCGCGCCATCGAGCACCAGCCCGCCGCTGCCGAGCGCCAGCGAGCCGCCGCCCGAAACATCCCCGGCGATCTCCAGCGTGCCGCCACTCGCGATCAGCGAGCCCGCATTCACCAGCGGCCCGTCAAGGAAACCAAACCCGGTGATCACCCCGTTGTTGAAAATGCTGGGCGGATCGAGCGTGCCGCCCAGCATATTCACCGCCCCGGCCGAACCGATGGTCACCGAGGTGGCAATCACGTCGCCACCGGTGGCGATGCTCAGCACCCCCGCGCCCGCGCCGCCCACCACGAGCGCGCCGCTCAGCACGAGCTTGCCGCCCGTCCCGCCCAGCATCGCCTGGCCGACGCCGCCCGCCTGCACGCCCAGCGTCGCCGCCGTCGCGCTCACCACGGCGCCGGCGGCGATGCTCAGCTCCCCGAACCCAGCATCGCCGATTGCCAGCGACCCGGTGGCGGTCAGCGCCGAGCCGGTATCCGTCAGATCGACGAACCCCTCCGCCCCCGCCGTCTTGCCGATCTCCACCGCCGCATCGCCCGCGAAGGCGGAACCAGCCAGCACCGTGCCGGCCTGGCCGATATTCATATGGCCGACGCCGACATTGCCGACCCGGATGGTATGCCCGTTCGCCGAAGCCAGCGCCGCCGCCCCGCGCACATCCATCTCGCCGATTGCGCCCACGCCATCGCCGACCACGATGCCCGGCACGGCAGCGGTGGTGATCCCGGTTCCATCGGCGAGGATCGTACCGCCCGCGCCCACCGCCACCACCCCGCTGCCGGCATAGAGCGTGCCCGACAGCGTCACCGACAGCCCGATGCGCATGCGGTAGGAGGACTCCACGGTGCCGCCATTCACCGTCAGCGCCCCATTCACCCCATTGCCGCCGACCTGGATGGAGTTCCCGAAACTGCCATCCATGAAGATCTTGCCGCCGCTCTCGACATAGACCTGCGCATTGCCGCCCACCGTGGTGGCGCTGCTGCTTTGCCCAACGCCGATGCCGAAACCGCTGCCATTGGCCGGCGCCTGATTGATCGCCACGCTGCCATGGTTCTGCACCAGCAGCGTGCCGGCGCCGCCGCGGCCCATGGAGAAGAAGCCGTTCACCGTCAGCGTCGAGCCCGGATCGGTGACCGTCACCGTGCCCTCGCCATATTTTCCGATGGTGAGTGCGCTGAACAAATTACTGTCCGGCGTGCCGAATACCACCGAGCCGCCCTGCGCCACCGTTAGGCTGCCCGCCCCCGGCACATTGCCGTTGGCGCCGGAGGGGCCGATCGAGGCCGGATTGCCGTTGCTGGTGAGCAGCGCCCCGGTGCCGGTCACCAGCACCGCGCCATTGGCCGGCCCGGCGGAGCCGAAGCTGTTGCCGATCTGGACCGCGAACAGCGAGGTCTGCGGCAGCATGGTGGTCTGCACCGTGCCGCCCGCTGCGATGGTGAGCTGACCGTCCCCGTTATTGCCGACGACAATCTGCTTCGACCCCACCAGCGCCCCGCCACTCCCCACCGTCACCAGCCCCGAGGCCCCGGTGTTGTTGCCGATGGTGATGGTGTTGGCGGTGAACATCAGCCCATTGCCGAGCGATACCACCCCCGTCGCGCCGTTATTGGCCCCCACCACCAGTTGCCCGCCGAGGCTCGTGGTGCCCCCGGTCTGGACGTAGCTGCCCTCCCCCGAACTCCCCACCACCAGGCTGCCCGTCGCCGCGACTGTCCCGGACGACAGGCTGAGCGCCCCGGAACTGCCCGCATTGGCCCCCAGCAGGATCGCCCCGCCGGCGCTCGTCGTGCCGCTGGATTGAGTGAACAGACCGGCCCCCGCATTGCCCACCACGAGACTGCCGGTCGCAAAGACCTGCCCACTCACCAGTCCGAAATTGCCCGATCCGCCGGCATTGGCCCCGAGCAGGATCGAGCCTCCGGCGCTCGTCGTGCCGCTCGCCTCGGTGAATACCCCGGCGCCGGACGCGCCGACCGTGAGGCCGGCCGTTGTCGCCAGCAGGCTGTTCGCGAGATTCAGCGTACCCAAGCTGCGGGGATTGGCGCCGAGCGTGATCGCGCCACCGAAACTCGTCGTGCCTCCTGATTGCATGAAGCTCGCGAGCCCGGAATTGCCCACCACCAGTGCGCCGGATGCGGTGAGGAAGCCGCCGGTGAGGGTGATCGTCCCCGTCGCAGTAGCGCTATTGGCTTCGTTGATGTCACCGGCGAACGTCGCCGTGCCGCCCGACTGGTTGAAACTCGCCAGCCCCTGATTGCCGACGACCAGGATATTGCTCCCCGCCAACAGGCCCGCGGAGAGCGAGACAGTGCCGACACTTCCGACCGCATTGCCCAGCCACACCGCATTCGCCGCGGAGACCGTGCCGCCCTGCATTGTCAGGGCGCCATAGCCACCATTGCCGACTCAGACTTGCCCACTGGTCGCCAATGTCCCGCCGGTCATCGTCACCCGGCCGAGACCGGAGCTGAACGTCGCGATATCCAGCCCGCTGGCGAGCGACACCAGCCCGCCTTCCTGCGTCATCAACGCCGCGCCATAGGTCGCGAAGCTCAGGTAACTCGACGAGACCAGCGTACCGCCCGCGATGTCGATCGAGGCAAAGGCTTTGGCATCGTCGGCGCTGTAGATCATCCCCGCGGAAATCGTGCCGCCGGTCATGGCGAGGCTGCCATTGCCATGCGCCCCGATATTGAGGTTGGCCGCCGCGCCGATCGTGCCGGAACTGATGCTGAGCGCGCCGCTGCTTCCCGCGCTGATCGCGAGATCGACGTCCTGCCCGCCGGCGATCGTCCCGCCGGCGACAATGATCTTACCATTGGCGCCGGTGAATTCGCCGGCGGCGATCTGCCCGTCGGACGTGACAGTGCCGCCATTGCTGACCGTCAGCGTGCCGGTGCTGTTGTTGCCGACGAAGATGCCGCTGCCGGTGGTGGCGGCCAGCAGCGCGCCGCTGCCGCTGACCGTGACGGTTCCGGAGGTATTGACCTGATTGCCAATCAGAAAACCACCGGATGACCTGGCGGTGCTGTTCTGACCGACCGTCAGCACCCCGTTACCGGACGTTCCCACCACGATGTTGGCAGATCCCGTGCTGCCGCTGACATCGAGCAGAGCGCCATTCCCGTTGAGGATGACGGTGCCCGGCGCCGGTCCGGCATATCCGCCGATATCGAGCCCGCCGCCATTGCCGCCGTCGGCGACGACGGTGACGGTGCCCGCCGCCCCCAGGCTCAGCGTGCCGCCCCCGCCACTCCCGCCGCCCACCGCGAGGTAGCCGGTTTTCACGAGATGCCCGAGCCCGGAGACCGAGACCAGCCCCTGCCCGCCGTAGCCGCCGATGTTGAAACCGCCGCCCGCCCCGTTGGTGAATGTCGCCCCGCCGTTCACCACGATGGTACCATTCCCAGCCGTATTGGCGCCGTCGCTGACCGAGCCGGCAACGTAGAACGACGCCCCGTTGGTCACCGTGATGGTGCCGCTCGTCTGGGTCTCATAGGGATAATTGGTGCCCACGAGCAGGGACCCGCCGGAATTGGTCGAGCCGGACACCGGCCCCCCGACCACGTTGGCCACGGACCCGCCGCCGGTGACGGTGAGGCTGGCGGCGTTGTTGTTGCCGCTGCTGACGTCGGCCCCCCACGCATTGAAGGTGCCAGCGTTGCTGACCGTCATCGCGCTGGAATAGTTGTTGTTGCCGATGAAGAACTGCCCGCCGGCATTCAGCTTGCCGCCAGTCACGTTGACGGTGCCGATCGCGTAGCCGGAATTCAGATAGCCATTGGTCGGGCTGGTCAACATCCCGGTCGCGTTAAGCACCGTGTTGGTCGGAAGTTCGAGATCGGCCCCGGGCTGCTGCGCGAAGACTGGCGTCGTCAGCACGCTGGGAAAAATCCCGCTGGGCTGAAATGTCAGAACGCCGGCATTCTGCTGCACCAGGGTGGTGGCGGTGAAGCTGACGGCCGTGAACGTCGCGGTATTGTTGATCCAGTAGGTGTCGCCGGTGGCGCTGCCGGTCAAGTTGCCGGAATTGATATACACCGTGTCGGCGGCAGCCGGCTTGCCGGAGGCGGAGGACAGCCCATCATTGGTGACATCAATCCAGTTGCCGGCGACCGAGGCATCTCCAGTTCCGCCAAACCATTGGAAGCTGCGAACCGTCATGACGCCCCCCGACATGCCAATCAGGAGGAAAGCGTGGCACGAAATATTAACGAAGGCGAGTCGTCACGCCGGCAGCGGATACCCCGCCTGTTTCGCCTCGGCATGCCATTCGAGTGTCGGCCGGTAATCGCCGCGCACCACCCGCGCGAAGCCGCGCAGCAGCAGGGCCTTGCCCAGCGGCGCGAACCACGGCGCCTCGGCAGCCCCCGCAAACGCCGCCCGCAGCCGGTCCACCGCGCCGGCGGGGAGGGAGGGATGGGCGACGAAGCAGGGGGCGGGGGCGGTATCCGTGCTCTCCACCACGCGGAGATCGGCGGTGAGTTCCGGCTTGTACTTGGCGATCAGCATGTGCCAGTAGGCATCGAGCGGCCCGACATCGATGCTGCCGGCGCGCACCTCATCGAGGATGCGCCGCGCGGTGACCAGATTGCCCTTCATCTCCGCGTAGAGCGTGGGGCGCTCGGCGCTGCGGTAGCGCAGCAGATGGTGGCGGAAGGCGTTGAAGCCGGAATGGGAGTGCTCCACCGTCCAGCCCGCACGATGGCCGAAGGTGTCGGCGAGGGTTTGAAACGGGCTGTCGGCGCGCACGATGAGGTCGGACCGGTAGACCGGCTGGCCGCCGGTCCAGTCGGCATCGGGGATGGGGGCGGCGATCGGCGTCACCACGGCGATTTGCAGGGCGACCGGGTAGCCGCACATGAACACGCAGCCGAGATCGGAGCGCCGCCATAAATCCTCGAGCGGCTGCGGGGCGGGGTATTGCGTGTAGGCGAGCTTCACCCCGGCCGTCTCGCCGATGCGGGCCAGCAGTTCCTGCCAGGCCGCCTCGGCCTCGGGGCTCACCGCATACATGCGGGCATTGGCGATGAACCCGCTCATGCGAAGCGCAACCGCTGGCCGACGCCGATGCGCGCGGCTTTTTCCAGCATGGCATGGCCGAGCGCGATGTCGGACAGCGAGAGGCCGCGATGCCAGAACAGGATGGTCTCCTCCGCGCTTTCCCGCCCCGGCTTCAGCCCGGCGACGATCTGGCCCATCTCGGCATGCAGCGTCGCCTCGGTGAGCTTGCCCGCGTTCACGTGCTGGCGCATGGCGCCGAACTTGCCGGCATGCACCTGCCCCCAGTCATCGACGATCAGCTTGTCCATGATATCCGTCAGTGAGAGTTCGAGGGCGGACATGGTGCCGTATGGCATCACCAGCGCGCCCTTCTTGATCCACTCCGTCTTCAGCAGCGGCTCCGGCTCCACCAGGCGGGAGGCCTCGATGACGATATCGGCGCCCTCGATGCAGGACTGCCAGTCATCGGTGACCACCACCTTCTTGCCGAGATCGGCGCGCAGCTTCTCCGCGAAGGCGTCGCGGCTCTCGGGGCGGCGGGAATGGACGCGGATTTCATCGAGGTCGAACAAATAGTCGATCAGGCGGACGTTCCAGTAGGCCGTCCCCCGCGCGCCGATATGCCCGAGGATTTTCGCGCCCTTCGGCGCCAGATACTTCGCGCCGATGGCACTCACCGCGCCCGTCCGCATGTCGGTGATCGCCGAGGCGTCGAGGATGGCGGTGGGTTTGCCGACGCGGCGGTCGAACAAGGTGAGCACGGCGAGCTCGGAGGGCAGGCCGTGCAGGTAGTTGTCGACATAGTCGCTCACCACCTTCACCCCGGCGCGGTCGACATCCCCGCCGATCGCGCCGCGCAGCACGTTGTAATGGCCGCGAATCCCGTCGCCCGGCACCAGATGGGTTCGCGGCTCGATCACCGTCTCCCCGCGGCCCTGGGCGGCGAGCTGCGCCTCGATGGCGCCGAGGATTTCGCCGTCGGTGAGGTCAAGCTCCTCGACGTCGAAGCGGTTGAGGTAGGTGATGTAGATCGGCGGCATTTTGCCATGGGTGGACATCGTCGTGCATTCTCCTTGCAAGCGATCACACCATGAAAGGCGGCGGCCGCGAAGGCCCCGGGGAACACGATGTGCGGCCGATAT
This sequence comes from uncultured Rhodospirillales bacterium, assembly GCA_903865895.1. GTDB lineage: Bacteria > Pseudomonadota > Alphaproteobacteria > Acetobacterales > Acetobacteraceae > CAIYPH01. Next base: position 3,186 of record CAIPLM010000055.1, on the reverse strand, counting down.
GCGGCGTTCCGGTCGGTCGAGGAAATCCGCCGGCTGTTCGCCACCACCAACCCGGCGCCCAATTTCGCGCCGACCTGGAACATGGCGCCGACGCGGCTCGCCCCGGTGGTGCGGCTGCATCCACAGAGCGGCGCGCGGCATCTCGATCTGCTGCGCTGGGGGCTGGTGCCGCATTGGGTGACCGACCTCAAGGCGACCAGGCAGCCGATCAACGCGCGGGCCGAGACGGCGGCGACCACGCCGATGTTCCGCGACGCGCTGATCCGCCGGCGCTGCCTGGTGCCGATCGACGCCTTCTATGAGTGGCAGGCGATGGGCACCGCCAAGCTGCCGCATGCCATCGCGCGGGCAGATGGCGCGCCGATCGTCGCGGCCGGGTTGTGGGAGGGGTGGCGCTCGCCGGAGGGGGAGGTGATCCGCAGCTACACCATCCTCACCACGTCAGCTTGCATGCAGCTGCGCCATCTGCATGAGCGCATGCCGGTGATCCTGGAGGCGGCGGACTGGCCTTCCTGGTTGGGCGAGGCGCCGGGCGATCCGGCCGCTATGCTGCGGCCCTCGGAGGCGGGGTTTCGCATCTGGCCGGTCTCCACCGCGGTGAACAACGTGCGCAATGATGGGCCCGAGCTGCTGGAACCCCTGGCCGGGCCGCTATTGTAGCCTGAAGCCGACGCGGATGGTTTCGCTGCGCGGGGTGGGCGGCATGCCCTCGGTGAAGGCCGGAACGGTCGCTCCCTCCAGCATGCGGCGCACCGCCTCGTCGAGCGCGAGCGCGCCGGAGGGGCCGGTGATCGCCACCTCTGTCACCGCGCCGGTCTGCGCCACGGTGAAGCGGACGGTGACGGTGCCCTCGATGCCGCGCAGGCGGGCGGAGGGCGGGTAGGTCTTGTGCGCCTGCACCCAGTCGGCCAGCGCCGCGCGCCACTCGGCCTCCGGGTTTCGCGCGATCACGGGCGCAGGGGCGGGGAGGGACGGCGCGGCTGGGGCGGCCTCCGCCGGCGCGGCGCGGGGGCGTGGAGCGGCCTGGCGGGGGGGCGTTGGGCGGGGCGGGGCGGGTGAGGTGGTCACTACCGGCGGTGGAACCTCGGGCGCGAGTGCCTCGATTGCCACGGGAGGGGGCGGTGGTGGTTCCGGCGCAGGCGAAGGCGAAGGCGAAGGTGGAGGCGCGGGCACCGGCGCGGGCGGCGGGTCGGCTGGAGGGGCGGGTTCCGGCGGCGCCATCACCAGCTCCACCTCGGCCGCGACAGGGATTTCCGCCAGCCGCACGGCGGCGCGCGGCCACAGGCCAAGCAGCCCGGCGTGCAGCGCGAGCGAGATCATGACCCAGGGCCACCACGCGCCGTCCCGCCTGATCGCGCTTCGCTGCATCGCCGCAAGAAAGCAAAGCGGCGGGATCGCTGCAATGCGCCGGCCTTATTGCTTGCCCCCGCGCCTCGCCGCACAATCGCCTGGCTCCAGGGAGGGACCCATGCGCGCGAAAATCCGGGATACCGAAATCTACTTCGACGTCGAGGGCGCGGGCCTGGTGCCCGACGGGCCGGTGATGCGGGAAAAGCCGCCGGCCTTCATCATCCATGGCGGGCCGGGTGGCGACCATTCCGGCTTCAAGCCCGGCTTCTCGCCGCTCGCCGAACGCATGCAGCTGGTCTATTTCGACCATCGCGGCCAGGGCCGCTCGGCGCGCGGTGACGTCGCCAAATACACGCTCGATGAGAATGTGGAGGACATGGAGGCGCTGCGCCTGCATCTCGGCCTCGGCCCCATCGTCTCTATCGGCACCTCCTATGGCGGCATGGTCGCGATGGCCCATGCGGCACGCTACCCCGAGAGCGTCTCGCACCTCATCCTCATCGTCACCGCCGCCCATGCCGGCTTCAACGCCCGGGCGCGCCAGATCGTGGCGGAGCGCGGCACGGCGGAGCAGAAGCTTGTGTGCGACCAGCTCTGGGCCGGCGAGCTCGATACCGAGGAGAAGCTGCTCCACTACTACGAGCAAATGGGCCCGATGTACGCGGTGAAGTTCGATCCCGCCGCCGCCAAGGCCGGCCGCGCCCGCGGCATCCTGGCGCCCGATGCGATCAACATGGCCTTCGCCCCCGGCGGCTTCCTGCAGACCTATGATCTCCGCCCCGAGCTCGCCAACATCACCGCGCCGACGCTGGTGATGGCCGGGCGGCATGACTGGATCTGCCCGGTGGAGTTCAGCGAGGAAATCCACGGCCTGATCCCCGGTTCGGATTTCCGGGTGTTCGAGAACAGCAGCCACTCCATCCGCGGCGACGAGACCGAGGCGCTGCTCGACGCGATCAAGGGCTTCATCGTCTACAAGACGCGCTGAGCGCATGGCGCGGCTGGAATTCCGCGATATCCGGCTGCGCTTCGGCGCGGCGGAGGTGGTAGGCGGGGCGAGCTTCGCGGTGGGGGAGGGGGAGTTCGTCTCCGTCGTCGGCCCCACCGGCTGCGGCAAGTCGACGCTGCTGAACCTCGCCGCCGGGCTGCTGCGGCCGAGCGGGGGCGAGGTGCTGGTGGATGGCGCGCCGTTGCTCGGTATCAACCGCAAGGCCGGATACCTGTTCCAGTCCGACAGCCTGATGCCCTGGCGCTCCGCGCGGGACAACGTGGCCGCCGGGCCGGAATTCGCCGGCGTGCCAAGGGCCGAGGCACGAGTGCAGGCGGAGGGCTGGCTCGCCCGCGTTGGCCTCGCCGGGCATGGCGGTAAATATCCGCACCAGCTCTCGGGCGGCATGCGCAAGCGGGCGCAGTTGGCGCAGACCCTGGTGCTCGATCCGCCGATCCTGCTGATGGACGAGCCATTCTCGGCGCTCGACGTGCAGACGCGGCAGATGATGGAGAACGAGCTGCTGGCGATCTGGCAGGCCAACCGGAAATCCGTGCTGTTCATCACCCATGACTTGGAGGAGGCGATCAGCCTGTCGGACCGGGTGATCGTGCTCTCAGCCGGCCCCGCCACCCGCCCGATTGCGGAGTTTGCGATCGACCTTCCGCGGCCGCGTGACGTGGCGGAAATCCGCCTCACCGCCGAGTTCCGCGCCACCGAGGAGCGGATCTGGGAGGTGCTGCGGGATGAGGTGCTGAAGGCCTACCGCCAGGGGGAGGCGGCATGATCACCGTTTGGCGCCTCGCCATCGCCGCCGCGCTGCTGGCCTTCTGGCAGATCGGCAGCGT